>CADBRH010000091.1 GCA_902797035.1 uncultured Bacteroidia bacterium | reverse complement strand
TTCCTGCCGCTAAGGGCGTCCTGGATCTCCTTGACTCGGCCTTTAAGGCCGCGCCCTCCGGGCTCGAAACCGACGATCCCGAGGTTCTCCATGAAGTCGAACTTCTCGGCGAGACTTTCGCCGGGGGCGGTCCCTTCCTGGAAGGAGATGTTCAGGCTGACGTCGTCAGCGGGTTTCTTACACTTTTTATCAGAAGCGCAAGCGGGAATGACAGAGGCCGCGGCCACGGCCGCGGTCCCCATCGCTGAAGTCTTAAGGAATGATCTTCTGTCCATATCGGAGAGATTATTCTTCGGAGCCGGGCTTCTGGACGGTGTACTTGGTCATGTCCATAGGGCCGATCTCGAGTTTCTCGGGAAGGTAATCGAGCTCGGCGGCGCTGATGGCGTCCCACTCGATGGTCTGGCCGGTATAGGCGGCCTCGCGTCCCATCACTCCGCAGAGAGAGGACATTCCGCACTCGCCAGCCTCGATGTGGGCTGTGCCCTTACGGATATGGTTGACCCAGTCGACATGCTCGAGGACATAAGGATCGTCCTGGCTGAACTCGGCCTTGGAGGCGTCCCAGTCGAATTTCCAGATCACGTTGCCGTTGAGGTCGTAGATGGCCTCGTCGGCGGACTTCCAGTAACCCTTGGTTCCGCGGACCTCCTCGCTGACATTGTTGGAGCAACCGTTGATCTGGCGGCACATGCTGTGGAGGTGGACACCGTTCTCATACTCGAAGTCCACGCTGAAGAAGTCGTACTGGTCACCGGTGACCCTGCGCTGGCGGCTTCCGAAAGCGGTGGCCTTGACAGGGCGCTTGTAACCGTTCATCCAGTTGAAGACATCGATGTTGTGGACGTGCTGCTCGACGATGTGGTCACCGGAGAGCCACTTCCAGTTGACCCAGTCGCGGATCATCCACTCCATGTCGCTCCAGCCCTTCTGGCGCTCCCTGTACCAGAGCATGCCCTGGTTCCAATAGACATTACCTCCGGTGATCTCACCGATCATGCCTTCCTGGATCTTCTTGAACGCCTCGACATAGGGGCGCTGGTGGTGACGCTGGGTTCCGCAGACAACGCTCAGTCCCTTGGCCTCGGCCTGCTTGGCTGTCGCCATGATGAGGCGGTAACCCTTGGCGTCGACGGCGATCGGCTTCTCGAGGAAGGAATGGACTCCCTTCTCGGTGGCGTACTGGAAATGAGTGGGACGGAACACGGGAGGAGTGGCGACGATAACCATGTCCACGCCGGAGTCGATAACCTTCTTGTAGGCGTCGAAACCGATGAAGCAGTGGTCGTCGGCGACAATCTGGTCTTTCTCCTTCAGTTTGTCCTTCAGGCTGACGAGACGGTCGATGAAAGTGTCTCCGAGAGCGGTGACGGTGATGCCGTCAGCCGCGGTGAGAAGGTTCATGACGGCGCCTGAGCCGCGTCCGCCGCAGCCGATGACACCGACCTTAAGTTCCTTGCCATCGATGGCCTTGTCGGGAAGCTCAGGGACATAATACTCTCCGGGCTGCCTCAGTGGAACGATTTTGGGTTCTTTCTTGCCGCAGGAAGCCAGCAGGGAACCGCCGACAACTCCGACAACTCCTATCTTGGCGCTGGTGCCAAGGAAGGATCTTCTGTCCATTTTGTTTTCGCTCATAACACTATGATTTTGAATATGTTTTTATGTGTGATCAGTTCACTTTAACATCTTCGGGAACGTCGCAGACAACCCTGAAGCCGACAGATTTGATGTCAGAGTACCACCAGATGCTCTTCGGGTTCTGCGGGTCTGTCTTCAGCCACTTGTCATGTTCCGTGTGTGCCCTTGTGGCGCAGCGCACACCGGAGGCGTCGTCGGCGTAGGTGCCGCCGCGTACCACATGCTCCGTACCGCTCTCCGGCCCCTTCGGGTCGAGCGCCCCGTCGGCGATCCCGGAATAGGCGTCCTCGGCGTACCAGTCTGAGCAATACTCCATGACGTTTCCGAGCATATTCTTGAGTCCGAAAGGGTTAGCCTTGACAGCGGAGGGCTCCTGGGTCTTTCCGGAACTGTTGGCGGAGTAGATGACGTGGCTCGCTATCGTCGTTGTGTCAGCCCCTTTCAGTTTGCTCAACAGACCCGAGCCTGAATATTTCTTGGGGCTGCCTTCGAAGAAATAAGGGGTGTCGGTGCCTCCCCTGGCGGCGTATTCCCACTCTGCCTCGGTGGGGAGCCTGTAGTGGCGCCCGGTCCTGAGCGACAGCCACTGGCAGAATGTGGTGGCGGCGTAATGGGTCATCGTGATGGCCGGCCTGTCGCCCATGCCCCAGCCCTGGTCAGGGAAGCCGAACGGAGGCGTCGGACCGCTCACGGCGTCCACGTCAGGACGGCTGTTGTTGGCGTAAATCTTCTCGGGGGGAGTGCGGCCCTCGGACATGGTCTCGTTGTAGAAAGCCCAGAACTGTCTCCAGGTAACTTCCACCTCGCCCATGAAAAACGGGGATATCCTGACCTGTCTCTGAGGCCCCTCGTCGTCCCCGCGGAACGGCTCCTTGTCAGGGCTTCCGATTGTGAACTCCCCGCCAGGAACCGCCACCATCCTGATGGCCGCCTTTGTGCCGGGAACAGTCTCGGTGAAGTCCTCGAAGGAACTCACGGTGGCGAGGGTGTCGTAGATAGGGCTGTTGTCCGCTTCTATCACCTTGCCTTCCAGGCGTTTATGTTCATAGCCTGGCATGTCGTGACCCACGTTGAGGTGGCAGCTCACGCAGTCGAGCCCGAGTTTTTCGGCGTTGTCGTCGTAGTGGAGGTGGGCGGTGATCCCGTCGTCGGATATTCCCTCGGGATAAAGGTTCACATGGCACTTCTCGCAAGAGGAGTTGTAGACTATCTTACGGGCGTTGTCAAGGGACCTCTTCGATTCCCAGTCGATGGTCTCGGGATCTTTCGTCCATTTGGCCCAAATGTCCTTCGCCCCCATTTTGCCCTTGGCGGCGTAGTGCCTCAGGAGACCGTCCTCCTTCGGGGGGAGATGGCACTCCGAGCAATCTGTCTTCACTCCGCTGTGGCTGTTGTAGTGGGGAGATTTCTTCCAATCGGCGTCTGCCTGGACATGGATGTGGCAGCTCATGCAATAGTCATTCGTTGAGGTCTTGTTCATGGTCGAGTCGAACATCGCCATGACAAAAACACCAACGAGCAATCCAATGAGCCCGATAATCCAGTATTTACCTCTTCCGCCCGACATTTGCCGCTAATATCCTAAAATCGTATAAAGTTACGAATATGTATTAATAAAGGCAAATTATTTTACTATAGGAGTTGTGTGGGAGTTCACCAGATACACTATCGAGACATAGGGGACTCCTGAGTTTGAGGACAGTCCTATCTCGCAGGTGCGGGAGTTGGAGTAGCCCGCGTGAACCCCTTTGACGCTGTCTTTCAACTTGCGGAGGGCCCAGGAGTTCAGTTCCGGATGAGTCATCCCCTTGTCGCCCGCGAAGCCGCAGCAGCCAACCTCCTCCGGGACGACCACATTGGTCGAGCAGAGTCTGGCCAATGACACGATCGTGCCGGAAAGCCCCATCAGTCTGGTCGAGCACGTCACATGGACCGCCACCGGCTCGTCCGTCTGATGGAACTCCAGCCGGTCCTTCAAGAATAGCGAGATGAACTCCGCCGGCTCGTGGAGCCTCATGGACTTTATCTTCTTCCTCATCCTGTGCAGGCAGGGACTCTGGTCGCACAGTACAGGGTATCTCCCACCTTCCGATGCCTCCCACAAGGCCCTCTCCAGCTCGGCGGATTTCTTGTCGGCAAGGTCGGGCATACCTTTGCTCTCCCACATCATCCCGCAGCAAAGGCTGTTCATGTCCTTCGGGAATATCACCTCGTACCCCGCCTTGCGGATCAGGGAGACCATCTCTTCAACCAACGGCTTGTCAGCGACTTTCTGATGTCTCGGGAGCCCCATCATCTGGTTGATACAAGATGGGAAATATACGACCTTATCGGGGAAGGAGCCACTGTTCAAGACTTTCCCGACAGAATACGCCTTCGGGGTTGAAGGTGTCCAAAGCGGCAGCCCCGTCCATTTGTGGAGGTTGCCGCAAAGCCCTGACATCGCCTTGTCGCCCAGCAGCGCGTCACCGGCCGAGGCCAGCCTCAGGGCTCCTCTGACCCCGCTTTTGACAAGCGGGAAATGGTCCGCGGCGAAAGACCAGACCTTATGGCCGGAGGATCCGGGAGGGTTGCTCTCCTGCCGGATCAGATGAGTCATGTCACCAACGTTGATGCCCATCGGGCATGACATCGAGCAAAGCCCGTCGGCGGCGCAGGTCTCCTCGCCTTGGTAGGAATACTCCTCGACAAGCCTCCCGAGCCTCTCGCTCTCCTCCCTCGTAGGATGTTCCAGCGCCCTTAGCCTGGCTATCTCCCTCCGGGTCGCTATCCTCGTCCTTGACGAGAGCGTGAGCCCGCACGAGACACATCCGACCTCGCAGAAGCCGCACTCGATGCATTTGTCTATCTGTCCGCCATAAGGCAGCTCGGGCAGCGGCTTGAAATCCCTCAGGAAGCATCTGGGGTCGTCATTGAATATCACTCCCGGGTTCAGGATTCCCTTGGGATCGAATATCTCCTTGATTCTCCTCATGATCCCGAAAGCCTCGGAGCCCCACTCATATTCCACGAAAGGGGCCATGTTGCGCCCGGTCCCGTGCTCGGCTTTCAGCGAGCCATCGTATTTACCGACTACTATACCGGCCACATCGCGGATCATCCGCTCGTAACGGTCCACCTCCTCGGGGGCGTCAAACGACTGGTTGATAATGAAATGGAAGTTCCCCTCCAGGGCGTGGCCGTAGATGCAGGAGTCGTCGTAGCCATGTCTGTCAAGCAGAGCGGAAAGGTCCGTGGTGGCGTCGGGTAGATCCTCGATGTGGAAGGCGACATCCTCGATAAGGCAGGTGGTACCCTTCCTCCGCATGCCTCCGACCGAGGGGAAAATCCCCGCCCTTATCGCCCAGTACCTTGAGCAGGTTTCCGGATCGGAGGTGAACTCGACCTTGGCGCCGAACCCTTCGATGGCCGCCGCGATCATGCCGATATTCACATTAAGCTCTTCGGGGGATGACGCGGTGGTCTCGGTCAGGACGGCTGTCAGGTCCTCCCCGCCACGGGTCTCCAGCATCGGGTCTTCCACCGACATCAGCGACCTCTTGTCGAGGAGCTCGGCGGCGCTGACCACTTCCGGGGGCACGGCTTTTTTGATGGCGACCACCGCCTCGGCGGCCTTCCTGATCGACTCGAAATATATCATGGCGCTGGCCTTGAGAGGTGCCAGCGGAAGGGTCCTCATCGTGATCCTGTTCAAAAAAGCCAAAGTGCCCTCCGAGCCCACGAGGAGGTGGGCGATAATGTCGAACGGGTCATCGAACGTCACCAGCGGGAGAAGGTTCAGCCCTGTGACGTTCTTGATTGAATATTTATACTTGATCCTCTCCGTAAGTTCCTTGTCGGCGATCACTTCCGAGCGAAGTTCCCCGATGGCCCGGAGGAATCCGGGATGGCTCTCCCTGAAAGAGGCTTTAGATTCCTCGTCTCCTGTGTCGAGGACGGTCCCGTCAGGTAGTGTCATCCTTGCCGAGACGAGGGTCTTGTCGGAATTGGCGTGTGTGCCGCAGCTCATCCCGGAGGCGTTGTTCATCACGATTCCTCCGACCATGCAGGAGCCGATCGACGCGGGGTCCGGACCGAATTTCCTGTGGTATGGCTTCAGGATCGCGTTTACTCTTGCCCCGACTATTCCCGGCTCCAAAGACACGGTCAGCCCGTCTGGAGAGACGCTGTGCCTTTCCCAGTTTTTCCCGGCGACCAGCAACACGGAATCGCTGATAGCCTGACCCGAGAGGCTTGTGCCGGCGGCCCTGAAAGTCACAGGAACCTCAAGCCGGTTGGCGATGGAGAGAATCCGGGAGACTTCCTCCTCGCTCTCCGACCGGATGACCACCTTTGGGGTGAGCCGGTAGAATCCGGCGTCAGTCCCCCAGGCCAGGCGCCGGAGGTCGTCAGTGTAAATCCTGCCGGCGGGGACCAGTCGCCTTATCTCGGAGAGGAACTCCTCGTGTTTAGAGTCTGTCATTTCAGGAACACTATGATATAGTACATCATCAGGCCGCTGGCGATAAGCTTGATCCCGGTGCCGAAAAAGAAGCCCAGAAGGGCGCCGATGGCGGATTTGGTTGACTGCCATCCACTCTTGCGGGACACAAGGAACTCGGCCAGGAAGGCTCCGATGAGAGTGCCGAGGATGATGCCGACAGGCGGGATGAACATTCCGGCGAATAGTCCCACGATGGCTCCACGGCCAGCGGCCTTGCTGCCTCCCGTCACTCTCGTGAAGTACGCCGGGACAACATAATCCACTACGCAGACGACAACGGTTATAGCTAGCCAGACAAGAAGGAATGACAGTGTCATCGGATCACCCGCCTTGTCCGCCCCATGCCCCCAGAAATACAGGAGCATGAGCCCGATCCAACTCACCGGCGGTCCGGGCAGGCCGGGGACGACGCTGCCAAGGATCCCTATTATTCCCGCCGTGACGGCCAGGATGATGATGACGGTCGACATAAGATCCTTCGCTTCGCTCAGGATGACATGGCGTCCTCGATGTCGTCAGGCTGGACGGGCAGGCGGTTAGGCCCTGTCCTGCGGGCCCCGTCGGGAGTGACAAGGACGTCATCCTCGATCCTGATGCCTCCGAAGTCGTGGTAGGACTCGAGTTTGGAGTAGTTCACGAAGTCCTTGCCCGTACCCTCGGACTTCCATTTAGCGATAAGGGCGGGGATGAAATATATTCCAGGCTCATCTGTGATGACATTGCCGGGAACGAGCCTGCGGGCCATCCTTAGGCTGCCCAGACCGAGCTGCCGGGCCCTTTTCTGGTCCGGGTCGTAGCCCACGAGGTTCTCTCCCAGGTCCTCCATGTCGTGCACGTCCAGGCCCATGTTGTGGCCAAGGCCGTGAGGCTGGAACAGACCAGCTATGCCCTCGGCGACCATGGCATCTACATCGCCCCTAACGAGGTCGAGGTCCTTGAGCCTCTCCAGCATCAGGCGGGCGGTCGCGATGTGAACGTCCCTGTAGGCTATCCCGGGCTTTGTCAAGCTGAAAGCCAGCTCGTTGCAGTCGGCCACGATCTGATAGATATCCCTCTGTTTGGAGGTGAATTTCCCGGAAGTCGGGTATGTCCTCGTGAAATCTGAGGCGTAGTGCATGTTGTTCTCGGCGCCGGCGTCGATCACCATCAGTTTTCCGGGCTCCACGATCTTGTCGTGGAGATGGTTGTGAAGGGTCTCACCGCGCTGGGTCAGGATGGTGGGGAAGGACACTCCCCAGCCTTTCCTGAGAACGACCCCCTCCATCTCGCCGACAATCTCCTGCTCGACGATACCTAGCCTGATGGAGTTTCTGGCCACTGTGTGCATCTCCTGGCCGAGGGCCCCGGCGTCGTCCAGCTGCTCGATCTCGCAAGGCTCCTTGACAAGCCTCATCGAGATCACGGCCTTCACCAGCTCCTCTGAGGCGTGCCTTCCCCCGTCCTCGCCGATGGGCGCCACCTTGCCGACATTTTCCACGGCAACGCCGGTCAGGGACGCCAGTCTCATTGTGTTGTAATATCTGGTCGGCGGCAGGTAATGAATATTCCTCCCTGTGGCCAGAGCCTTGGTGACAGCCACGGTAAGGGAATCGTAAGACGCTGATTTATAGATTCCCGCCTCGGCGGCCTTGCTGGCGACTGAAGGCTGGGGACCCATCCAGATGATGTCGTCGATGTCGACATCGTCGGCGTACAGAGTCTCCTCGCCGGTGTCAAGATCGATCACCGCGGCCATCCTCGGCTCGTCCAGGCCGAAATAGTACAGCCAAGAGGAGTCCTGCCTGAATTTGTACGCGTTGTCCTTGTACTGGGCCGCGGCCTCGACGTTCCCAACGAACAGGGCGATACCGCGTTTCCCCTCCGGGGCCGTGGCGGCCATCTTGTTGAGCAGGACGCGCCTGCGGGTCATGTAAACTTCCTTCGAGAACATATCTTGTGATGTTTTAACGCTTGTTCACAAAGATAACAATTAGGCTGGACTATTGAAAATAGTCCGGAAAAGTATTACATTTGTTCATTATGTTGAGATTCATATTGATCTGCGCCCTTGTCGGCGGCGTCATCGGACTGTTGTTCTCGCACAGCGGCGAGGGGGAGAGAGGCTTCACCGAAGGAGCCAAGAAAGGCATCGGCTGCGGTTGCGGATGCGTGACCGTCTCGGTTATCCTCCTGATCATTCTTTTCTTCATGATCATGGGGATTCTCGCGATTTGACATTAGTATCATTCAAATAACACGATGAATATGAGAAAGTTAATTTACTGGACCGGAGCGACGCTCCTCGCGGCCATGACAGTCGTGAGTTGCGCTCCCAAGCAGAACACGTTGACATCAAAGGAGAAAGCCGAGGGATGGCAGCTTCTTTTCGACGGAGCCACACTGAACGGCTGGAGGGATTACAACGGAGATGCCCTGACGGGCCCTTGGACCGTCGTGGACGGCACCATCCAGGCTGACGGCGAAGGCAGCGACGCCAACGGATATATCGTGACGGACAAGGAATACACCAACTTCGACCTCAAGTGGGAGTGGAAGATAAGCAAAGGCGGCAACAGCGGCGTTATGTATCATGTCGTGGAGCGCGGATGCTTCGGCGTGCCTTATGTGACCGGCCCCGAGTACCAGCTTATCGACGATGACAACTTCACTGAGATGAACGACGGCTATATTCTCGAGCCTTGGCAGAGGTGCGCCGTCGATTACGCCATGTATGTTCCTGATTTCGACACCCGCGACCTTAAGCCCGCCGGCGAGTGGAACGAGAGCGAGATCATTTTCGACAACGGCCATGTGACCTATCTGCTGAACGGCAAGGTGACAGTCGAGTTCGACGCCTGGAGCGAGGACTGGTTCGCCCGAAAGGCCGCGGGAAAATGGGCTGACTGCACCGAGTACGGTATGTCCCCGACCGGTCACATATGCCTCCAGGACCATGGCTATCCCGCCTGGTTCAGGAACATCAAGATTAAGGAACTACCTGATCCGGAGCCTGTTGAGAAGGATCTCTTCAATGGTAAGGACCTGACTGGATGGGTTAACTACGGCACCGAGCTCTGGTATGTCGACGAAGACGGATGTCTCGTCTGCGAGAGTGGCCCGGACAAAGCTTACGGCTATTTCGGAACCGACGCGTATTACTACAATTTCGACCTCACTCTCGAGTTCAAGCAGGAGGCTTCCGGCAACTCGGGCGTGTTCATCAGGTCCGTCGTCCCCGAGGGTGTCAAGGTCAACGGGTGGCAGGTCGAGGTGGCCCCTCCGAACTGCGACACTGGTGGAGTCTATGAGTCTTACGGCCGCGGCTGGCTGTACCAGATTCCTGACGAGAAAGAGAATATCCTTAAATACGGCGACTGGAACACCATGCGCATACGCCTTGAGGGCGACCGCCTGCAGTCCTGGCTGAACGGCGAGCCCATGACCGACATCACCGACGAGGCCATCGGCAAGGGCCGCGGCCGTATCTGCCTGCAGATTCACGACGGTGGAGGCATCAAAGTGCGCTGGCGTAATATCCACATCAAGACTTTGTAGAATGTAAACTCTGCCGTCATGACAGGAAGAACAGACATTCTGCTCAAGGAAGTCAAAGAAGTCCTCGAGTGGGACATCCTGAAGTTCTGGTCAGGCATGCAGGATCCCCGCGGAGGCTTCTACGGGAAGATAGCCGAGGGGCTCGCCGCCGACAAGGACGCCGACAGGGAGGAGCAGCTGAACGCCCGTATCATCTGGGCTTTCTCCAACGCCTACCGAGTGTTCCGCAAAAAGGAATACCTGATGCCCGCGATGAACGGGAAGGACTATTTCATCCAGCACTTCATCGACCATAAGTACGGGGGAGCATTCGTTTATGTGGACTCCTGGGGTGAGAAGAAAGACACTGACGCCATCCTGAGCAACCAGGCCCTGGCCATCTACGCCCTCAGCGAGTTTTACGGCGCCACCCGCGACGAGGAGTCCCTCAAGCAGGCCGTCAATCTCTACAAGATCGTCGAGAAAGAGTTCCACGATCTCGCCCTCGGTGGCTATAGGGAAGTCCTCGCCCGCGACTTCACGGTCAAGGACGAGTCCAAACTGGCCACCTCTCACCTTTATCTACTGGAGAGCTACTCAAATCTCTACAGGGTGTGGAAGGACCCTTCGCTGAGGGGAGTGATAGCCGATCTGATAGATGTGATGATCACCGAGTTCTTCAATCCCGCGACCGGCCATCTCGAGCCGAAGTTCGGGAAAGACTGGAACGTCGTGCCGTCTGGTTGTGTGTACGGTCTTGACTTGGAGGCGTCTTGGTCTATCCTTGACGCCGCGTATTCCATCAAGGACATGGACGTGATCAATCAAGTCAAGGACGTTTGCCTGAGTCTGTACAAGGCCGGTATGGACGGCATGTCAGGCGAGGGATATGTGGTGTTCGGGAAGGATGCCGACGGTGAGATCGACAGCCAGATGACCCCTTGGGTGCAGGCCGAGGCCTTGATAGCCAACCTTTGCGCGTGGAAGTACCAGAGTGTCCCTGAGGGCGCCGACTACGCGATGAGGATCTGGGACTATATCAAGGACCACCTGAACGACACGGTGGACACCATCGCTTTCCGCATGTACCCGATGCATGACGCCCGGGCCTGCGTCCAGGTGATGAATATTTTCCGGTAGGCGAGACCTCTACCCGGGTCGGTCTCTTCTTCCGATTTCGGGCGTGTTATGTAACATATTGAATATTAATTGAATATTTAAACAGAGGAAGCCGATTTCAGCACCCTCTGTTTAAGTAAATGGCTGAAAGTTAAATATTTCCATAACACGGCCCCTTTTTTATGTAGGTCTATGTAGGAACTTGTTCACGCTGGTGGCCGGGGCTTTTGTCTTACCTCTTAGCAGTCGGAAAAGATAGTCAGACTTTTCTTTTGTCAGCTTCTCGAGATTCAATCCCTGATCTTTGTATCCAAGTTTCATCACAACGTCAAGCATGGACCTGTAGCAGGAATGGTCCCCGTACTCGTCCTCAAGATCATATTCTGAGCCGGCGTTGGATTCTATGGCGAGGAACATATTATCAAGACCGCCATATAGTTCTTTCAAGGATTCGCGGGAGATCATATTGTACTTAAAGAGTATGTAATCTGTGACTTGTTTTCTTTCTATCGAATTCAGATCTTTGAAAATACTCCTTAACGCGTCGTGAGAAAGATAATTCCCGTTTGAATAGAAATAATCCACTTTGCTCAAAGCTATTCTCATTATATTGCGGCAGGAGTTTTTCTTGAGGGGAGGAGAGAAGGGAGTATCAGATTCTTGATAGGCCAAAAGACTCCATCTGTATTCTTTCGCGGATTTGAATAATCTCCCCGCCACCGGATTATTAAACACATAGGCGACGCATCCCAGGATGATTTTGACCGCCTTTTTCACCGAGCAACCGTACTGTTTTTGGAATAGCGGGCCTTTTCTTTCATACTCCTTGTTGTATTCCCTGACGAATATGGCCGTCAACCTTAATACAAACCGACTTAATGTCGCCCTGTCGATTCTCTTGAAGAGAAAATGAATATGGTTAAACATGGGACAGAACGCCAGGACAATCAGCCCCATATCTCGAACCAAGACGCTAACGATAGTGATCAGGACAAGGAAGTCCTCAGAACGGTAGAAAATACCATTACCAGACCGGCCTTTAATGAATACATGAACGGCTTCCATTGTTTTTCATAGTTATCTGACATAAAGATAGGAAAACAAATTCAGATAACAACCATCGTGTTATGTAACATATTGAATATTAATTGATTATTTAAACAGAGGAAGCCGATTTCAGCACCCTCTGTTTAAGTAAATGGCTGAAAGTTAAACATTTCCGTAACACGCCCCTATGTGTCGTCCTGAATAAAGTTTACTAAAAAGGTTGATTGTTATGACCTACAAAGTGTATCTCACAATGCGGCGTACGCAAGGGAAGATGCCGCGTGAGTACTTCTACGTGATGTGGGCGGTTGTTCTTTAGGGCTGAAGGCGATTGGTGAGGGCGATGAAGTCCTCTACGCTGAGGCGCTCGGGACGGAGATCGAAGACAGGATCGGTTGTCAAGCCGGGCCTGTCTTTCATATTCCCGAGCAACGGTTTCAGGGAGTTGCGCAGGGTCTTGCGCCGCTGGCCGAAAGCGGTCTTCACGACGGTGCGGAAAAGCTTCTCGTCGCAGCCGAGCTCTGTCCTGGAGTTTCTGGTCAGGCGTATGACGGCCGACTGGACCTTGGGCGGGGGATTGAAGGCCCCGGGACCCACGGTGAAGAGATAGTCAATGTCATACCATGCTTGCAGGAACACGGACAGGATGCCGTAGGTCTTTGTGCCTGGCTTCTCGGCGATTCTCTCCGCCACCTCTTTCTGGATCATGCATACGACTTCCGGCACAAGGTCGCGGTTGTCGATGATCTTGAAGAATATCTGGGAGGAGATGTTGTAGGGGAAGTTGCCGATGATCGAGAACCGGCCCGGGAACACGCTTCCCAGATCCATCTTCAGGAAGTCCCCCTCAATCAGCCCGTCCCCCAGCTCCGGAAAACGCTTCTTCAAATACGCCACCGACTCCCGATCGATTTCCACTACCTTCAGGCTGTAGGCCGGTGTCGCCGGCTCCGGCGGCTCGACCGCCTCGCTTCGCTCGGCCCCACCGTCCGCTTCGCTTCCGGTCCCCCCTCTTAACGTGCCGAGGGTGGCAGTGGTCTCACCATCCGGACCGGCGGCACCGGCCTCTGATTCAAGCGATTCGGAGCGAAGCGACTGGGGGTGTCTGAGGGGAACGCCCCTCAGTCCCCCTCGGGGGTGCAGGGGGGTGGTGTTTACGGGATACCTCGTCAAGAGATATCCCGTCAGGACACCGGTGCCGGGACCGACCTCGAGAACGGGGGAGCCCTCGAGGGCCTCGACAATTCTCCGGGCGATAGCGAGATCTGTCAGGAAATGCTGACCGAGAGATTTTTTCGCTCGAACTTCCATAACCGCGAAGATAGTTCATTTTCTTCTATCAAGATTGGTTGGAATTTGCTAAATTCGCAATCTTGGAAGAAAACAAGGAATAATAGCGAACGCGATATGTACAGAGATCACACTTGCGGAGAACTCCGCGTCGGGAATGTAGGGCAGAAAGTCACGCTGGCCGGTTGGGTCCAGAGGTCCAGGAAACTCGGGGGAATGACCTTCATCGACCTGAGAGACCGTTACGGGATCACACAGCTTGTCGTGGAGGCGGACGCCGATCCCGCCCTTGTCGAGACAGCCACCTCCCTTGGCAGGGAATATGTGATCCAGGTCACCGGTGAGGTTGTCGAGCGCCAGAGCAAGAACCCGAAGATGCCCACCGGAGACATCGAGATAAAGATAGAGTCCATCAATATTCTCAACAAGTCGGTCACCCCTCCTTTCACCATCGAGGACGAGAGCGACGGAGGAGAGGACATCAGGGCCAAGTTCAGGTATCTCGACCTTCGCCGCGGCCCGCTCCAGAGCGCCCTGGCCCTTAGGCACAGGATGGCCCATGAGGTTCGGAACTATCTGGACTCCAAGGGCTTCATGGAGATTGAGACCCCTTAGCTCATCAAGTCCACCCCCGAGGGAGCCCGCGACTTCGTGGTCCCTTCCAGGATGAACCCCGGCCAGTTCTACGCCCTTCCTCAGAGCCCCCAGACCTTCAAGCAGCTGCTCATGGTGGCCGGTTACGACCGTTACTTCCAGATTGTCCGTTGCTTCCGCGATGAGGACCTGCGAGCCGACCGTCAGCCGGAGTTCACCCAGATCGACTGCGAGATGAGTTTCGTCGAGCAGGAGGATGTGCTGAACATGTTCGAGGGCATGATGAGGACCCTCTTCAAAAACGTCCTGGGTGTCGAGGTCGCCGACCCTCTGCCTCGCATGAGCTGGTACGACGCCATGGACAATTACGGATCCGACAAGCCGGACATCCGTTTCGGGATGACTATCCACGAGATTACCGGCAATGTGAAGGGCAACGGGTTCTCCGTCCTTGACGACGCCGCTTACGTGGGAGCCATCGCGGTTCCCGGAGGCGCCGAGTACACCCGCAAGCAGATTGACGAGATCACCGAGTGGGTCAAGAGGCCGCAGGTGGGAGCCAAAGGCTTGATATACATTAAATTGAATACCGACGGTACCGTAAAGTCTTCGATTGATAAATTCTACACTCCCGACCAGCTGAAGGTCATCGCCGAGGCTGTCGAGGCCAAGGCCGGCGACATCGTTCTCGTGATGAGCGGACCCGAGAAGAGAAAGGTCCAGACCATGCTTGGAGTCCTTCGTCTCGAGATGGCCGGCAGGCTTGGCCTGAGGGATCCCAAGGTTTTCGCGCCTCTCTGGATTGTGGACTTCCCGCTGCTTGAGTGGAGCGAGGAGGACGGGCGTTTCTACGCCATGCACCACCCCTTCACCTCCCCGAAGCCGGAGCATATGGACCTCTTCAACAGCGACCGCAAGGAGGATCTGGAGAGGGTCTGCGCCAACGCCTACGACTTCGTGCTGAATGGCAACGAGCTCGGAGGCGGCTCCATCAGAATCCACAACGCCGACGTCCAGAAGAGGATGTTCGAGGTGCTCGGAATCGGCCCGGAGGAGGCTGAATATAAGTTCGGCTTCATTATCCATGCCTTCCAGTACGGCGCCCCGCCTCACGGGGGACTGGCCTTCGGGTTCGACCGTGTCTGCTCGCTGTTCGCCGGCAAGGAGTCCATCCGCGACTTCATAGCGTTCCCTAAGAACAATCAGGGCCGGGACGTGATGATTGATTCCCCGTCATTGATTGATCAGGTCCAGCTCGACGAGCTGTTCCTCGACATCCGTCCCCTCCCGGAGAAATAAGGTGGTTAATGTCTTATCACCAGCCAGACCCGGCAGCCTTGAACGCCGCGAGGCGGCGGATGACGGGCTTGGCCTTGGCGGAGTCCGCGGTTAGGCGGATGGCGGTCAGCTCGACAGGGTCGAAGCGGGCGATCCGCTTGTGGCCGATGTTTGTGCCTTCGGCAAGCGCTATGGTCGTTCCCGAGGGCGTGATCCCTTCCAGGCGCCAGGCCAGGACCCTCTCCCCGAAAGCGATATCCTCCTGGATGACAACACGATCCACTATCGTCGGGGAAGGTGGATTCAGGCTAATAGTATTCCCCTTTCCGGAGGTCTCGGCGACCGGGTCCCCGTATCTCTCCCTGATCGCCGCCCCGAACTCCTCCACACGCCGGACATCGGCGTCGGGAATAAGCCCCCTGTCGTCAATCACGAGCCCGAGGAGCATATTCGTGTTGCGCCCGACGCTGGTCTCATATTTCTCCATCAACTCGGCGACGGAGAACATCAGGCTGTCCTGACCCTCATGCCACATCCATCCGCCCTCGAACGAGGAGTTGTACCTCAAGGTGAAATCAGACTCTCCCGGGCACCAGAACGGGGCGTCGGGACGTCCGTGAAGCCCCTCGATGATTTTGACTCCGTCGGAGTTGGTCGTGGAGTCGGCCGTGGCCCAGCAAGGGTCAGGAGCGGTTCCCTCCTCGTTGCCAACCCAGCGGATCAGGTTATCATGGCCGAGAGGGCCTTGGAAAGCGATCGCGTCCGGCTGAAGCCTCTTGACGAGGGGGAGCACATCGGCACCTCCCTCCTTCGGGGTAAGCACACCCCCGTCGAACCAGATCTCGAACAGGTCGCCGTAGCCGCTCCACAACTCTGTCAACTGCTTGGCGACCACCGCGTTGTATTCCGTCTGTGAGACAGGGCCGCCTTCGGCCGTAATCCCCCTGTCAGTGTGGAGATAGCCGTTGGCGTTGGTGTTGGCGTAGATACCCGGCTTGATCCCGTATTTCTTGCAGGAGGCCACGAAGTCCGCCACGATGTCGCCTTTCCCGTCCCTCCAAGCGGTGTTCTTGACACTGTAGTCGTGCGCCTCTGTCGGCCATAGGCTGAAACCGCTCCCGTGCTTCGCCACCAGGACCGCGTATTTTGCCCCCAGCTTGGAAGCCGTATCCATCCATTGGTCAGTGTCTAGCTCACTCGGGTTGAACACGGAAGGATCCGGATGCGAGCCGTAATTCCTCCAGTTATATTCCGGGGCGAACACCTGCATGTCCATGTGCAGCAGCACCCCTATCTCGGCCTCGGCCCACTCTTGCTGGATCTTGTTCGGGCACACGACACCGTCCCTTTCCGTCCGGCAACCTAAGGCCGCCAAAGCGATAAGAGCGATGAGATAATACCGTGAATATTCTTTCATCAGAAGTAGAATTATCGTCCAAACGCTTTCCGGATCCGTTCAAGCGCCTCGTCGAGGACTGAGACAGGACAACCCAAGTTGAGGCGGACGAAGCCCTCGCCCCCGGGGCCGTAGGAGAGGCCGTCGCTCGGGATGACCTTCGCCTCCTTCCTGAACTTTTCCATAAGCTCCTTCTGAGGAAGCCCGACCTCCCGGCAATCCAGCCAGATCAGGAATGACGCCTGAGGCCTTATGGACTTGATGCCCAGGAAGTTGGTAGAGACGAACCTTTCCACCCGGAAGATATTGCCCTCGATATATTTCTTGACATATCCGAGCCAAGTCTTGTCTTTCCGGTAAGCGGCGAGGACAGCCTCGATCGTCATCACCGAAGGCTCGTCCAACTTCGCGTTCCGAAGGGCTCCGAGATACCTCTCCCTCTTCTCCTTGTCCGGAATAACGCAAAACGCCGTCCCGGATAGTCCCGCCAGATTGAAAGCCTTGGTGGGCCCTGCGAATATCATCCCGACCCGCGCCGCCGCCTCGCTGACGCTACAGAAAGGCGTGTGGGTTTTGCCGTACAAAGCCAGGTCCCCGTGGATCTCGTCCGAGATCACCACGACACCGTGACGCTCGCAGATCTCTGCCAGGGAGGCCAGCGTCTCTCTGTCCCAAAGGATCCCTATGGGATTCTGGGGATTGCAAAGCACCAGAACCTTGGTCCTGTCGTCAATAAGATTCTCCAGACCCTCGAGGTCCATCCGGTAATGGCCTCTCTCGTCGAGGATCAGCGGATTGTCAACGGCGACCCTGCCCAGACGCTCTATGTAGAGCCTGAAATGGTCATAGACCGGCGGCTGGATTATGATCTTGTCTCCCGGCTCGGTGAAAGTCAGGTAGGCTTGGTTTATCGAGGTTATCACTCCCGGGGCGTAACCAACCCATTCGGGGTCAACGTTGTAGCCGTGGAGAGACTTCTCCCATTCCGCCACCGCCTCGTAAAACTCCGGGGGAGTGAAAGTATATCCCATCACGTCCCGGTCTAAACGTTTCCGTAGAGCCTCGCTGACATAAGGATCGGTGCGGAAGTCCATGTCAGCTATCCACATAGGGATCTCCCCGTCAGTCGCCCTGCTGTACTTGATGCTCCAGGTGCCGCTTCGGTCAATAACCTCGTTGAAATCAGGCCATTCCTTGTCTTTCCCGGAACAGGAAGTGAGCGCCGTCGTGACTCCGGACGGCACCAGGGCGCTCGCCCCGGCCGCCGCCATCCCTTTGATAAAAGACCTGCGTCGCATAATTGTCATTTGTAATCATACCACTCTCCCCAGGCCATGAGAACCCACGGGACCGTGGCGGTGACAGCGTTGAAATACCGGTTCTTATACATTGTCATCCAGAAGGACTCTCGATGGTCGATGCCGTGGGCACCAATCTCGTTCTCGTGCTGGGAGACAAGAAGTCTCGGGTTGAAGCCGGCCAGGTGAGCGTCGAAATCATGGATCCAGCAGTCCATCGAAAGGACATCGATCCTCGGCAGTGTCTTATGAATATCCTTCAGCCACTCCAGGTCCTTCCTTTCCCCGTCGTACTGGTCCCCCATCGCCGCGACAACCTTCCCGTTCGGCATCGTCACGACCCAGATGTTGTTGTGTAAGGCGTCCTGATGGCCGGGAAGCGCGGTGACGGCGAGTCTCCCTTTCGGGAGGGTGATGTCGAATGAATATGGCTCCTCTTTCCAGACGTGGTTGACCTGGATGTCGTTCTTGAATATCTCGTCGGTGGCGTGGATCGGGATTCCCTTCTTGTGGCAGAAGTCCCTGACATGGCTGTCGAAGTGGTCCCCGTGGTTATGCGTGAGGAAGAGAATGTCGATATGGTCCACAATCCTCTCCATAATCTCGTCGGGAATAAGCGCCCCGTCACGCCCGTTGATGTCCACGGCGACAGTCATGTCACGGGTGCGGAAAATGATTCCGCAGTTGTATAACTTGTATATTCTTAACGACTTCCGTCCTTTTAAGAGGTTTATCGAGATCCTCTAGGACATGGTTCATCCTCCTGACGAGGAAATCTTTGACCGCCGGGTTCTCGATGGGTTTTGGCTCGTGGGTGACAGCGTCTATCAGCAGCAGCGCCATCTCCCTTTCCCGGTTGATGCTGGTCGCCGGAGGGTTCTCGTTCAGGGCCTTGTCAGCGAGGTCCAGCATGTACCACGCCTGATGCTCGAGGTAGAGTTCCGGCTGGTTCCAATATTCCTTGAGATACATGTGGCCCGGCACGGCGTGACGGCTCTGTTGGGCGGATATGGGCAGGGACGAGAAAGCCGTGACCAACGCGATGGCCGCGACCGCTTTAGAAAGAATCCGGATATTCATAGGATGTGGTTATTACTTTTCAAATATAGTCATTTTCCGTTATTTTTGTGGTTAAAAAACAGGACTTGGAATGGGTACTTACGGTCAGGATCTGGAGTTTTTCGCGTCAAGGAATATCGGTGTCATCGAGCTTCTCGGGAAGGACGGGAAAGCGAGGGTGCTTCTGGTCCCCGCCTTCCAGGGGAGGGTCATGACTTCCACCGCGGAAGGTCCCGGCGGCCAGAGCTTTGGTTGGATCAACCGTAATGCGGTCTCCGAAGGTTTCGTCAACCCGCGATTCAATCCCTTCGGAGGCGAGGAACGCTTCTGGATCGGTCCCGAGGGCGGGCCTTTCTCGTGGTATTTCAAACATGGAGAGGAACAGGTGTTCGCCAACTGGGACGTGCCGGCGTTCATTGATTCCGAGCCTTTCGAGGTCGAGTCCGCCACACCGGACGAGGCCATATTCACAAAAGAGACCACCCTTTGGAACGCCTCCGGGAACGAGTTTCACATCGGGGTGCGAATGGTAGTGAAACTCCTGACCGACAATGAGATAGCGGCGGATCTCGGAGTATCCCTTCCCCCGTCCGTCCGTGTCGTGGGCTACAGCACCGCCAACACTCTCGTTAACCTCGGCCCCGCCCCTTGGACCAAGGAGACCGGTATGCCGTCCGTCTGGCTACTCGGGATGTATCCCCCGACGCCCTCCACCGTCGTGTTCATTCCTTATGACAAGAGCTGTTCCGGTCGCATAGTCAAAGACGATTATTTCGGGGCGCTTCCCCCCGGGCGCCTGATAGTCCGGGACGGCATGGTGTATTTCAAAATTGACGGTAAGCTCCGCTCGAAGATAGGCCTTCCCGCCGGCTCCGCCAAAGACATTTGCGGGAGTCACGATCCTGTCGCAGGAACGCTGACCATCCTGAAATACACCCTCCCGGAGGGCGCCCCCGACTACGTCAACAGCCAGTGGGGTCCCCAGGACGACCCCTTCCACGGTGACGTCATCAACTCCTACAACGACGGCCCCACCGAGACCGGCGAGATTATGGGACCCTTCTACGAGATCGAGACCTCATCCCCAGCCGCCGCCCTCGCCCCCGGCCAAACCCTTACCCACACCCAGCGTACCTACCACTTTCAAGGTGTGCCCGAAGACCTCCAGACCATCGCCAGAACTGTCTTCGGAGCCGATCTCAACGAAGTCGCCAGCGCTTTTTAGCTAAAAATGTTGCATAACAATTTATTTTTGTATCTTTGCAGTCCGGACCAAAACGAAAGGTTTGACCGAACCATTCGGCCGAGTCCCCCTGGAGAGGTGGGTGAGTGGCTGAAACCACCGGTTTGCTAAACCGACGTACGTCTCAAGCGTACCACGAGTTCGAATCTCGTC
>CADBRH010000090.1 GCA_902797035.1 uncultured Bacteroidia bacterium | reverse complement strand
GCGGCTGACTTGTCAACCAGCATGTGATCGAATGATTTGAGTTTGATTCTGATCTTTTGACTCATATCAATAATTGATTTTTAACTTCTTACAAAAAACTTTGTGTTATTCATCGTCATCAGCGAAATGTCGGAAGCTATACCCGCTCTTCTCCACGATCTCCTTGGCCAGGTTCGCCGGAACCTCCGTGTAGTGGTCGAAAGACATGGTGCTCGTCGCGCGTCCGGATGACAAGGTCCTCAAGACAGTGACATAACCGAACTGCTCGGCCAGAGGCACGAAAGCCTTGACTATCCTCGCGCCGTTCGCTGTCGAGTCCATGGCCTGGATCTGTCCCCTACGGCGGTTGAGATCTCCCACGATGTCGCCCATATAATCCTCCGGGGTCACGACCTCGAGAGACATGATAGGCTCCAGGAGAACCGGCTTGCACTTGGGGCAGGCGTGACGGAAGGCCATCCTCGCCGCCATCTCGAAAGACAGCTGGTCGGAGTCAACCGGATGGTACGACCCGTCCAGGACTGTGACCTTCATCGACTGGACCTCGTAGCCTGCCAGGACACCGTTCGCCATGGCCGACTTGAAGCCCTTCTCGATCGATGGGATGAATTCCTTCGGAATATTCCCGCCCTTGACCTCGTTGACGAACTGAAGGCCCGTCTGGTCCTCGTCGGCCGGACCGATCGTGACAATGATGTCAGCGTATTTGCCGCGGCCGCCGGTTTGCTTCTTGAAGACCTCACGGTGCTGAACGGTACCGGTGATGGCCTCCTTGTAGTTGACCTGAGGGGCGCCCTGGTTGATCTCGACGCCGAACTCGCGGCGGAGACGGTCAACGATGATGTCCAAATGGAGCTCGCCCATGCCGCTGATGATGGTCTGGCCGGTCTCGTTGTCGGACCTCACGGTGAAGGTGGGATCCTCCTCGGCGAGTTTCCCGAGAGCCACACCAAGCTTGTCAAGGTCGGTCTGGGTCTTGGGCTCGACGGCTATTCCGATCACAGGGTCGGGGAACACCATTGACTCGAGGATCACGGGATGGTTCTCGTCGCAGACAGTGTCGCCGGTGCGGAGATCCTTGAACCCCACGGCGGCGCAGATGTCTCCCGCCTCCACGAAATCAATGGGATTCTGGTGGTTGGAGTGCATCTGGTACAGCCTGGCGATCCTTTCCTTCCTGGCCGTGCGGACATTGTAAACATACGAGCCGGAGTCGATTCTTCCTGAATATACCCTCAGGAAAGCGAGACGGCCCACGAACGGGTCAGTGGCGATCTTGAACACGAGCGCGCAGAAAGGCTGCTCGGCGGAAGGAAAGAGATCCTCCTCCTCGCCTGTCTTGGGACTGGTGCCCTTGACAACGCCCTTGTCAAGAGGGGACGGCAGGTAACGCATCACGGCGTCAAGCAGGAACTGTACTCCCTTGTTCTTGAAGGAGGAGCCGCAGCAAGCCGGGACGATCTGCATCGAGATCGTGCCCTTGCGCAAGGCGGCGATGATCTCTTCCTCCGTGACCGAGTCGGAATCCTCGAAGAATTTCTCCATGAGGGCCTCGTCACACTCGGCCGCTGCCTCGACGAGTTTCTCCCTCCAACTCTCGACTTCCTCAACCATGTCGGCCGGGACGGGCTGGATCTCGTAATTGATCAGCTCATCGGAGGAGTCGTAGATGATAGCCTTGCGGGAGATCAGGTCGACAATGCCCTGGAACTTGTCCTCAGCGCCGACAGGAAGACAGACGGGAACCGCGGTCGCCCCGAGCTTGGAGCGGATCTCCTCGACGCAAGCGAGGAAATCGGCCCCGACCCGGTCCATCTTGTTGATGTAGGCGATCTTGGGAACCCCGTACTTGTCAGCCTGGCGCCAAACGGTCTCTGACTGAGGCTGGACACGGCCCACGGCGCAGAACGTGGCTATCGTGCCGTCAAGGACACGGAGCGAGCGCTCCACCTCGACGGTGAAGTCCACGTGGCCGGGGGTGTCGATGAGGTTGATCTGATACACCTGGCCGCCGTAATGCCAGAAGGCGGTTGTGGCGGCGGAAGTGATGGTGATTCCCCTTTCCTGCTCCTGGACCATCCAATCCATCGTCGCCGCGCCGTCATGCACCTCACCGATCTTGTGCGTCTTGCCGGTGTAGTACAGGATACGCTCGGACGTGGTTGTCTTACCGGCATCGATGTGGGCCATGATGCCGATGTTCCTGGTGAAAGTCAGATCCCTGCCGGAAGCCATCCGTGATAACGATTAGAAACGGAAGTGGGCGAACGCCTTGTTGGCCTCCGCCATCTTGTGCATATCCTCTTTCCTCTTGAAAGCGCCACCCTCATTGTTGTAGGCGGCGACTATC
>CADBRH010000089.1 GCA_902797035.1 uncultured Bacteroidia bacterium | reverse complement strand
TCAACGCTCTCGTTAATATAAGGTTGAGAATCTCTTCTCAATCCTCGGTACTTGCTTGTACTTCCCTCAGTCTTGTCAATGATCGTGTCAAAAAATCCCATTCGACAGAGCGAACGGGATTGCAAAGGTAGCGCTAATTTTTAAAAACGCAAAAATATTTTAAAAAATTTTAAGAATTTTTCTGTTTCTTCTTATTCACCTGAATCCGGGCCAGAAGCTCCCAAGTACGTAATCTATCCTTATACAGATTGTTAGCGTTCACTTTCTCGATGTCTAGAGCGTTGTCGGAGTTGTCGTCCCACCTTCTGCAGTTATACACCACATCGTATATCCTTCCGATCTGGTACTCTCTGGAGACCCTGAGGCCGACCGCGTAGTCCTCCCCGTATTTGGTCGTGGGGAAGTTAATCCCGCGCAGCATAGGCACATAAAAAGCTCTCGGGGCTCCCAGGCCATTTATGCGGAGAGTGTTGTTACGGCCGTTCTCAGGGGTCCACTCCCTATGGTCGATCACACCGGGAGGAAGGGTCTCCATGTGGAAGTTGGTTATCCTGTAAGTACCGACCACCATGGCGCATTTCTGGGAATGGAAAGCGTCCACGAACTTCTGGACGGTGTTCTCGTCGGAATAGACGTCATCAGAGTCGAGTTGGATGGCGAATCGCCCGCATTTCGGGTGGTGAAGGGCCGCGTTCCAGTTACCTCCGATAGCGTGATAGGTCGTGTCCTGGGCGATGTACACGAGTTTAGGGTCGGCAAGGAAACTTTTGATGATCTCGACCGTCCCGTCGGTGGAGTTGTCGTCCACGACAATCACATTATATTTGAATGTGGTTTTCTGGCTAAGGGCGGAAGAGATGGCGTCACCGATGGTACGGACCCTGTTCTTGCAAGGAATCACCACCGAGGCCTCGTATTCGAAATCCCCGTCCTCGAAACTCACGTCATTGAACTCCGGCTCGAGATAGCCGCCGATGTCCTTCAGATGCCTTGTGCAAGCCTTCTCCATCTCGATCTGGACAGCCCTGTTCTTGGGATTGACATAATCGAAAATCTTCTCCCCGGACTTGCGGGTGTCCGTCTCGATCTCATAATATAGATATTCATTAATATGAGTCAGGGAGCCCTTCTGGGAGACCTTGAGGCGAAGGTCGTACAATCCGGCATATTCATAATCCTCATCCATCCTGGATACCGCCTCCTTGAAAGCCGAGGCTCGGAAAACCATCACGGAGCCGAAGTCGAAGTCGTCCCGCAGAGCGCCGAACTGGCAATCTATCACCGGGGCGAAAGACCTCTCACCGCCGGTCTCATTGAAATGGTCCGAATACACCATAGCCGCCGAGGCATCCTCAGCCACGGCCAGGAAACGCTCCAGGGCGAATTTCCCGAAACTCAGATCCGTTGTCTTCGTGTAGATCATGATGAATGGGGCCTCGGCAAGAAAGGCTATCTTCCTCATGGTAGCCGTGCTCTTGAAAGTCACGGAATCCATGGGCACGACTTTGGAGACCTCATTCTCGGAATTAAGGTTGGCGACGGTCACAGCCACCTGAGAGTCGCTCTCGAACGGGATAAAACAATCGATCCTTTTCATGGAATAATCTGAATTAATGGAGTTACGGTAGACAAAAATAGAAAAATATCGCCAAAGAATTAATATATTTGTGGAATAGAGCCCAGTGATAAAGCCATGGATAGTAAAATTGTCATCATTCCCACGTACAACGAGAAAGAGAACATCGAAGCCATCATCAAGAAGGTTTTCTCACTCGAAGGCGGGTACCACATACTTGTGATCGACGACGGTTCCCCCGATGGCACCGCCTCCATCGTCAAAGACCTTGAAGAGGAATTCCCCGACAGACTGTTCATGATCGAGAGATCCGGGAAACTGGGTCTCGGCACGGCGTACCTCACAGGATTCAAATGGGCTCTTGATCACGGCTACGACTACATCTTCGAGATGGACGCCGATTTCTCACACAACCCGGACGATCTCCCCAGGCTCCACGAGGCCTGCGCCGAATGCGGAGGGCTTGCTATCGGCTCCCGTTATTGTGACGGGATCAGCGTTGTCAACTGGCCCCTCGGAAGGATACTCATGTCATACAACGCGGCGAAATATGTAAGGCTCGTCCTCGGGATGAAAGTCCAGGACTGCACCGCCGGGTTCAAATGCTACAGCCGGGCCTGCCTTGAGGCTATCGACCTGGACGATGTGAGGATGAAAGGCTACGGCTTCCAGATCGAGATGAAATACACCGCCTACAAGCTCGGCTTCAAGATCGTCGAGGTGCCGATCATCTTCGTGAACCGCAAACTCGGGACATCAAAGATGAGCAGCGGAATATTCGGGGAGGCGTTCTGGGGCGTCATCAAGCTGAAATTCAGAAAGTTCCATCGCAAAGCTTGACCATGTCACGCTTTCTTCTGAAAAACGCCGTCATCGTCACCGGAGCTACCTCTTTCAATGGGAGCCTCGGAGTCGACGGGGAAAGAATCGCGGGAATCTGGGAAGGTTATCCCTCCTTTACAGGAGTCAAGGAGATTGACCTTGGGGGGAGAATCCTAATGGCCGGGGCCATCGACACCCACGTCCATTTCAGGGAGCCGGGATTAACCAGAAAGGCTGATATCGGGTCGGAGTCGGCCGCCGCCGTTCTCGGAGGAGTCACCTCCTTCATCGATATGCCCAACACCTCGCCCCCGACGGTCAATCTCTCCGGGCTCGATGGCAAAATCAGGCGGGCGGGAAGCGTTTCCCGCGCGAACTACGGTTTCCACATCGGGGCGACTAACGAGAACGCTGGGCAAATCAAGAGGTACATCCAACTCGGCCTCGGCCACCAGTTCGCCGGGGTGAAAGTGTTCATGGGCTCATCCACCGGGAATATTCTCGTCGACAGGGAGAGCACCCTCGAGGACCTTTTCACGATTAAAGGCAAGCCAATCCTCACTCACTGCGAGGACGAGACTATCATAAAAGCCAACCTTGAAAGAGCGAAAGCGACTTATGGTGAGATGATTCCGTTCTCCATGCACCCGCTCGTCCGAAGCCGTGAGGCCTGCGTCGAGTCCACAAGAAAGGCTCTCGAACTCGCCCTGAGGCATGGCACCAGACTTCATATCCTCCATGTCTCCACAGCTGACGAGGTGGAGATGATCCGGGAGGCGAAGCTTCATAATCCGGAAATAACGGCTGAGACATCCGTGAACTACCTCTGGTTCTCCGACGATGACTACAGACTGATGGGAGGAAGGCTCAAATGCAATCCATCAATCAAGACAGCGGCCGACCGGGACGCTCTTGTACGAGGCCTGATGGACGGAGTCATCGACACGATCGGGTCGGACCACGCGCCTCACCTCTCGGAGGAGAAAGCGAGACCCTATCTGAGCTGCCCCTCCGGTCTTCCCACAATCCAGAACTCTCTGCCCGCCGCGATGACGATCGCCCGTAAAAGAGGGATACCAATGACAAGGCTGGCCTCAGCGATCTCCGAGAAAGCCGCCACCATATTCGGGATAAAAGACAGGGGATTCCTCAAGAGAGGCTTTTTCGCCGATCTGGTGGTACTGGACCAGGATAAGGAATATCCGGTCGGGCCGCCGGCCTCGAGATGCGGCTGGAGCCCCTACGAGGGAGAGATTTTCAAAGGCGCCGTGGATATGGTATGGGTCAACGGCTCATTGGTCGTCCGTGAGGGAAGGCTGACAGGGAAACGATTGTGGTCCAGGCCTTTACTTTACCAGGCCTAAGGAGACCCGGTTCCTCTCCAAATCGACATTCAAGACGCTGACAGTCACTTTCTGATGGAGTTTCAACTTCGCGCGCCCCATCTTTGAGACATGGATCAGCCCATTCTCATGAATCCCTATATCAACGAAAGCGCCGAAAGCGGTGATGTTCGTGACTATACCAGGAAGTTCCATCCCGGCTTTCAGGTCGCCTATCTCATGGATGTCGTCCGAGAAACTGAACTCCTGTAACTCCTGGCGAGGGTCACGGCCGGGTTTAGATAGTTCCTTGAGGATATCGGTGATGGTGGGAAGGCCGAAATCGCCCTCGACATACCGCGAAGGATCGATAGTCTTGACAAGTTCCTCATTACCGACAAGATCCCTGGTAGAGACCCCGAGATCGGAAGCCATCCTGTCGACTATGTGGTAGCACTCCGGATGGACGGCGGAATTGTCCAGAGGGTTGTCGGCGCCATGAATTCTCAGGAAACCGGCGCACTGCTCGAAAGTCTTGGGGCCGAGCTTCGGAACATCTTGGAGCTGTTTCCTTGAGGTAAAACTTCCCTCCGCGGCCCTGTAGGCCACAATATTCGACGCCAGGGCGGGTCCTATGCCTGACACATAACTCAGAAGATACGGGCTGGCTGTGTTCAGGTTCACCCCGACCGTGTTGACACAATACGCCACCGTGTTGTCCAGTTTCTCCTTAAGGAGATTCTGGTCCACATCGTGCTGGTACTGCCCCACACCAAGCGACTTGGGGTCTATCTTCACCAACTCGGCGAGAGGGTCCATAAGCCTTCTCCCGATCGAGACCGCCCCCCTGACTGTCACATCCTCGTCCGGGAACTCCTTGCGCGCGACCTCCGAGGCGGAATAAATCGAGGCCCCGTCCTCGCTCACCGTGTAGACTTTAACCCCTTCCGGGACGCCGACTCTCTTGATGAACTCCTCTGTCTCCCTCGAGGCGGTGCCATTGCCGACAGCGATGACCTCGATCCCATATTCCTCAATCATGGAAGCCACCGCCATAATGGACTTAACCTTCTCGCTCTGAGGCGGATGCGGGAATATAATCTCGTGATGGAGCAACTCTCCCCTCTCGTCCAGGCAAACTATCTTGCATCCGTTCCTGAACCCAGGGTCTATCGCCATCGTCCTCTTCTGGCCAACCGGCGGGGAAAGCAGAAGCTGGGTCAGGTTCTCCCCGAAAACCGCGATTGACTCGATGTCCGCTTTCTCTTTCGCCTCCTTGATTATCTCGTTGGAGATAGACGGCTCCAGCAAACGCTTGTATGAGTCGTCGATGGCCTCCCTGACCTGTTCAGCGAGCCTGGGACCGGGGTAACGGCGCTCCTGGC
>CADBRH010000088.1 GCA_902797035.1 uncultured Bacteroidia bacterium | reverse complement strand
TGAGAGCCGCGTCTTGACGCTTCGCGCCCAACCTTGGCAAACGCAAGCCCAGTCGCTTCGCCGCTCGAACTGTAGCCGCCCGGAAGTATTACCTCTTTGTATTTCAGGAGGGAGATGGTGGCGGCGGCGAGGAGGCCGGAATACTGGGCGATGACTGTGCCCCACGCGATGCCGATGAACCCGATTCCGCGGAAAGATGTTCCCGGGATACCGAGAGCGAGGATGACACTGATGATGATGTTGGAGACGTTCACGATAACGTCCGTCAACATTGAGCTGAATGAGTCCTGCATCCCTATGAACCAGCCTCTCATCACCATCAGGCAAAGGGTCGCTGGAGCGGCCCAGACCCGGATGTGGAAATACCTAAGAGCCAGGGTTTTGACCTCTTCCGAGGAACGCACGAACAGGAAGATGAGTTTCTGGAACGGCCACTGGACCAGCAGCAGGAGCAGGGCGGCGAGCAGAGCCGTCCCCAACCCTCGCCGAAGTATGGCTGAGCACCCCGCCCAGTCCTCACGGCCATATGCCTGGGCCGTGAGGCCGCCGGTCCCGGCCCTAAGGAAGCCGAAATTCCAGTACATGAGGTCGAACATCAGAGAGCCTACCGAAATGCCTCCGATGAGTGCGGCGGCGGAAGCGTCGAGGTGTCCGGCCACAGCGATGTCCACCATTCCTACCAGTGGGACGGTGATGTTGGCGAGGATGCTCGGAAGCGCCAGACGGAGTATCTCCCTGTTAAGCGGACTCACTCTTCCTGAAATGTTTGCCGACCACAGGCAGCGTTGAGAGAGGCAGGTCACGCCATACGATCAGGGCGCAGAAGGCGATTATCAGGACAGTGTTGACGGCCAGGGCGGGCCACATGCCGAGGTGACCGTTCGTGAAGACCATCCCGACGTACAGGACCGCCGCCGCCAGTGTGTAGACGAGAATGTCCTTCAGGGGATAATCGATTTTGTATTTCCTCTGTCCGACAAAATAAGAGAGCAGGGTGGCGGTGCCGTAGCCCGCTACTCCGGCCCAGGCGCAAGCCATGTAGCCGATCTTGGGTATGAATATTATATTGACCGCGAATAGCGCGAGGCAGCCAGCCCCGGAGAAAACAGCGCCCCAGAGTGTCTGGTCGGTGAGCTTGTACCAGAAAGAGAGATTGAAGTATATTCCCATCAGGATCTCGGCGGCCATCACGATCGGAACAACCTTGAGACCAATCCGGTAGTCGGCTCCGATGATGAATTTAAGAATACCCATGAATCCTATGACGCAGAGGAACGCCAGCAGCGTGAAGATGATGAAAAACTTCATCGCCTTGGCGTAGGTCTCCTTGCTGTCTTTCTCGGCTGAACTGCCGAACACGAAAGGCTCGTAAGCGTACCGGAACGCCTGGGTGATCATCGCCATGATCATGGCGATCTTGATGCAGGCCCCGTATATTCCCAGCTGGGCTGCGCCGTCCTCTCCTTTGTAAACATAAGGGAATATGATCTGGGAGGCTGTCTGGTTGAGTATTCCGGCGATTCCCAGCACCAGGATGGGCCAGCTGTAGGAGAGCATCCTCTTCATAAGTCTCCAGTCGAAGCCGCTCCTGATCCCCTTGAGCTCCCCGATGAAGAACAGAGTCATGAAAGCGGTGCAGAAGAGGTTGATGTAGAATACCCAGCCGACCTGGATTCCGTTGTCGTAGATTCCGAACGGGTTGAGCCCGAGCTTCGGGAGGAAAACGAAGTAAGTGAGGTTCAGCAGTATATTCAGGAATATGAATCCGAGCTTCAGGGCGGCGAATTTGACGGGACGCTTCTTGTAGCGGAGATAGGAGTAGGGGATGCACTGGAAAGCGTCGATCGCGACGGTGAGGGCCATGGTCCAGATGTAGTCCGGGTGCCCGGGGTAGCCCATGGCGGAGGAGATCGGCTTCAGGAAGGCCAACACGATGGCGACGAAGAGCGCCGAGGTGGTCAGCACTGAGGTCAGGATGGTCGAATAGACCTTGTCGTGATTCTCTCCCTCCTTGTTGGCGAAGCGGAAGAAGGTGGTCTCCATGCCGTATGTCAGGATCACCAGCAGCAGGGCGGTGTAGGCGTAGAGATTGGTGACAACCCCGTACCCGCCGCTGGAGGCGTTGATGACATAGGTGTAGAGGGGAACCAGAAGGTAGTTGAGGAACCTTCCGATTATGCTGCTCAGGCCATAGATCGCCGTGTCCTTGGCCAACGATTTCAGATTAGCCATCAGCTCTTCCTTATTGACGCGCTAATATAGCGATTATTCTCTTATCTTTGCAGTCCGATATGAGCCTATATTCATACTACAGGATCTCCAAGCCGTCGTCGGAGAAGGTCTCGCCGGAGGCCGCCCCCGGGGAATACCGCCGCCTCAGGAACCGCACTTTCTGGGGGGTGACCGCCGCGTACGCCCTCTATTATGTGTGCAGGATGGCGATGGCGGTGGTCAAGCAGCCTTTGATTGACGGGGATATCCTTTCCGCCGCCCAGTTGGGAATAATAGGCTCCGCTTTCTATTTCGTTTACGCCGCCGGCAAGTTCGCCAACGGTTTCATCGCCGACTATTGCAACATCCGACGTTTCATGGCGACCGGGCTGTTGGTCTCCACCGTGGTTAACCTGCTTATGGGAGTCCTGGGGCTGGCTTATGGCTGGTGGGGCATTCCTTCCGCCGTGCTGTTTTTCATTTTCGCCCTTGTCTGGGGAGTGAACGGATATTGCCAGTCGATGGGCGCCCCGCCCGGGGTGATAAGCCTCTCGAGGTGGTTCCCTCTCAACCGCAGAGGAACCTTCTACAGCATCCTCAGCGCCACTCCTTATCTCGGGAAATCGCTGTCTGTCTTCGCGTTGGGCTTGGTCGTGGGCTGGATTGGATGGGAATATGGTTTCATATTCTCGGCCATCGCCGGAGTCATCGGTTCCGTCATCATATTGATGTTCGTCTCAGACACCCCCGAGAGCAAGGGCCTTCCCTCGGTTCAGGAGCTTTCAGGGGAGGCGCCTCAGAAGACCGACTCCATGCCGGTAAAGGAACTCCAGAAGATGGTGGTCAGGCATCCCGGAATATGGATTATCGCCCTTTCCAGCGCTTTCGTTTACATCACCCAGCACGCCGTCAGCGAGTGGGGAGTCCTTTTCCTGCAGAAAGGGAAGGATTTCTCGCTGGCTTCCGCCACGCAGATAATCGCGTTCTCCGAGGCTTTCGGGATAGCGGGGACAGTGCTGGCCGGATGGCTCTCCGACAGGGTTTTCAGGGGTAACCGTTTCGTTCCGGTCCTTCTCTCGGGAGTGGTGTGCCTCCTTTCGCTCGGCGGATTTCTTCTGACCGGCGGAAGTTACACGATGAATATAGTTTATGTCTCGGTCTTCAGCCTATCGATCGGTGTGGTCTATTGTACCGTCGCGGGTCTTATGGCTCTTGATATAGTGCCCAGGAAGGCCACCGGCTCAGCCCTCGGGATGGTGGGTCTGGCCAGCTACGCCGCCGCGGGACTCCAGAATGTCATCAGCGGTTTCATGATCGGCGCCGGGGATTTCGATTTCCGTCCCGTGTCGGTCTTCTGGCTTGTCGCCTGCCTGCTGTCGTTCATGATTCCTGTCTTCTCTTGGCGTCTTCTTAAAATACAATCAATCGAATAGATAATGCAAGGATTCTGGACAGTCTTGATGCTTGTGTTCTCAAACATCTTCATGACTTTCGCTTGGTACGGCCACCTCAAACTCGGCGAGATGAAAATCTCCACCGGCTGGCCGCTCATCCTGGTTATTCTTTTCTCCTGGGGTATCGCCTTTTTCGAGTACTGCCTCACCGTCCCCGCCAACAGGATGGGGTTCCAGGCCAACGGAGGACCTTTCAACTTGTTGCAACTCAAGGTGATTCAGGAGGTTGTCTCGCTGACGGTCTTCAGCGTGATTGTCCTGTTCGTGTTCAAGGGACAGGCTATCCACTGGAACCACATCGCGGCCTTCGTGTGCCTGGTTCTGGCGGTGTTTTTCGTTTTCCTGAAATAACTCAGACTTTGACCGTGAGCCAATGTGGACCGAAGCGGTTGAAGGCCGCGCGGTCCAGGGCCTCCCTATCGTCAGGATGGGCGATAGAGATCAGCAGTTTAGCCCGCTCCTGCAGGGACTTGCCGCTGAGGTTCACGGAACCATATTCGGTGACGACCCATTGGACGTCGGCCCTGGGGGTGACGACTCCCGCTCCCGGATGGAGGGTCGGGACGATTTTCGGTGCCCCTTTTGCGGTCCTTGACGCGAGGGCGATGATAGAGACACCCTCCTCCGACATGGCGGCGCCCCTGACGAAATCGAGCTGGCCTCCTGTGCCCGAGAATATCCTCTCGCCTATGGAGTCGGCGCAGACCTGACCGGTCAGATCCACCTCCGTGGCGGAGTTGATCGAGGTCACACGTGGGTTGCGGGAGATGGTCCAGGGGTTGTTGACATAGCCGATCTCTTTCATCAGGACATTCGGATTACGGTCTATGAACGAGTAGACATCGGCTGAGCCCAGTAGGAACGAGGCCACGATTTTTCCTGTGTCGATTCTCTTGTTCTTTCCGGTGATGATTCCTTTCCTGATCAGTTCCAGGACACCGTCGGCGAACATCTCGGTGTGGATGCCGAGGTCTTTATGCCCTGTCAACTGGGTGGCGAGGGCGTTGGGAAGGCTGCCGATCCCCATCTGGAGGCAGGCGCCGTCCTTGACCAGCTCCGCGCAGTTTTTCCCGATAAGGATGTCTGTGGGGCCGGGTTCGGTGTATGCCTTGGTGAAGAGGGGAGTGTCGTCCCTGACGAGGTAGTCGAATGAGCTGACAGGCACCAGATCGCCGTAGGCGAAGGGGACGTTTGGATTGACGACCGCTATTCTCACCCTGGCTGTCTCGATGGCGGCGGGTGAGCATTCGACCGAGGTGCCGAGGGAGACCATCCCGTCAGCGTCGGGCTCGGAAACCTGTACCATGGCTGCCCCGAGCTTAATGGTGCCGTTCCGGTAAAGTCTCTGAGTGTCAAAGAGATGGACGGGAAGGTAGTCGGCGTGGCCGGCGTTGACGTTCGCCCTGACGTTAGGGCCCACGAAAAAACCTTGCTCGAAGAATATTCCCGAATACTCCGGATCGGAATATGGAGCCGGACCCTCCGTGTGGAAGTGGTGGAAATGAAGGTCCTCCACCTCTCCCGCCCTGGCCCTCCGGACAAGGGCGTCGATGAGAACGTGAGGCACGCTCGCCACACTGCCCAGATGAATATGATCACCTGTCCTTATCGCCTTGACCGCCTCGTCGGCCGACACATAGTGGATTTCTATCATATCAATGACTCTGATCTTCGACAAAGATAGGAAAAAACATCAGTATGGATAAATAATTAATTTATCGCCAGGATCAATCATTTCGGTTTTCAAGATAGTCTTTGAAGTTTTTCACCGGTAGTATTGGAGTTTAATGATTTTTCTTTACCTTCGCGATAGAAGGGGTGAGAGGAACACCACCTGTCGCCTTATTAACCTTCATGAAAGCTGCTCCGGCAGCTTTTTTTATTGTGAGGGATGCCAATCAAATGCCTTGTCTTCCACAACGCAGATGACACGCTTGATTATCGCGACATAAGGTTGAGAGTCCTTGTCTACAAGAAACTTCTTCCATCCGTCATTTATTCGTTCCAGCGAGAATAGTCTTTTCTCATGGAAATAAAGGATTATACACTCGGCACCTTGTTTTGCCGCTGAATGAATCTTCTTTTTGACAGACCACTTTCCATCCTTCTCCGTTGCCTTGATATCCATAACCATTCCATCTATCAGCCCGTAAGGAGTCTTTACACCATTTGGGGCTAATTCTGACTCCAAGGTGACAACATGTCCCCTTCTACGTAGTACATACAGGGTATTCTTTTCATAATCTCCCTTCTTCAACCCAAAAGCGCCTATTACTGTGTCAAACTTGTGGTTCAGATGAATGGCACTGACACCTCCTGACTGTTCATCAAAACAGACGTCATAGTAATATGGATCATGAAGAAGTCGCAGATACTCCTGAAAGTTCTCTTCCCGTTGCTGTTCACTGACAATCATAACTTTTGATGTAGCGGCCAAGTGTGTTTCGATCCACTTTGCATATTTTGGCTATTCTTCTTTGAGAGACTCCTTCTTTCAGCAATTCTTTAATCAGCGATTATGTGCAGACACATTGCCTGAAATGCACATTTGGTGGCGAATCGTGGTCTATCTTGAGCGACATAGAGCGGAGCATAAAATAGAAGGTAGAAACCGTTGGTATACCCCTCCGGGAATGGGATGTGCAGATTTACAGGGGCATTCTCACCGGATATAATGATGCTTTCATAATCTCTTCCGAAAAGCGAGATGAGATTCTGGCCAACTGTTCGGATGAAGAAGAAAGGGAAAGAACAGCCGCACTTATACGACCGATTCTCCGCGGCCGGGACATACGCAGATATGGATATGATTGGGCGGATTTATGGTTGATAAACACGCATAATGGAATCTGCGGAGTGGTAGAGCGCATCCATATTGAGGACTATCCTGCCATTAAGCAACATCTTGATAATTACTTGGATAAGATTGAGCATCGTGCCGATCATGGAGAGACAGCATATAACCTCCGTAACTGTGCTTACTTGTACCTTTTTCTGCGGTCAATCTCTTTCTCTTAGCATTCAATGACATCTTGTATTCCGGATTAATATCTCCCGAAAAATCTCTAACTTCGCGGCTATGTTGAACAAGGAAAAGAAACTGGCCGCGTTCGAGAAGGCGCTGGAGGTGATGGACGCTCTCAGGGAGAAGTGCCCGTGGAACCACGCCCAGACTATCGACACTTTGAGGCCCATGACATTGGAGGAGGTCTATGAGCTCAGCGACGCCGTGCTGAAGAAGGACGAGACGGCGCTTGAGAAAGAGCTCGGCGACGTGTTCCTCCATGTGATTTTCTACGCTAAGATCGCCGAGGAGGAGGGGCGGTACGACATCGCCGATGTGCTGAACAAGCTATGCGAGAAGATGATCTACCGTCACCCCCACGTGTTCTCGACAACCAAGGTGGCGGACGCCGAGGAGGTGTCCACCAACTGGGAGATGCTGAAAGCCAAGGAGAAAGGCGGCAACAAGAGGATTCTCTCAGGTATTCCCGACTCGCTCCCGCCGATCCTGAAGGCTTATTCTATGCAGGACAAGGCGAGGGGAGTGGGCTTCGACTGGGAGGAGAAGAGCCAGGTCTGGGACAAGGTGAAGGAGGAGCAGGGAGAGTTGCAGGCTGAGTTCGACGCTCTGGACAGGGCTGCCTCGGAAGAGGAGAGGGAAGCTGCTTTGGAAAGGGCCGAGGAGGAGCTCGGGGACTTCATGTTCGCCACCGTCAACGCGGCGCGGCTGTACGGGGTCGATCCTGACACGGCTTTGAACAGGGCCTGTGACAAGTTCCGCCGCCGTTTCACCTATCTTGAGGAGAACACAATCCGGCAGGGGAGGGACCTCCACGACATGACCTTGGAGGAGATGGACGCCATTTGGGACGAAGGCAAGGCCAAAGGTTTGTAGGTTACCCTATTGCCAATTAAACGTCGAATTCTTAAATTCGCGGGATGCCAGATTACAAGGTAGTTGAGGTTTTGGGTAAAAGGGACTTGAAGCGTTTCATCAGGTTCCCGGACCAGTTGTACAAAAACTGTCCCCAATATGTCCCTGCCCTGCATTCCGATCAGGTCAAGTCCCTGACCAAAGTTTCAACCCTCTCATATTGCAAGCGCGTCATGTGGATGGTCCTGGACGGCGACAAGGTCGTCGGCAGGATCTGCGGGATGATAAACCCTCGCTACAACGCCTTGTACAACAAGAAGAGGGCCCGCTTCGGCTGGTTCGACACGATCGATGACTTGGAGGTGGCTAGGCTTCTCCTGAATACCGCCGAGAATTGGGCCAGGGAGAACGGGATGACCGAGATACACGGCCCGCTCTACTATAACACTCTGGGCAAGCAGGGGATGCTGATCGAGGGCTTCCACAATATTCCTCCTTTCAACTGCATCTACAACTATCCCTATTACGTCGGCTTCATGGACGCTCTGGGCTATGAGAAGGAGTGCGACTGGGTGCAGTATAAGGTTCCGGCCAACGAGCCGCTCCAGGAGAGAATCCCGAGGATAGCCTCGATGCTCAAACAGAGGTACAACCTCCATGAGGGGAGCCTTGACAAGTTGAAGAAAGACAAGAAGATGGTCCGATACTTCTTCGACGTCTATAACGAGAGTTTCGCGAAGTCGGTGTACAATTTCATCCCTTTCACAAAGGAGGAGATTGACGAGGAGGCCGGCGCCGTGCTGCGTTTTGTCAGTGACAAGACAAGTTGCATAGTCTTTGATGAGAATGAGGAACTGGTGGGATTCGGGATAACCTTCCCGACCATCTCCCTCGCTTTGCAAAAGGCTAAGGGTCATTTGTTTCCGTTCGGTTGGTGGCACATCCTCCGGGCCATGAGACACTATGACACGGTGGACCTGATGCTCAACGGAGCCGTGCCGAAATGGCAGAACACAGGTGTTTCGGCGATCTTCCATTGCGCGATGTCCGCTAAGTACTGCTCGGCGGGGACAAGATGGGCCATCTCAAACCCCCAGATCGAGTCCAACGGGGCCGCGAATGTCTGGGGGAAATATGATAGTGAGCTGTTCATGAGGCGCAGGTGCTTCGTGAAGGAACTTTAAGAAAGAATATGGCGGAGAACACTCTGATAGACAAGATCCTGGCTCTACAGGACAAATACAACTCGCTGCAGGCCCAGATTTCTGATCCCGCGGTTATAGCTGACATGAAGAGATATGTCCAGCTCAACAAGGATTACAAGCAGCTCGAGCCTATTGTCATGACAGGTCTCGACTATAAGAGGAAAGTCGAGGAGCTGGCCGAGGCGAAGGATATCCTGATGAACGAGAAAGACGAGGACCTTCGCGAGATGGCGAGGGCGGAAATCTCTGAGATAGAGCCTCTTCTCCCTCAGCTTGAGGAGAAGATCAAGATTCTCCTCATTCCGGCGGACCCCGATGACGCCAAGAACGCCATCGTGGAGATCCGCGGCGGAACGGGCGGTGACGAGGCCGCCATATTCGCCGGGGACCTTTTCAGGATGTACTCCAAGTTCGCCGAGAAGCGGGGATGGAAGCTCGAGGTCAACGACGCCACTCCGGGTACTTCCGGCGGGTTCAAGATGGTCGTTTTCAAGCTCTCCTCCAACGACGAGGGAGTGTACGGTATTATGAAATACGAGTCGGGGGTGCACCGTGTCCAGCGCGTGCCGCAGACCGAGACTCAAGGTAGGATCCAGACCTCCGCGGCCTCCGTGGCCGTGTTCCCCGAGGCCGGCGAGTTCGACGTCGATCTCAAGTGGGAGGACATCCGTCTGGATCTGTTCTGCGCCTCCGGCCCCGGAGGCCAGGGTGTCAACACGACATATTCGGCAGTGCGTCTCACCCACCTTCCCACCGGTCTTGTGGTCCAGTGCCAGGAGGAGCGTTCCCAGCTCAAGAACAAGGACCGCGCTTTCGAGGAGCTCAGGACCAGACTTTATAACCTTGAGCATCAGAAATATCTCGATGAGATCGGAGCCAAGCGCAAGACCATGGTCTCCACGGGCGACCGCTCGGCGAAGATCCGTACCTATAATTACCCTCAGGGCCGTGTGACCGACCATCGAATCAACTGGTCGATGTACAACCTGCCTGTCTTCATGGACGGTGACATCCAGGAGTGTATCAACCAGTTGCAGATAGCTGAGAACGCCGAGCGTCTCAAGGAGGCCGGAGACTGACCCGTTCCACAGTGTGCTAGTCAACCACTTTAAAAACTAGGAAATGCGAAAAACAAGCCTATCCCCGGCGTTCCTGCTGATGGCGGTCCTGTTCACGGTCTGCCTTATCACTTCCAACTTATTCGCCGTCAAAGTCTTCGCGATCGGAAAGATCACCCTCCCGTGCGCCGTGCTGATATTCCCGGTCTCCTACATCCTGAACGATTGTTTCACCGAGGTCTGGGGATACCGCAAGGCCAGGCTCGTGATCTGGATGGCTTTCGCCATGAACCTCTTCGTGGCCTTAGCCGCCCAGCTGGCCGTGGCGCTCCCGGCCGCCTCGTTCTGGAACGGAGGCGAGCATTTCGACTTCGTGTTCAAGATGGCCCCGAGGATCTTGGCCGCCTCCCTGCTGGCATTCCTTGCCGGATCCACTTTCAACGCCTATGTCCTGAGCAAGATGAAGATAGCCCAGGGCGGCAAGGGATTCTCCCTCAGGGCGATAGTGTCATCACTCGCGGGGGAGTGCCTTGACTCGTTGATATTCATGCCGATAGCTTTCTGGGGCACCCCAGTCAGAGACCTAGGCTGGATGATGTTGTGCCAAGTGACGTTCAAGGTTCTTTTCGAGATTCTTATCCTCCCTGTCACCTCCGCCGTGGTGACGAGGCTGAAGTCGGCGGAGGAGGTGGACGCTTTCGACGTCGATGTACATTACAACCCCTTCAAGATTTTTGATATTTGAGAATATGGAAAAGGACAGGAAAGAAGATGGTCTGAAAGCTCTTGGCAGCGAGACCAGGTATAAGATGGATTACGCTCCCGAGGTGCTGGAGACCTTTGAGAACATGCATCCCGGAAAGGACTATTGGGTAAGATTCAACTGCCCGGAGTTCACCACGCTTTGCCCGATCACCGGCCAGCCGGACTTCGCCGAGATCAGGATCAGTTATATTCCCGACGTCAGGATGGTGGAGAGCAAGAGCCTAAAGCTGTATCTGTTCAGCTTCCGCAACCACGGCGGTTTCCACGAGGACTGTGTCAATATCATCCTCAATGACCTGATCCGCCTGATGGATCCCAAATACATCGAGGTCCTCGGTCTCTTCGCTCCGAGGGGCGGCATATCTATCCATCCTTATGTCAATTACGGGCGTCCCGGAACTGACTATGAGGCGCTCGCGCGCCAGCGTTTCGCCACTCACGAGTGACAATTTGTCAGCCTCTCCGGCTTGGCATAACATTCGTTATTTCTCTTGACGGTTCGATAGATCCATCGGAGGCTCAGCGCCTCCTCAGGATGACAGCAAATGTCATTCTGAGCGTAGCGAAGAATCTTTAAACGAATCAATAAAAGAGAAAAGAATATGGGAAAAATCATTGGAATCGACCTTGGAACCACTAATTCGTGCGTTTCGGTCATGGAAGGCAACCAGCCTACCGTCATAATCAACAACGAGGGTGAGAGGACCACTCCCTCGGTGGTCGCTTTCACGGAAGGGGGAGAGAGGAAGATAGGCAACCCGGCCAAGCGCCAGGCTATCACCAATCCCCAGAACACTGTGTTCTCTATCAAGAGGTTCATGGGTGAGACCTTTGACCAGGTGACCAAGGAGGTCAGCAGGGTCCCTTATAAAGTGGTGAGGGGCGAGAACAACACCCCCAGGGTGGACATCAACGGCAAGCTCTACTCGCCGCAGGAGATCTCGGCCATGATTCTCCAGAAAATGAAGAAGACAGCCGAGGATTATCTCCGTCAGGATGTGACCGAGGCTGTGATCACTGTCCCGGCTTACTTCTCGGACTCCCAGCGCCAGGCGACAAAGGAGGCGGGCAAGATCGCCGGACTTGATGTGAAGAGAATCATCAACGAGCCGACGGCCGCCGCCCTCGCCTATGGCCTTGACAAGAAGAACAAGGACATGAAAGTCGCTGTCTACGACCTTGGAGGCGGTACCTTTGACATCTCCATCCTTGAGTTGGGCGGTGGTGTTTTCGAGGTGAAGTCCACGAACGGCGACACCCATCTGGGAGGTGACGATTTCGACCAGGAGATCATCAACTGGCTCGCGGCCGAGTTCGCCGCCGAGAACGGCGGGATCGACCTCAAGAAAGATCCTATGGCCCTCCAGAGGCTTAAGGAGGCCGCCGAAAAGGCTAAGATCGAGCTCTCCAACCAGACTTCCACTGAGATCAACCTTCCTTACATCATGCCTGTGGACGGTATTCCCAAGCATCTTGTGAAGACTCTCACCAGGGCCAAGTTCGAGCAGATCTGCGACAACCTCTTCCAGAGGTCGATCGAGCCTTGCCGCATCGCTCTGAGGGACGCGGGCATGCAGGCATCCGACATCGACGAGGTTCTTCTCGTGGGCGGATCCACACGTATCCCTAAGGTCCAGCAGCTTGTCAAGGAGTTCTTCGGCAAGGAGCCGAACAAGAGCGTCAATCCTGACGAGGTCGTCGCTATCGGCGCCTCCATCCAGGGCGGTGTGCTTGCCGGCGATGTGAAGGACGTCCTCCTTCTGGATGTCACGCCTCTGTCGCTCGGTATCGAGACCCTCGGCGGTGTCATGACAAAACTTATCGAGTCCAACACGACCATCCCGGCCCGCAAGAGCCAGGTGTTCTCAACCGCCGCTGACAACCAGCCTTCGGTCGAGATCAGGGTCCTCCAGGGCGAGCGCCCCATGGCGAAGGACAACAAGCAGATCGGAGTCTTCCATCTGGACGGCATCGCCCCTGCTCCTAGGGGAATACCTCAGATCGAGGTCACGTTCGACATCGACGCCAACGGTATC
>CADBRH010000087.1 GCA_902797035.1 uncultured Bacteroidia bacterium | reverse complement strand
GATAGGACGCACCTCGGTGGTGTGACGGCCGTCCACGCGCAGTCCCTCGTCGAGGACCAGGTTGCGGAGGGCCTCCCTCTGCTCATGTCCGAAGTAACGGTCAATCATCATCTTCTTCTCCTCGACCTCTTCCTCGGTTAGTCCGAGAGCCTCGATGGCCTCAGCCTTGATGGCCTCGAAACCGTCCTCGCGCTCGTGCTTGGGCTTTGCGGACTTGGCCAGGGCATAGCACTTGTCGTAAGCGAAGTCGTGGATCTTCTTCTTGATCTCCTCGTCCTCCTCGTCGTGAGGATAGTCGCGCTTGTTCACGTCGGTGCCGAGCTCATGCATGAGTTCTTTCTGCACACGGCAGTGGTTCTTAATCTCCTCGTGGGCGAACTTGATAGCCTCAAGCATCACATCCTCAGGAACTTCCTTCATCTCACCCTCGACCATCATGATGTTCTCCTCGGTGGCAGCGACCATCAGCTCGAGGTCGGCGTTCTCCATCTCGGAGAAGGTAGGGTTGATGACGAACTTGCCGTCGATGCGGCAGACCCTGACCTCAGACACAGGACCACCGAAAGGCAGGTCTGAGACTGCGAGGGCGCAAGAGGCGGCCAGACCGGCGAGAGCGTCAGGCTGGATGTCCTTCTCGGCGGAGATGAGGTTTACATTGACGAAAACCTCAAGGTGGAAATCATCCGGCCACAAAGGGCGGATGGGACGGTCAACCAGGCGAGAGACAAGCACCTCGTAGTCCGAGGGACGGCTCTCTCTCTTGAGGAAACCTCCGGGAAAACGTCCGGCGGAGTAATACTTCTCCCTGTAATCGACTGTGAGGGGCATGAAATCGGTACCCTCTTTCACTTCTTTGGCGCAGGTGACAGTGGCGAGGAGCATCGTGCCTCCCATCTTGATCACCGCTGAGCCGGCCGCCTGCTTGGCGAGTTTGCCGGTCTCGATCTCGATTATCCGGCCGTCGGATAATTCGATCTTCTTTGTAATGACGTTCATTTAACTGCTTTTACCGCTATTTCTAAAAAATAAAGGGATGGCGGCCACTAGCGCGCCAATCCCTTTGTCTGTTCCTATCGTATGATTATCGGCGGATACCGAGTTCCTTGATAATGGTCCTGTATCTTTCGATGTCTGTCCTCTGGAGATAATCCAGAATCTGACGTCTTTTACCCACGAGGCGGAGAAGGGAACGGCGTGTTACATTGTCCTTCTTGTTCGTCTTCAAATGCTCAGTGAGGTGACTGATACGGTAGGAAAATAAAGCAACTTGACTCTCAGGCGAGCCGGTGTCCGTATTAGACTTCCCGTACTTTGCGAAAATCTCTTGCTTCTTGTCGGCTTGTAAATACTCTGCCATTTCGCAAAAAATAATGATAAACTATACTGCAAAACTATCCGCACCATGCGGAAAGTCCGCGAATATACCTATATTTTTCAGAGAATCAAAATATTCTGTATTTTCTTAACTCTTTTTCCATCGCCCGGTGACCAGGGCACAGGCTCTCCAGCAAGTCGTGGAATCGGGAGCTATGGTCAGGCTGGCGAAGGTGACATAGCTCATGGAGCATGACATAGTCCCGGAGATTCTCCGGGAGCCTCATGAGATTGAGGTTCAGATTGATATTCCCCTTTCTTGAACAGCTTCCCCAATTGGAGACGTTATGCTTGATCCTCACCTGATTGTATTCAAATGAATATTTCCGGGCCAGCTCGGCAAGCCTGACGGGCAGGACCTTCTTGGCCTCAGCCCGCATCGCCTCTATCTCCTCTGGGGAAAGCTCCGGCTCATCGATAAGCATAGAGCGCTGGCGCTCAAGAGTTTCCATAGCCCATTCACGCTTGGTGAGTAAAAAACCGACACCGTTCCTGTACGACTTGTGCCAGGGGAGGGTGACCGTCACTCCCCTCCTCGGGTGGACGCTTATCGACATTCCTCTCGACCGGCGGTTCCACCTGAAAACCACCTCACCAAGATCCGGATCCGTATAGACTTTACCCATGACACGTCAGATTATCGCGAAATTAGTTATTTTCGCGTATTATGTTAAAGACTCATCGTATTATCATCGCGGCCATCTCCCTTTTCGCCGCCATCAATGTCAACGCCCAGACCTATACCCCTTCCGAGGGTAATCTTCAGGCTAGGAAGGATTTCGTCCAGGAGCGTTTCGGAATATTCCTCCACTGGGGAATCTACGCCTCCTACGCCCAGGGGGAATGGTATTTGAACACCGGAAAGCTCAACAAGAACGAGTATTCCAAGGCCGCCAGCGGCTTCTATCCCGCCAAGTACGACGCCCGAGAGTGGGCCAAGGCTTTCAAGGACGCCGGAGCCGGGTATGTCACCATCACATCCCGCCATCACGACGGCTTCTCGATGTTCGACACCAAGGCCTCGGATTATAACATCGTTAAAGCCACCCCTTACGGCCGCGACGTGATAAAAGACCTGGACGAGGCCTGTCTGGAGGAGGGTCTGAAACTCCAGTTCTATTACTCGATCCTCGATTGGGACAGGGAGGATTATCCCCTCGGCGAGTCCGGCAGGTTCTCAGGCCGAGTTGGTGACAAGCAGGACTACGACCACTACCTCGCTTTCATGAAGACCCAGGTCAAAGAACTGCTCACACAATACCACACCCGGGCCCTTTGGTTCGACGGGTACTGGGACCACAAAAGGGACGCGACTCCCTTCGATTGGAGGATGCCGGAATTCTATGAGTATATCCATTCCATCAAACCGGACTGTCTGATTTGCAACAACCACCATATCGCGCCGATAGAGGGTGAGGACTACCAGACCTTCGAGAGGGATCTCCCCGGAAGGAACACCGCCGGATACTCGGAAGGACAGGCTGTCAGCGAGATTATACCTCTGGAGATGTGCCAGACAATGAACCACTCCTGGGGCTATTCCGTGGCCGACCAGGACTACAAGTCTGTCGGCACATTGGTCCGTCTTCTCGCCCAATGCGTGTCGATGAACAGCAACCTGCTTTTGAATATAGGCCCCCAAGCCGACGGGCGCTTGCCCGCCGCCGCTCTGGAGCGCCTCAAGGGCATGGGAGAATGGATGAAAGTGAACGGTGAGTCAATCAAGGGCTGCGGCCCTGGCCCGATCGCCGAGCAGGAATGGGGAGTCTCGACCGCTCCCATCGGGGACGGCAAGACTTTCTATGTTCATCTTTTCAAGAATCCCGGCGCCGTCGTTGAGATCCCGGTCGCTAAGAGAGTCAAAGTGAAGAGTGTCTCCGCCTTGTCAGACGGCAGCCAGATAGCCGTGAAGAAAGTCGGTGAAAGGCTTTTCCTCACCGTCCCGGAGGATCTCCCCGAGGATTCCGACTATGTCATAAAAGTGACTCTCAAATAGAGTCTTACACCCCTCCGAAAGCGCTGTAGCCTCCGTCGACAGGGAGCACTATGCCCGTGACGAAGGAGGAGATGTCACTTAGCAAATAGAGCATGGCCCCCACAAGGTCCTCCGGCTCGCCGAACTTGTGGGTGGGAGTGTTGGCTATTATCTTCTCCCCTCTGGGCTTCAGCTCTCCGGTCTTCTCGTCGGTGAGCAGGAAGCGGTTCTGGTCCGTGAGGAAGAATCCTGGGGCGATGGCGTTGCATCGGATTCCCGTCTTAGCGACATGGACAGCGTACCACTGGGTGAAGTTGTTGATGGCGCCCTTCGCGGCTGAATACGCGGGGATCTTCGTGAGCGGACGTATTGAGTTCATCGAGGAGATGTTCAGGACATTCCCTTTCCCGGCCTCGAGCATATCCTTCGTGAAGACCATCGTGGCCAACAGGGTGCCCTTGAAATTAAGGTCGAACACCTGGTCGAAGCCGGACATCTCGAGACCGTAGAACGTGTCGGCCAGGTCATCGTCCGGACTCATCTGCTCAACCTTGCTGGTAGCCTTCGGCGAATTGCCTCCGGCGCAGTTGATGAGGATGTCCACCTTGCCCAACTTCTCGTGGACGATCTCGAGGGCGCCCTCAAGGGCGGCCTTGTCGAGGGTGCTGGCGGATATTCCCACGCATTTCACACCGAACTCCTTGGCGATAGCCTCTCCCTTCGCCGGGTTGTCGGCGCTACGGCTGATCACGGCGATGTTGACCCCAGCCTCGGCCAATCCTCTTGTCAAGGCGGTACCGATCACGCCGAACCCGCCTGTAATCACACAATTACGACCCTTCAGGTCATCAAATGAACATTTCATCGCGATTCTGTTTTATATTGTTTGAGCGGGAAGGAGGTGTACTCCGGAACCGCCGCTTCGCGGCCCCACCGCTCGCTTCGCTCCGGTCCCCCCTCTCAACGTGCCGAGGGTGGCAGTGGTTCCCGGAGTACACCTCCTTCCCGTCCCATACTATACCGTGTAAGTGCCGGAGACGGTGTCGCCGCCATGACCGGTCCAATTGGTGTGGAAGAACTCGCCGCGGGGACGGTCGGTCCTCTCGTAGGTATGGGCTCCGAAATAGTCTCTCTGGGCCTGAAGCAAGTTGGCGGGGAGCCTTTCGGAACGATAGCCGTCATAATATTCAAGGGCGGCTGTCATGCAGGGCGCCGGGACTCCGTTCGCCACGGCACTGGCTACCACCTTCCTCCAGCCCTTCTGGGCGTCCGAGAGTTTCTCCTTGAAATAAGGGTCGAGTAGGATGTTGGCGAGTCCGGGGTTCTTGTCGAAGGCCTCCTTGATCTTCCCGAGGAACACGCTGCGGATGATGCAACCGCCTCTCCAGAGAAGCGCGATACCTCCGAAATTCAGATCCCAGCCATATTCCTTCGCAGCGGCCCTCATCAGGGAATATCCCTGGGCGTAAGAGACGACCTTAGAGGCGAACAGCGCCTTTCTCAGATCCTCAAGGAAAGCCGCCCTATCGCCGGTAAACAGTTCAGGCTTAGGACCTTCCAGGATCCCTGAGGCCACGGTCCTCTCCTCCTTCAAGGCGGACAGACAGCGAGCGTAGACCGACTCGCTGATGAGCGTCAGCGGCTCGCCGAGATCCAGCGCCGAGATGGCGGTCCACTTTCCTGTCCCCTTCTGGCCGGCCGTGTCGAGAATATAGTCAAGGACATACCGGCCATCGTCGTCTTTCTTCGCCAGGATGTCCCTGGTGATCTCCACAAGATAGCTGTCAAGGTCGCCCTTGTTCCATTCGGCGAAAGTCTGACGCATCTCATCGTTGGTCATCCCGAGGATGTCCTTCATGATCTGGTAGCACTCGCAGATCAGCTGGATGTCGCCGTACTCGATACCGTTATGGACCATTTTCACGAAATGGCCGGCCCCACCCTGACCTACCCAGTCGCAGCAAGGGACATCGCCCTCGACCTTGGCGCTCACGGCCTGGAATATGGGCTTGACGAAAGGCCAGGCGGCTGGTGAGCCCCCGGGCATCATGGAAGGTCCCTTCAAAGCCCCTTCCTCTCCTCCGGAAACTCCTGTCCCGATGTACAGAAGCCCCTTGCTCTCAACGTATTCTGTCCTGCGGGCCGTGTCCGGGAAATGGGTGTTGCCACCGTCGATGATTATGTCACCCTCGTCGAGAAGAGGTATCAGCCTCTCGATGAAGTCATCAACCGCCTTCCCGGCCTTGACCATGAGGAATACCTTCCTCGGGCTTTTCAGCGACCCGATGAAATCCTCCAGTGAATGGGCCCCGTAAAAGTTAAGGCCCTTGCCACGGCCTTCAATGAAACGATCCACTTTCTCAACCGTGCGGTTGAACACGCTGACATGGAAGCCCTTGCTCTCCATATTCAGAGCCAGGTTCTCCCCCATCACCGCCAACCCCACCAATCCAATGTCCGATACTGCTTTCATATAAATTACAATAAATCAATCATTAAAACGTGACGGGTGGGCCCAGAGGCCGAGGGCGGGGTTGGAGATGTAGTAAACCTCCTCTCCGTCCGGCATCATATTCCAACCGTCCCTCATGACATCCGCGGGATATCGCCTCAGGGTCTCGCCGATGTCTCCCCAGGCGAATCCCACCCCCTCGATCTCCTCCCGGCTCATTCCCGGCCCGGGACAATAAGTGATCTTGAAACGTCCCTCAGACGAGCCGTGGATAAGATGCGCCGAGGCCCCCAGGTTGTCTTGTAAATCCTTGTTGGCCGCGGTCGCCTCAAGAGTGTGAGGAGTGCCCTTGTAACCATATTTCCTGATGAGGCCGTCAATCGCCGGATCCTCCCCGAACTCCCTCAAGCCGGGAGCCAGGATCACAAGCTCTGCCCCGTCCGCCAAAGCCATCCTCGTCCTGTAAATCGCCTTGTTCCCGAGCCAAGTGCTCTTGAACTCGGCGGGGTCCAGCCAGACCACGCACTTGCGGATCTCCCGGTCCACCATGATGAAATTGGTCTCCAGCGACAGCGCCGAAGCCCTCTCGAAACACTCGAAATCATCCCCTACGAAAAGCCCCCGGGTGACGAGCCGGCCGCTCGCCTCATCCTTGGCCCGTACCGTAAGTATGTAGATTACAGGAAGTTCCGGAATGAAATGAGTCCTTGAATATTCAAGAATATCCCTCACAGGAGTCCTCGCCCGGCCCATGATACGCTCCATCCCGTAGGACGCGCCGACGAAGTGGCTCTTGTTTATGCCGGCGGAACCGCCGACACCCACGAAGATATTCTTCGAGTGATTGGCCATCCCGATCACCTCGTGAGGCACCACCTGGCCGATTGACAGAATCAAGTCGAACGAGGGATCCAGAAGCAGTTTGTTTACCTGCGCGGGCCAAGAATAGCTTACCCGTCCCTCCGAGACTTTCTCAACATATTCAGATGGCACCTCACCGACAGTCACCACATCGTTCCGCCAGTCATGGACCCGGAATTTCCCTGGAGGGACATCGGGGAACATCGAGGCGATCTGTTCCGGGGTCATGGGACTGTGGGTGCCGAGCGCGGGCATCACATCCGTGACACGCTCCCCGTAATAGCCGTTGACCATCCCTGTGATCGGGCCGGCGAAAGAATTGAGTCTTGTGTAATCAGGGGGAATGGCCAGGACCCGTTTCCTGGGTCCCAGAGCGTCAAAGACCTCCACCAGGGCGGACTTTATCTCCTCCGCCGTGATGATATCGGTCCCAGACCCCCTGGCGTAGTACAGCATGGCCTATCTCTTTACCCTGGCGTTGCCGCTCCAAACACTCCAAACCTGCTCCTCGTCGGAGGGTTGGGCGTAGTCGGTGAGGAAGGTCGTGGCGAGAGCGCCGCAGGCCCATCCGAACCGGATCCATTTCTCGGGATCCCAACCTCTCAGGATAGCGTACAGAAGACCACCCACAAAGCCATCGCCGCCCCCTATCCTGTCAAGGACATGGATCTCCCGGGGTTCCACGACATGCCAGGTATCACCCTCCAGCATGATCGCCCCCCAGTTGTGGCTGTTGGCGTGATTCACCTGCCTTAGCGTGGTGGCGAAGACAGAGGCCGAGGGATATTCCTTCCTGACACGTCCGATCATATCCTTGAAACCATCGATCTTGGAAGCGATGTCCTTGCCTCCCGCCTCAGGCCCTGGGATTCCCAGACATAGCTGGAAGTCCTCCTCGTTGCCTATAAGTATGTCTGCGAGAGAGCATATCTCACTGAACACAGCTCTCAGCTCCTCCTCCCTGCCGGCCCAGAACGAGGCCCTGAAATTGAGATCGAAACTGATCCTGGTGCCGTATTCCTTTGCCTTTCTGGCGATCTCCAGGCAAAAGCGGCTCGTCTCGGGGCTCAGCGCCGCGATCAGCCCGGAGAGATGGACTATCCGGACGCCCTCGACCCCGAATATCCTGTCAAGGTCGAAATCCGCGGCGTTAAGCGTCCTTCCTACCTCCCCGGCCCGGTCATTCCAGACCCTCGGACCGCGCGAGCCGAACCCGCTGTCGGCCACATTGATCTGGTGGCGATATCCCCAGGGTCCTCCCTGAGGCACTTCCGGACCTTCGAAATCCATCCCCCTGGAACGGAGGTTGGACTTTATGAAAGCGGCGAAAGGACTGTCTTTCACGAAGGTGGTCAGTACCTTCACCGGAAGCCCGAGATATGACGACACGCTCGCGACATTGGTCTCGGCGCTCGTGGCCTGTAGCCTTAACACCTCGGCGGAACGGACCGGCTGCCCGTCCTCCGGAGTGACCCTCAAACCCATGCTGGTAGGTACCAGCAGGGCGTAGCGGCAGTTTTCCTTCAAAGAGATATCCATCACTTGACCGGCATGCTCTTGATTATCCCGAGATTGACCTCCCGGAGTTTCTTCTCGTCCATCTTGATAACCTTGCGGTCGTAAGTCATGAGGCCGTTCACCTCGCCCTCGACATCGGTCGTCTGGGTATAGACCGCGGCGCAGCATCCTTGCTTGATCAGCTGCTTGAGTTGCTCGGCGAAGTCGGTGTACTCGGCGAGAACCTCGTCACCGTTCTTGTACTGGACATATCCCCAGTTCCTGTCTTCCTGCCAGAGGTGTCCCCGCAGCGGGAGACCGATCCCGCCATACTCGCCGAGGACATTGATCATGTTCTTGTCCCACATCCTGAAAGCCGGGTAAGGATAATGATGGTTGTCGAGAATATCCCCGACTCCCTCCTCCCAGTTGCCTCCGGAGGACTGGTTGACAAGCCTTGTGGGGTCGAGACGCTTGGTGAAAGCGACCACTTCCTTGGTGTCGAACTGGCTCCACGCCTCGTTGAAAGGCACCCAGACCACGACGCACTGGAACTTCTTGACCTGGTTCATGATCTCACCCCACTCCTTGTAATAATTGGCCTTGGCCTCGGGTGTGGCCGGGAAGTCCTCCCCCTCGCCGTAATAGTACATGCCCCACTTCTTGCTTCCGCCGAAGGAAGGCATGTCCTGCCAGACCACGATACCGATCTGGTCGCAGTAATAGAACCAACGGTCCGGCTCGACCTTGATGTGCTTGCGGATCATGTTGAAGCCGAAGTCCTTGGTCTTCTGGACGTCGTATTTGAGAGCCTCATCGGTCGGGGCGGTGTAAAGCCCGTCAGGCCACCAGCCCTGGTCGAGCGGACCGAGCTGGAAGATGGCCTCGCCGTTGATGCCCATAAGCTTAGTGTTGCTGTTCTTGCGGTAGACGGCGATCTCCCTCATGGCGGTGTAAGCCTTCACCTTGTCCACAGTCTTTCCAGCTCTGACGACCTCTATGTCCATCCCGTAAAGATACGGGTGGTCAGGAGACCAAAGCTGAGGATCAGCGACCGTGAGCGTGGCCTTTCCTCCAGGGACAACCATACCCTTGGCGACGACCTTGCCGGCCTGTCCCGTCTCGGTGGAATAACCGACCCCACCCTCGCGAAGGGTGACTTGAATGATGTCCCCCTCACGGGTCCCGGCGGCGTCCACCATGACATCAATGGAGTTCTCCTTGATGTTGGAGACCACATTGAAATCAGTGACATGTGTCGGGGCCACAGGCTCGAGCCACACGCTTTGCCAGATTCCCGAGACAGCGGTGTACCAGATGCCGCTTGGCTTCTTGACCTGTTTACCACGGGGCTGGAAGTCATCATCTGTGGCGTCTGTGACCCTGAGAACCAAGGTGTTGGTCCCTTTCTTGAGATAAGGGGTCACATCAAATGAGAAATGCGTGTAGCCTCCGGTGTGAGTACCTATCAGGATGTCGTTGAGATAGACATCAGCTTTCCAGTCCACCGCCTCGAAATTCAGCTTGAGTCTCTTGTCCTTCCAAGCCGAGGGGACAGTGAAAACGGTCTTGTACCACAGGGCGTCATCGGGAGTGAAAGATTTCCCGACACCGGAGAGGGAGGACTCGACCGCGAACGGGACCAGGATTTTGCCGTCGAAAACCTCCGGGCGAACGGCGGTCTTGGGGGTTATGGCGTAATCCCAAAGGCCATTGAGGGATTTCCAATCCGCCCTGACCATCTGCGGGCGAGGATACTCCGGATGGGCGTTGGCCGGGGAGACATCCTCGGCCCATTTGGTCTTGATCCTGTCTCCGGCCGGGGCCCATGTCTGGGCCGATGCTCCCGTCACCGCGACAAGGGCGGCGGCCAGGGTGATTATGAGTCTTGATTTCATTATGGGTAAATACTTAAAAACGTCAGGCCATATATCACAAATATACTTAAATCGCATGAAAAAGTAAAGACGGAAAGGATAATTTGTTAAATTTGTATGATATGATTTCTCTTATCATCAGCCTTATCGCCCTGATATTGGGCTACCTCCTCTACAGCAAGTTCGTGGAGAGGGTTTTCGGACCCGAGAGCGACCGGCCCACCCCCGCCGTGGCGAAGGCCGACGGTGTCGATTATGTGGTTCTGCCCACTTGGAAAGTATTCATGATCCAGTTCCTGAATATCGCCGGCACCGGCCCGATATTCGGAGCCATAATGGGAGCCAAGTTCGGCCCCGCCTCCTATCTCTGGATCGTGTTCGGATGCATATTCGCCGGAGCCGTCCACGACTACATGACCGGTATGCTCTCCCTCAGGAAAGGAGGGGTGGGACTCCCGGAGATCATCGGCGACTATCTCGGCCAGGGCGCGAAGAAAGTGGTGCTTGTGTTCACCATGCTCCTTCTGACGCTGGTTGCCGCCGTTTTCGTTTACAGTCCCGCCATCATACTTGGCGACATCGCGGGTGACGGTTCCTCCACCTCCATGATGATTTGGGTCGGAGTGATCTTCGTCTATTACTTCATCGCCACGATGCTCCCGATTGACAAGATCATAGGAAAGATATATCCCCTTTTCGCGTTCGCGTTGATATTCATGGCTTTGGCCCTGATGATCGGCCTGTTCGTCAAATGGCCTTCCATCCCCGAGTTCTGGGACGGTCTTGCCAACAGGGGACCTTCCGTAGGGGTTAAGGGACAGCCAATATTCCCTTGCCTGTTCATCACCATAGCGTGCGGGGCCATCAGCGGTTTCCACGCCACCCAGAGCCCGCTCATGGCGAGGTGCCTCAAAAACGAGAAACTTGGAAGACCGGTGTTCTACGGCTCGATGATCACCGAGGGACTTGTCGCCCTGGTCTGGGCGGCGGTGTCCTCGTACTTCTTCTTTGACGGGGGTGCCGCGGAGTGCGGCTCTGACATCACGGCAGCCGCCCCCACTGTCGTCACCACGGTTTCCAAGTCATGGCTCGGGGTCCTCGGCGGAGTCTTGGCGATTCTCGGGGTGGTCGCCGCCCCCATCACCAGCGGCGACACCGCTCTCAGGAGCACCAGACTCATCATAGCCGACTTCCTGAAATTCGACCAGAAGCCGGTCCGCAACAGGCTCCTCATCAGCGTGCCGCTATTCATCGTGACCGCCCTGCTGCTCTGGTTCAACATATCCGACTCCAACGGATTCAACACCATCTGGAGGTACTTCGGCTGGGCCAACCAGACCCTCGCTGTCTTCTCGCTCTGGGCAGTCACGGTTTACCTTCTCAGTAACAAGAAGGGGCTCCAGTACCTTATCAGCGGGATCCCGGCGGCTTTCATGACAGCAGTCAGCGTGACGTTCATCCTCGTGGACAAGGTAGGCTTCGGGGTAAAGGCAGGGGCCGCCCCCGGAATCGGTCTGGTCACATTCGCTATAGCGTGCGTCGTTCTCTCCTACATGAAGACGCGGCATGACTCCAAACAAAAAGACAACAAATAAAAACACAAGAATATGTACGACATCAATAAAGGGCTCTGGATAGCCCATTGCGACAAAGGTCCCCTCTCCATCACGGGTAAGATGGCCAACAGGCACGGCCTTGTGGCCGGAGCGACCGGAACCGGAAAGACCGTGACCCTACAGGTCATGGCCGAGAGTTTCTGCCAGGCCGGGGTGCCGTGTTTCATGGCCGACATGAAGGGCGACCTCTCGGGAATATCCCAGGCCGGAAAGACCAGCGGTTTCATCGAGAAGAGGATGCCCGAGTTCGGAATCGAGAACCCACAGTTTCAAGGCTGCCCGGTGCGTTTCTACGACGTCTTCGGCGAGCAGGGGCATCCGATGAGATGCACGATCTCGCAGATGGGTCCCCAGCTCCTCACCAGGATCCTCGGCCTTACCGACGCCCAGGAGGGAGTGCTGAACATCATGTTCAGGATCGCGGACGAGAGAGGGCTCCTTCTGGACGACATCAAGGACATGAGGTCCTGCCTCAACTACATCTCCGAGCACGCCTCCGAGTATTCACAACTCTACGGCAACATCGCCACCGTCTCCGTCGGAGGCATCCAGAGGGCCCTGCTGACCCTCGAGAACGAGGGAGCCGACAAGTTCTTCGGCCAGCCCTCCTTCGACATCATGGACCTCCTCGCCACCGAGGGCGGCAGGGGCGTGATGAGCGTTCTGGCGGCCGACAAGCTGATGCTCAAGCCTAAGCTTTACTCCACCTTCCTGCTCTGGCTTCTCTCCGAGCTCTACGCCACCCTGCCCGAGGTCGGTGACATGGACCTTCCAAAGCTCGTTTTCTTCTTCGACGAGGCCCATATGCTCTTCGAGGACACTTCCAAGGCCCTCTCGGACAAGATCGAGCAGGTCATCAGACTCATCCGAAGCAAGGGCGTGGGTGTCTATTTCGTGACCCAAAGCCCCACCGATATCCCTTACGTCATCCTCGGACAGCTCGGCAACAGGGTGCAGCACGCCCTTCGCGCCTTCACCCCAAGGGACCAGAAGGCTGTCCAGGTCGCCGCTGACACTTTCAGGACCAACCCCGAGTTCAACACCTACGAGGCCATCACCAGCCTCGGCACCGGCGAGGCCCTAGTCTCGTTCCTGGATGACAAAGGCGCCCCCAGCGTCGTGGAGAAAGCGAAGATCCTTTTCCCTCTGAGCCAGATCGGAGCCATCGACGAGGGGCAGAGGAGCCAGATCATCAAGCAGTCACGTGTCTATGGCAAATACGACAAGCTGTTCGAGCGCGAGAGCGCTTTCGAGGTGCTGATGGCGGAAAAGGAGAAAGAGAGGAAGGAGGCTGAGAAAGCGGCCGCGAAAGAAGAGTCCGGCAAGGGTTCCGGATCCACCAAGGCGACCAAGATGCCTAAAGCGAAGAAGAAAAGCGGAGTCCTGAGCAAGGTCACCAAGGCCGTGATCACCGCGGTGACAGCCACCGTGGCCACCGCGATAGGCAACGAGGTGTCCAACAAAGTGACCGGGAAGAAGTCCAAGACCACCACGAAGGAAAGCGCAGGCAAGGTGGTGAAGAACGCCACAAGCGCGGCCACAAGGACAATCACCCGGGAACTCACCCGCACTATCCTCGGCACGCTCGGGAAGTAACCCCCGATCAATCAGCGTAAAACAGGTTCCGGAGAGGGAATTTCCCCGAATATGAGGCTCGCAGTTTCTCGAAAAGCTCTGTGGTGAACTTGGCGAGACCGGGCCCCTTGTAGGTGCTGGTGTTGGTTATGAATACCCAGCATTCCCCGTCAGGGAAATATTTCACCAACGCGCTCGTCCCGGCGAAAGTGCCGGTGCGGGTCCATTCCCCTGTCGGTTTGGTGTCGTTCCACCCGAGGGAGAATGTGTCCGGGTCGAAATATTCGGTCATGGCCCGCACGCTCTCCTCGCTGATTATGTCAGGAACCTCGGGACGACCGTCGATCGAGGCCACGAGTAGAGCGAGCTCGGGAGTGGAACCAACCCAGGCGCCCGCCCCTAGGAGTCCGGAGACATTGTTGCCGCCATAGCTGCGAGTGACTTTCCGGCCGCTGTTGTTGAACTCCTCGACAGGCTCGTCGTCCTTCTGGACATAATAGCGGACCTCGTCGGGATGCTTGTCGGCGTAATAGTTGCCGGCCATCTTGAAATTCACGCAGCCGGCCGGATGAAGCACGTTCTCCTGGATAAACTCCTCGTAAGACATGCCGCTCAACTTCTCGATGACCATCGAGAGGGCCAGATAACCATAGTTCGAGTAATCCTGCCATGTCCCAGGCTCGAAAGCGAGAGGGCGCTTAAGCTGAACCACGGTCAGCCTCTCCTTGGAGGGAACCTCCCTCCAACGGTTCTGCATCATGATCCACCTGGTCGAGAACATCGGATCCCCGCCCTTTTTGGAAAAACCGGCCTTGTGGCGCAGAAGATCCTCAACTGTTATCTTGTAATACAACGAGTCGGAGATCGCGGCGTTGTAAATCGAGTCGTCGAGGATGCCGCCGGGACCGAACACCCGGTCTTTCAGGGTAAGCTGTCCCCTCTCCTGAAGCACCATGATCCCGACCGCGGTGACCAGCTTCGAGACAGATGCCATCCTGAGAATATGCCCGGGGCCCATGGGGACGTCCTTATCAGCGACGCCGTACCCTTTGGCGAACAACAGGGAGTCGTTCCTCATGACAGAGAGCGACACTCCCTTCAGCCCCCAGTAGGTCATATATTCCTTGACAATCTTGTCGAAACCGTCCAGGGCGGAAGTGTCTGAGACGGCGTTCGTCAAGGTCTCGTTGAGATTGACCGGGACCCGCCGGACTTCCCTGTCCCGCTTCCCGGAGACGGATGTGACGGCGACAGCGGCCAGGACGGCCAACGTAAGAATGGCCGCCGTCAGTACTCTGGCTTGTCTCGTCATCCTCATCTGAGTTTATCAGATTATCAGCCCGGCCTTCTTCCCGAACTCCACGATATATTCAGCCGTGCCCTCGATCCCGAGTATCGAGGAATCGACGCACAGGTCGTAATCCGAGGCGGTGCCCCAGTTCCCGAAAGTGAAGAAGTTGTAGTATGTCTGCCTGACCCGGTCCTGCCTCTCGATACGGCTCATCGCCTCGTCCTCACCGAGTCCGGTCCGCTCCATCACCCTCTTCACCCGGGCCTCCAGAGGGGCGGAGACAAAGACGTCCAGGCATTCGCGGTCCCTGAGGATATAATTCGAGCACCGGCCGACGAAGATTGCGGGACCCTTATCGGCTATCCCCTTGATCACATCGCTCTGGATCTTAAATAACTCATTATCCCCCATATAGTTCTGGGAGCTTCCAAACCTCTCCATCCCGAAGAAGGAGAACAAGTTGAACACGCTCCTCCTCTCGTCGCTCCGCTCGAAGAGATCCTTGCTGAAGCCGCTTTCCTCCGCGGCCTTGGAGATCAGCTCGTTGTCAAACACTTCTATTCCCAGAGAGGCTCCTATCTTCGAGGCCACCTCTTTCCCTCCGCTGCCGAACTGACGCCCGATGTTGATAATGGTGTGGTTGCGACTCATTGGCTGTTGTTTTTTATTTGACTTCCGAGAATGGTCGGCTCATCCCCGTCCTTCAGTTTGCCGAACTTACGGAATAAGCCTATTATCATGAATAGAGTAGTGACGCACGCCAGGATGTCCGAGGCGGGGAAAGAATAGAACACTCCCTGGATACCGAAGAATTTGGGGAGAATGTAAAGCAGCGGCACAAGGAAGAGAAGTTGCCTGCTCAAAGACAGGAAGATGGACTTCCCGACCATGCCGAGGCTTTGGAAGAAGTTGGTGGAGACCATCTGCCAGCCTACCAGGAATACCACCGGGTTCATGGCCTTGAGACCCTTGTCGGCGATCTCCTTCAACCCCGGGTCGTTTGTGAATATCCCGACCATCGCCCGCGGGAAAAGCTCCGAGGCGAGAAACCAGAACACGCAGATTCCCGTGGCCCATAAAGCGGTGAGCTTGAATACTTTCTTGACCCTGGAATACTTCAGGGCCCCGAAATTGTACCCGGCGATCGGCTGCATACCCTGGTTGAAGCCCATCACGATCATGATGAACATGAAGTTGATCCTGTTCGCTATACCATAGGCCCCGATGGCGAGGTCCCCACCGTACTTCAGCAACTGCTGGTTGATGAACATGGTGACGACGCAGGAGGCGGAGTTCATCAGGAAAGGCCCCATTCCGATAGCGAGGGAATCTTTCGCTATTCTCCAATCGAGGGCGAGAATCCCCTTCGGCAACCTCAGGATGTTGTCCTTTCTCGTGAAGTACCACATCTCGATACAGAGAGCCATCGTCTGGCAGAGCACGGTCGCGATGGCCGCCCCGCGGATCCCAAGTCCGAGGACGAATATGAATATCGGGTCCAGGATGGTGTTCGAGATGACAGTGAACAAGGTCAGCCTCATCGCGAGCCTCGGGTTGCCGGACGCCCTGATAAGGTTGTTCAACCCGAAATAGAGATGGGTGACGATATTGCCGATGAGGATGACCTGCATGTACTCCCTCGCGAAGCCGATGGTGTTGGGGCTGGCCCCGAAGAAGCGCAGGATCGGATTAATGTAGATCAGGCAGAGGACAGAGAAAACCAGCCCCGTGATGCAGTTGAGGCTGATGTCGTTCGCGAGGACCTTGTTGGCCGACTTGTAATTCTTCTGTCCCAGCAGCACCGAGACCAATGTGGCGGCGCCGACCCCCACGAGCGTGCCGAGAGCGGCGCTCAGGTTCATCAAGGGGAAAGTGACCGCGAGTCCGGACAACGCCAGAGAGCCGACACCCGGGATATGGCCGATGAATATGCTGTCGACCATATTGTACAACGAAGACGCGGTCATGGCGATAATGCCTGGAACCGCGTACTTCTTGAGCAACTTCCCTATGCTCTCGCTTCCGAGCTCGACAGGCGCCGAATTGGATTGTGTCATGGCCGGGCCTCCAGATTACTGTCAATCGGACTCCGGTTCCGGGACCACCTCGATCTCGAACACGAGAGGGGCGAATTTAGGGATGGAGGAGCCGCTGCCGCTGTAACCGTAGCCGAGCTCCGAATAGAAAGCGCAGACAACCTTCTCGAAAGGCCTCAGTTTCGACAGGCAATAGGCGAAACCCTTTACTGTGGTGCTTCCCGTCGAGGTCGCGTCCGACGCTATCGTGTAATTCTCATACCCGTCCTCCGCAGGAGAGACATACATCGGCGAATACGCTTTCGAGGCGGAATATATCCCGTGGACCTTCGCCGTGTCCTCAATCGACGTGTCGAACACATGGCCGTTCAGAAGCCTTCCAGTGTAATGGATATAGAAATTCGTGTCGGCGCCGAAAGTGGCTGTGTCAGTCGGCTGCTTGAGAGTCTTGCTGTAGTATCCCTTGAACACGGAGTCGGAAGGAGCCATGCCCATATTAATCATCACGTATCTCCCGAGGGAGTCAATCTCCCATTGGGTAATGTCGCTTGTCTTCCCCTTCATACTGATCGTGTAGATGATATTGGAGCCCGAGCCCTTCTTCTCATATTCCTCCGCGGTCTTGTAGTCGTCGTTGACATTCAGCCATCCGGGAATCACCGCCTTCCTGACTCCTCCGACCCTCATGCCGTCGATCATCTCGAGGACGCCGACAGGGGAGTAATACCTGTCCCTGATCAGGACATCGGCCCCGTAATAATCAGCCGCGGCGTAGGTCCCGACCTGCTGTGAGAGTCTCTCATCGGTGGTAGAGCTGATGTTTCCGTCAAGGTCGGTGGCGGTGTATTCGACGAAAACAAAGAAGTCGTCATCCGTGAGGCCGGCTCCCGTCCCGGGCTTGTCCTCCAAGATGTAAATACCGAGTCCCGCCCGGGTCGCCTCGGGATGGAACTCCTTGATCCACGCCTCGATGAAATCCTTGGCGGCCGAGCTTGTGTCAATCCCGCCCTCTTTGGCGCATCCTGACGAGAAAAAGATGGAAGAGGCTACGAGGCCCCCGAGCAGGATCGTCTTAAGTCTTTGTATATCCATAAAAATGATTTTCAGGTTAATCATTGCTGACGCTCTTTATCCACAAATGATAGGCCAATGCCGAGTTCGAGGGGACGTTAGCTATCTTCTTTTTACCGAAGCCATATTCGCCGTTGAACAAAATATAGCACTCGTCCCCGGCCTTAACCCCCGGAAGCCCTATCCTCAAGCCTTTGACCAGGTCGTCCTTGCCAAGCGTGACCGTCATGATGCCGAAGGAAGCGCTGTCGGTGACAGCCCAGTTGACAGACTTGGCGTATGTCTCATAGTTGGTGGCGAACAAGTTGCTGACGGCCAGGCTGGAACCGTTGATGAAATGGCCGGCGTAATAGAACGCCACTGACCCGTTCTCCTGGAGGGCGGCCCCGTCGCCATGCGCCACGGTGACCCTGACCGTCCCCTCGCTCCTCTCGACGGTGACATCCTCCGAGCCGGCGGAGAGGCGCTGGACTATGCTCTCTATGTTGCTCTCCTGCTTGTCGTACAGCGTGTCCATCTGCTTCTTGTCGCAGGAGTCGGCAAGAAGGGAAAGCGCCGCGGCGCAGAGTATCAGGGACAATCGCCTCATCTTCGGAAAAACTCTTCAGTCACATTCAATATGTATGCCTCGGCGTCCCCGTGTGATGGGATATCCTCGGGAAAATACAGCCTTCCCCCGGCGGCCCGCTCATGCCCGCCGCCATGGAAGAACCCGCGGGCGAACAAGTTGGCGGAGACTCCCCTCTTCGACCTGACCGAGACACGGAACCTTCCGTCCTCCTCGGTCAAAAGCAAGCTCATCCTGACGGAAGACACCGCCAGAGGCAGATTGACGAAACCCTCGCTCTCTCCCTGGCGGAAATCGAACCTGTCCTGGATCTCCTTGTCCAGGATCATATAGGCCACGCCGGAGGGTGTGATCCTCATGATGTCATGGAGCATGTATCCCATCAACCTCAGCCGGTTCTCGCGGTAGCGGTTGTACAGCAGATCCAGGATCCTGTCCCGGTCCACGCCGGCGGCTATAAGCTCGGAGGCCATGTCCATCGTCCCCGGGAACACCGAGTTGGCGAAGTTGTTCGTGTCGGTGGTCATACCCGCCATCAAAGCCTCCAAAGCGTTCATGGGCAGCCTGGAAAGGTCTCCCCTTACATCCGGCAGACTTTTCAGGATCCCGAATAGAAGCTCGCAGGTCGAGGATATGTCCGCCCTCGAGAACACCAGGTCAAAGGCGGCCACGTCCGGATCCAGGTGGTGGTCCACCAGGACCTTGGGAGCCTTCGAGGATCTCATGGCCTCTTCGATCCGCGGATTGGTCCTCGAGAATGAGGAGCAGTCAAGGCAAAACAGCAAGTCGCTGTCGCTCAACCTCTTAATAGCTTTCTCGGGATCATCGGCATAGTCGATCAAAGAACCTTCGGGAAAACTGTCCGGGATGAAGGACAAAGACTCGGGCACGCTGTCGGGGACGACAACGGCGGCGTCTTTCCCGAGGCGTTCACGAAGGTACCCCGCGAGCGCCATACCGCTGCCCAAGGCGTCCCCGTCCGGGTGGGTGTGAACGGCCATGGAGACGCGTGACGCCCCCTCCATAAGCGAGTACAGTCCTTTGATCTTGTCCATTCGCGGGAGCAAAATTACGAATAATATTACAAATATTATATTGCATATCATAAATCAATTTTCTAACTTTGTCCAGAATTGACTTATTGTCGGTTCATGGCACGCTAATCATAAATTTCAAGTATAATGAACAAGTCTCTGAAAACGATTCTCAGCATCGTGCTCGCGCTTTTGTGCGTGTTCCTCGTTTACAAGATCTACGAAGGTGTAATGGAGCCGGTCAGGTTCGAGAAGGATGTCAACGCCAGGAAGAAGGTGGCCATTCAGCAGCTCAAGGATATCCGTGACCTCCAGGTCGCTTACAAGAGCGTGAATGATCGTTTCACCGCCTCTTTCGACACCCTCAAGCAGTTCTACAACGAGGGCCAGATGGTGGTTCTCATGCAGATTGGATCCAAGGACGACTCCCTCGCCATGGCCCACACCAACGAGGTGAAGAAGGCTTACAAGGGCAAGATCACCGACGCCGACCTGTACAAGCTCTATCAGCAGGGTGACAAGAATCTCGTTTTCTCGATCCAGAACAAGATCGCCGTCAAGGACACTTTGTTCAAGAGCAGGAACGACTTCGACATCAACAGCATCAACAAGATCCCTTTCGCGGTCGGTGAGTATGGCGCCGCCGAGGTCACGGATGTCGAGATGGACGCTATCGTGAAGAAGGTCTCCGGTGTGGATGTCCCCCTCTTCGAGGCCAAGATGCCTTACAAGTCCCTGCTGAACGGTCTCAACCATCAGCTCATCGTCAACCTTATCGCCGAGCGCGAGGATCTCGGCCAGTATGAGGGACTCCAGGTAGGAAGCATCACCGCCCCTAACAACAACGCGGGTAACTGGGAGTAGTCCCCCATGTCCCGTCACACCCCCAAAGCCGCGCTGGTACCATCCGCGTTTTTTGACCCGGCCGAGGCCGCAGAACTCCTTTCACGGACGGTCAAGCTCGGCGAGGACGACGAAGTCGAATACATCAGTTTGCCGGAGCTATCCGCCGAACTGGTGTATTCTCATTCTGAGCTCCCCGAG
>CADBRH010000086.1 GCA_902797035.1 uncultured Bacteroidia bacterium | reverse complement strand
GGAGGACGGTCTCCCCGTGATCGGAGCGTCCGTCTTCGTGCAGGGGACGACCAACGGCGCCATCACCGACGCCTCCGGTAAGTACACTCTGCGCAACGTCCCGACCGGAAGCACCCTCGTGTTCTCCTGCATCGGTATGCAGAACCAGACCGTCGCCGCCGCCCAGGTGGTGAACGTGGTCCTCCGTCCCGACACCGAGATGCTCGAGCAGGTCGTCGTCACGGCCCAGGGACTGAAGAGGCAGGAGAAGGCCATCGGTTACTCCACCGTCAAGATCGACGGTGAGAAGCTGACCATGTCCCGCCAGACCGACCTCGGCCAGTCACTGGCCGGAAAGGTCGCCGGAGCCCGCTTCTTCTCCAGCTCCGCCTCCACCTTCGACTCCGGTTCCATCGTCATCCGTGGTACGCAGTCCTATAGCTCTTACGGCGGTAGCGAGCCCATCTACGTTGTCGATGGTACCATCACCAGCAAGAACGCCGTCAACATGGACGACATCGAGACCCTGAACATCATGAAGGGCCCCGCCGCCACTGCTCTGTACGGCTCTCAGGGAGGTAACGGTGCGGTCATCATAACGACCCGCAGCGCGAAGAACGGCGAGACTCACATCGAGTTCAGCCACACCATCACCGCCGAGCGTTACTACAACCACCTGAATCTCCAGCAGGATTGGGGTGGCGGCTCCTACGGTTCGACCGGCCAGCTTCTCGGACAGCTCGACAACTACGTCAACATCGACACCATGTCCCCCCAGTACCTTCTCGGTGAGAGGAACAAGCTCCAGAACTCCGACGGCTCCTACAACCTTGACTGGGGCCATGACGAGAACTGGGGACCCCGCTTCGACGAGAACGTGAAGGTGGCCTCCGCCCTGTATTGGGATCCCACCAGCAGCAAGTACCAGCAGGCTGATCCCTGGGTCGCCAGGTTCAGGCCTCAGGATCTCTTCGACACCGGTTGGAACAACACCACCAACCTCTCGCTGGCGACCGGCGGCAAGAACTACAACAGCCGCATCTCCTTCACCAACTCCGAGAGGTCCGGTATCTACGGCAACGCCAACGCCATCAGGAGGTACCTCTCCATGAAGACCTCCATCCAGCCCACCTCCTGGATCAACGTCACCCTCGACCACAAGTTCACCTACAGGCAGAACCACAACTCAGCGTCTGACGGTTACTCGAACCTCGGCAGCCCGCTCGCGGACTTCGCCCAGTGGGGTCAGATGAATGTCAATGTGAAGGATCTGAGGGACTGGGAGCGCCCGGACGGGTCGGTCAGGACCTGGAACATCAACTCCAAGACCAACTTCAACCCGACTTACCACGACAACCCCTTCGCCTACTATCAGTTGCACAACGCCTACGGCACCACTATGTGGAACGTCATCACCGGCGACGTCGAGTTCATCCTCCCCTGGAACATCAAGATCGGAGGCCGTCTGATGGGTAACATCACCAACTACCACGGTGAGACCAAGAACGAGACCCGTACCAACGTCCGTAACTGGACCCCCGGCTACAGCGAGTCCCAGAACCACTCCATCACCATGACCTACCAGGGCCGTATCACTTGGGACAAGAACCTCGTCAACGACCGTCTCGGTATCAACGCCGCGGCCTTCATCGAGGAGAGGACCTACGACTACGGTTCGTTGAGCTCCAACACCAACAACGGGCTCATCATCCCCAGGCTGTTCAACCTGAACAACTCGGTCAACACCTACTCGACATCCAACTCCGTCAGCCAGTACAAGACAAGGGCCGTCTACGGCAACTTGACCCTCGGCTTCGACGACACCTATTTCGTCGATTTCAACATCCGTAACGACTGGGATTCTAGGCTGCCCTCAGCCAACAACAGCTATCTCTACGGTGGTGCCTCCGTGTCCATCATGCTGAACAAGTTCGTCAAGGCTCCTTGGCTCGACTTCTGGAAACTGCGCGCCAGCGCCGCCCAGGTCGGATCAACACTTGGAGCCTATGAGACCACATATACCTACTCCGTCGGCTCCAGGTACAACAACACCATCACCGCGATGGGTGTGCCCACGACCCAGCTGAACCCTGAGATCAAGCCCACCATCTCCACCTCCTACGAGGTCGGTACCGAGTTCAGGATGTTCCGCAACAGGCTGCACGGTGACATCAACGTCTATAACCGCGACACCAAGAACCAGATCCTCTCCCTCCCTGTCGCCGGCCAGACCGGTTTCAACATGAGGCAGATCAACGCTGGTCTCGTGAGGAACAGGGGTATCGAGTTCGAGATCGGTGGCGACATCATCCGCACCAGGGACTTCACCTGGAACGCCGACTTCAACATCGCGAAGAACGTCAACACCCTGGTCAGCCTGCACGAGCAGCAGCCCAAGTACTTCTTGTCGTACAACAAGTTCTACTATGAGTTCGGAACGTACGCCGTCGAGGGAGAGCCTGTGGGTGTGATGTACACCGGCTCCCGCTTCAAGAGGAACGACGCCGGCGAGCTTATCCTCGCCAAGAGCACCTCGGCCAGCCAGAAGCAGTCCTGGGGCGACTACTATCCCCAGGTTGACGTCAATGAGAAGACAATCGGAAACTTCCAGCCCGACTTCACCGGCGGTTTCTCCACCAGCCTCCGTTACAAGACCTGGTCGCTCGGCATGATCTTCGACTACTCTATCGGTGGTGACATCTTCTCATGGACCAACCTTTGGATGATGGGATCCGGCCTCAGCACCGAGACCTCATTCCTGAACGACAACGGCGTCAATGTCCGCGAGCCTGTCGCCAAGGGCGGCGGATTCCACGTGACCGGTGTGGACAACGATGGCAACCCCGTCGACACCCACATACAGTCCTACTACTTCTCAGCCTACAGGGCCATGTACGACAACGACTACTGGATGTACAAGAGAACCTACGTGAAGATGCGTGAGCTCTCCCTCACCTACGCTCTCCCCAGGAAGTTCGTCAACAGCCTCAACATCGGCCTGAGCTCCGCCAGCCTGTCCTTCGTCGCGACCAACCCCTGGCTGATCTACTCCGCCGTGCCGAACATTGACCCTTCGGAGTCCAGCTCCAACTATGTTGAGGGCGGTCAGACTCCTTCCTCCAGGACCTTCGGTCTCACCTTCAAGTGCATGTTCTAATTAATATGGAGGTTAAGATTATGAAAATAATGAAGAAATCCATCATAGCGGTCCTGGCTCTCGCCGCCGCGCTGACAAGCTGCGATTTCAAGGACTTCGGTGACATCAACGTCTCCCCGAACGCCCCCGGAACGCCTTACACTGACCTGCTATTCACGAACGCCTGCTACACCACCAGGGGCTTCATCTGCAACACCAGCTATGACCGCTGGATCCAGGCTTGGCCCGGGTACATCGCCGAGGCCGGTAACAACCAGTTCGGCTCCCTCGGAACGACTTACGAGTTCGACACCAGGGGTTACTACTACGGCTCCATGAAGATCCTCAACCTCATCATCGAGCTCAACACCGACGAGGAGACCAAGAGCGGTGTCAATGTCATGACCTTCTGCACCAGCAACGAGAACCAGATCGCCGTGGCGCTGACCCTCAGGGCCTACATCATGCAGCACCTCACCGACGTCCTCGGCCCTCTGCCCTGGTCTGAGGCATGGAAGGGCGAGAGCGACGACAACTGGTTCCCCGCCTTCGACTCGCAGCAGGACATCTACACCGCCCTGTTCAACGACCTTGAGAAGGCCTACGGCATGTTCAACGAGAGCGCGAAACTCTCCAGCGCCGATGTCCTCTACGGAGGTAACATCGCCAAGTGGAAGAAGCTGAACGCCACAATCCGCATGAACATGGCCCTCAGGATCTCCGATGTCGACCCCGCCACCGCGAAGACCCGCTTCGCCAAGGCCTACGCCGACGGGGGTATCACGACCAACGCAGACCACTTCGTGTACAAGCACGACACCAACGCCACCACCGCCACCTTCTACGGCGTGGGTAACCTGAACTACGGTTCCCGTGACCTCGCCTGGGGCCCCAACAAGCTCATCGTTGACGCCCTCAAGGAGTACCAGGATCCCCGTATGTTCACCTACTTCACCATCGGAGAGGACGCCTACTTCGGCACCCGTCCCGGTGATCCCGCCGACTTCGACGCCTACATCGGCATCCAGCACGGGATGCCCAACAACGACGAGGTGACCACTCAGAGGGATGTCGCCTGCTCCGTCAGCCAGAAGTACTGCCAGCAGACCGCGACCTACGGTCTCTTCACCGCCAACAGGAGCCTCCTCAACATCGCCGAGGCTATCGAGCTCGGGCTCATCTCCGGTGACGCCGCCTCAGTTTACGAGCAGGCCATAGCCGCCTCCTTCGACTATGAGGGAGCAGAGGGCGCTGACGAGTACATCGCCGCCCATCCGCTGCCCGCCGACAAGGAGGGAGCTCTCCATGAGATCCGCATGCAGAGGTGGCTCGCCGGCTTCATGTGCGACGGCCTCGAGGCCTGGGCTGACTGGAGGAGGACCAATGTCCCCGCCCTTGAGCTCACTGACTTCCAGAAGCTCAACTATGTGGGCCACACCACCCTTCCTTCACGTATGATCTACTCCGACACCGACAAGGAGAGGAACCAGGAGCAGTACGACGCCGCCATCGCCAAGTACTATGGTGGCAACGACGACCGCTGGGGCCGCGTCTGGTGGGATGTCGCTCCCAACGAGTAGGATTAACGGCAAACAACAAAGAGAAGGGACCGCCCGAGGCGGCCCCTTCTTTTTATATTAATTAATTAATTAACTATCCTTCCAGAATACGGTTCTGGGCGGCGATGGATGCCTCGTGGATGGCGGTGAAAACGGCCGTCACGAAATCCTCGGGAAGCCCGTAAGTCTTTCCTTTGGCAATCATGTCGGAAAGGATCTCGTCCCAGCGGGCGGCCTGCACGATGGCGATATTGTGAACCTTTTTGAACTCGCCGATCTTGCGGGATATCTCCATCCTGGAGGCCAGAGACATCAGCAGGTTCTCGTCGATGACATCAATCCTGGCGCGGAGTTGCTCGATGTTCTCGTTATATTCCCTGTCATTTGTCTTCTTCTGGCGGACTGTGAGACTCTCGAGAAGCGTCTTAAGATCAGCTGGGACAAGTTGCTGGGCCGAGTCGCTGAGGGCGCATGAAGGGTCGCAATGCGATTCCACCATAAGCCCGTCCAGACCAAGGTCCATCGCCCTCTGGGACAGCTCCTTAAGATAGCTCCTTGAGCCTCCCATATGGCTGGGGTCCGCGAAGAAAGGGATCTGTGGGAACATGGTGCGAAGCTCGACGGCGATCTGCCAACCAGGGAGATTGCGGTAAGGGATCTTCTGGGTCGTGGAGAAGCCGCGGTGGATGACACCGAGCTTATTGACTCCGGCCCGGTTGAGCCGTTCAAGAGCGCCTATCCACAAGTCAAGGTCGGGATTGACAGGGTTCTTGACAAGAACAGGAATATCCGTGTCCCTCAGCGCGTCAGCTATTTCCTGGACAAGGAAAGGGTTGGCGGTCGTGCGGGCCCCGATCCAGACCATGTCAATGCCGTACTTCATGCACTCATAGACATGTTTCTCATTGGCAACCTCCGTGCAGACCTTCATCCCATATTCATTCTTAACTTTCTGGAGCCATTTGAGCCCCGAGACTCCAGCGCCCTCGAACGAGCCCGGATGGGTGCGGGGTTTCCATATTCCCGCCCTGAAAACATGTATCCCGAAATCGCTCAAGCCCTTGGCGGTCATTATCATCTGTAACTCAGACTCCGCGCTGCAAGGTCCGGCGATCACGATCGGCGGTATGCTCTCGTCGAAGAATCCCCATTCAGACACAGGTATCGTGTCAAGCGTTCGCTCCATAACTATCTGATTATCTTCTTAATCCTGTTGGCCTGATGAATCAGGTCCTCTATCTTTTCCTCATCGCGGACGTCGATGGCGTCCCGGAAGTCCTTCATTTTCTCAAGGTAGGTGTCGATGACTCTCAGCACGTTCTCCCGGTTTTGCGTCAGGATCGGGACCCACATGTCCGAGGAGCTCTTCGCCAGACGCACGGTCGAGGAGAATCCACCTGACGCAAGGTCGAAAATGTGCTTCTCGTCCCTCTCCTTGTCCAGCACTGTGAGGGCCAGCGCGAAGGAAGTGACATGAGAGATGTGGGAGACATAGGCCGTGTGGACGTCGTGGTTGTCGGCGTTCATGTAGATAGGACGCATATTCAAAACGTCGTACAGGCGCTCCACGGTGTCAAGCGCGTCAGGATCTGACTCCTCCGTGTTGGCGAATATGCAAGCCCTGCCGTCGAAAAGGTTAGGCATGGCCGCCCAAGGTCCGGAATACTCTGTTCCCGCCATGGGATGCGTGGCCACAAACCTGCCGCGGGACTTGTGGTAATGGACGACACGGGTTATCTGGCTCTTAGTCGAGCAGGTGTCGATAACAATCTTACTCCCTTTCTCCTCTTCCGAGAATATGTCCAAAACCTGAGGCAGCATCCTCACCGCCGCGCCGACAGGCACAGCGATCACCACCAGATCGGATCGCTTGACACAATCCTCGAATGGAAGAAGCTCGTCGCAAAGGCCCATCTTGAGTGCGGCGGTGGCGTTGACCGGATCGGACTCGACTCCGAGAATCCTCTCGGCGAATCCTCTCCTTTTGAGGTCGATAGCCATCGAGCCTCCTATCAGGCCCAGACCTATAACTCCAACAATCATAATTATTTACCAATAAACGCCTTGACTCTGGAAAGGGCATCTTCCAGGACAGGGACAGGGGCGCAGAGAGAAATGCGGACATAGTTCCCGCCGTTCTTGCCGAACACGAACCCCGGCGTGATGAACACGCCCGTCCCATGCAGTATCTTCTCCGACAGCACCTCGCCCGGTGTCATCTCTTGACCGGCGACAGGCCCTGGCAGTCCAGACTCCTCGCTTCGCTCGGCCCCTCCCATCGCAAGCGATGGGCCCCTCCCTCTTACGAGCCGAGGGTGGCTACGGT
>CADBRH010000085.1 GCA_902797035.1 uncultured Bacteroidia bacterium | reverse complement strand
GGCGTTGAGACTGAACAAAGAACTCAACATCAAGGACAAGTTGTCCTACTCCATTAACCTTATATCGAACCTCGGAACTTTCTTTCAATCAGCACCTTGCGAGGTGCGTATCAAACTACTTGGTTCGATGTTTCCCGAAAAGATTGAATTTGACGGAAAAAAATATCGAACCAAGTCCTACAACAGGATGCTTGACATTATCTATCAGGAAACCAAGCAGTTACAAGGGCACAAAAAGAAGAAGTCTCCCCAAAAAACGGGAGACTTCGCTCGGGTGCCCAAAGCCGGGCTCGAACCGGCACGTCTTTGAAGGACATTGGATTTTGAGTCCAACGCGTCTACCAATTCCGCCATTCGGGCAGTAAACGGATGGGCTGCAAATTTAATGGTTTTCCTCCAAAATGCAAAATGTAGCCGAAAATCTGATTATATTTGTAAGATGATATATCGTATGATATATCAAAGCAGGGAAACTAATTAATTTTAATCATATGAGACTCGAAGGAAGACGCGAAAGCACGAACGTTGAAGATCGCCGCGGAATGAGCGGCGGCGCTATCGCCGGAGGCATTGGCGGAGGAGCCCTCCTCATCGCCCTTATTGTCATGTTACTTGGTGGCGACCCCACCTCTGTACTGGAGCAGGCCGGAGGAATCGGGACGACACAGCAGAACACGGAGGTGAACTTCACGCCGGAAGAGCAGGAACTCGCCTCGTTCGCCAAGAAGATCCTGGCCGGGACCGAGGACTGCTGGACCGCGCAGTTCGCGAAATACGGTTATGAGTATCAGGCTCCCAAGATGGTCCTCTATTCCGGAGTGACCTCTTCTGGCTGCGGTACCGCCAACTCTCAGGTCGGGCCTTTCTACTGCTCGGCCGACCAGACAGTCTACATCGACCTGAGTTTCTTCGCCAACATGAAGAGGCAAATCGGGGCAGACGGCGACCTGGCCTACGCCTATGTCATCGCCCATGAGGTCGGGCATCATGTCCAGTACCTCCTCGGCACCCTCAACAAGGCGCACCAGATCATGCAAAGGTCAAGCAAGACTGTCGCCAACCAATACAGCGTCAGGCTGGAGCTTCAGGCTGACTATTACGCGGGAGTCTGGGCCAACAACGACAACGCGAGGTACAAGTCACTTGAGAAGGGAGACATCGAGAAGGCTCTTGATTGCGCCGCCAAGATCGGTGACGACTATCTCCAGAAGAAATCCCAGGGCTATGTGGTGTCCGATTCCTTCACCCATGGCACCGCCCAGCAGAGGTACAACTGGCTCAAGAGGGGCATGACCTACGGAGACATCGAGCACGGGGACTCTTTCTCTCCCGATTATAACAAACTGTAAATATGAAGCATTTCTCACTTCCTAAAGACGGAGGCCTTATCGAGGAGAATCTCCCGAAAGGCATCCTGCACTCACACGAGAAAATCACGACTGAGATATTTGTCGACTCGACCGCAGGCAGCGAGAGGATCGCCGAGATAATCATCAAGGCGATCGACGATCACAGGAAATCCTCTCCGAACCGCCCGTTCAAGCTCGGGCTTTCCACCGGGACTTCTCCCGTGTCACTGTTCAGATGGCTGGTCATCAAACACAACGAGGGAGCATTGTCTTTCGACGGCGTGGAAGTGTTCTCCATCGACGAGTACTATCCTTGCGGAGAGGAAGTCGCCCAGAGAAGAAACAACCGTCTCTATAAGGAGTTTCTCGACAAGGTGGATATCCGACCGGAGAATATCCATGTTCCCGACGGCACCGTGCCGCAGGAGAAAGTTTCGGAATATTGCGCCGAGTTCGACAGGATCGCCCAGGGGCTGGACCTGCTTGTGCTTGGTGTCGGGGAAGGTGGTCAGATCGGCTTCAACGAGTCAGGCGCGCCGGAGAAATCCAGGACCCGCACCGTGCCTCTTTCCTACCAATCGAGGAAAAGGCAGGCCAGGAACTTCAACGGGGATGTGACCGTCACTCCCAAATCGGCCATCACCATCGGAGTAGGGACTATCATGAGCGCCAAGAGGATCATCCTCATGGCTTGGGGAGAGAAGAAAGCCGACGTGGTCAAGAGCGTCGTGGAAGGAAGGGTTGACCCCTCATACCCCGCCTCTTTCCTCCAAAGGCATGATAATGTGAGTTTCTTCACCGACGAGATCTCGGCCTCATCGCTGACAAGGGTTGTCGCCCCTTGGACCGTGGGTCCCTGCGATTGGACTCCCAAACTAGTCCGCAAGGCCGTGGTATGGCTTTGTGAGAAGGTACATAAGCCGATCCTGAAACTCACCCAGAAAGACTATCTGGAGAACTCCCTCGGGGAGTTGCTTGAGCTGTTCGGGCCCTTCGACAAGATCAACATCGACATATTCAACGAGTTCCAGCACACCATCACGGGATGGCCCGGCGGGAAACCGAACGCTGACGACTCCACGAGGCCTGTCAAGTCCACGCCCTTCCCCAAGAAGGTTCTCATCTTCTCGCCCCACCCGGACGATGACGTGATCTCTATGGGAGGCACCTTTATCCGTCTGGTCCACCAGGGTCACGACGTGCATGTGGCTTACGAGACATCCGGAGACCTGGCCGTGCATGACGATGTGGTCCTCCAGCATATGGACGCGGCGAGGCAGCTCGGGTTCGGAGACAGGTTCGACGAGGTTAAGGGGATTATCTCTTCAAAGACACCCGGAGAGCCTGAGCCGAAAGAGTTGCTGGCGATAAAGGCCGCGATCCGTCGCAGCGAGGCGCGCGGGGCCGTGCGGAGTTTCGGTCTCAACGACAACACAAATGTGCACTTCCTCAACCTGCCGTTCTATGAGTCGGGCGGCGTGACGAAACTCCCCCGCACCCAAGTCGATCTTGATATAATCAAGGACCTTATCGCCAAAGTCAGGCCTGACCAGATCTACATGGCAGGCGATCTGGCTGATCCCCACGGCACTCACAGGGTATGCACCGAGGCGGCTCTCGAGGCTATCGAGCAGCTGAAAGAGGAAGGTCACGACTGGCTTGACAACACCACGGTATGGCTCTACAGGGGCGCCTGGATGGAGTGGGAGCTTTGGAGGGTCGATATGGCCGTGCCTCTCAGTCCCGACGAGCTCATCGAGAAGCGCCACGCCATATTCCGCCACCTCTCCCAAAAGGACATCGTCCCCTTCCCCGGAGACGACCCGAGGGAGTTCTGGCAGAGGGCCGAGGAGCGCACCCAGAACACGGCCAAGCTCTACGACGAGTTGGGCATGGCAGAATATCAAGCGATAGAAGTATTCCTGAAACTAAAATAACCTGATCATGAGAGTAATAATCAGAGACTGCAAGAAAGAGGCCTCCATCTGGGCGGCCCGCCACATCGCCGAGGCCATCAAGGCCAAGGCCGAACGGACAGACGAGCCTTTTGTCCTGGGGCTTCCCACAGGATCCACTCCTCTGGACACTTACGCCGAGCTGGCGAGGATGTGCGCCGCCGGAGAGGTTTCGTTCAAGAACGTGATAACTTTCAATATGGATGAATATGTGGGGATTCCCGAGAAGCATCCTGAGAGTTACCACAGTTTCATGTACAAGAACCTCTTCGACAAGATCGATATCCCGGCGGGCAATATCCACATTCTCAACGGGAACGCCCCCGATCTCCAGAAGGAGTGCGAGGACTATGAGAAGGCCATTGTCCGGGCCGGCGGTATCGACCTCTTCCTCGGAGGCGTGGGAGAGGACGGGCACCTCGCTTTCAACGAGCCTTTCTCCTCTATCAATTCCAGGACCAGGGTAGTCACCCTGACCCAGGACACCATCGAAGTGAATTCCCGGTTCTTCGGGGGTGACACCAGCCAGGTTCCCAGACAAGCGATGTCCGTGGGTGTCGCCACCGTGCGCGACGCCGCGGAGGTCCTGATTCTCGCCTTCGGAAGCAAGAAGGCCAGAGTCGTGGCCCAGGCCGTGGAAGGCTCAGTCAGCCACTATGTCACCCTGTCCGCCCTGCAACTCCACGAGAACGGGATCGTCGTTCTTGACGAGCCCGCCGCCGGAGAGCTTAAAGTGAACTCATACCGTTATTTCAAAGCCGTGGAAGCGGCGGAAAACAAATAATATCCCCAGAAATGAAAACGAGACTGATACTCGCCAGCCTTTTGACGCTGGTTTCGTTCTCCCTCTTCGCCCAGGAGGAGAAGGCTCCCGTGAAGAAATACGGGTTCAAATCCGCTATCGTCAAGCTCACGACCGACATGATGGGACAGGTAGTCGAGTCCGTCGCTTACATCGATGACTACGGCGCCAAGGAGTGCCAAAAGACTAAGATGTCCATCCCCGGAATGGGGGATATCGAGTCCGGCTCCATCATGAAAGATGGTAAGGCCTGGTCTGTCAACTACACGATGAAGCAGGTGCAGGAGGTGGATTTGAGCGCCACCCAGCAAATCAACTTCCTCGAATTGACCGACGAGCTGAAGAAAAAGTACAACATCCAGGAGGTCGGTACCGAGAAGTTCCTCGACAAGGAGTGCGCTGTCTACACTTTGGAAACCGAGGCCCAGGGCTTGAAGGCTAAAGTCAAGGCCTGGCTCTACAAGGGATTGACCATTAAATCGGAGACCGAGGTCAGCGGCATGAAGATCGTCGCCGCGGCGACCGAGTTCAAGGAGGACGCCATGGTGCTCCCGCAAGTGTTTGATGTTCCTAAGTTCTGATAAGGAAGTAACTGACAATCAAGAATGAGCGATTACCGTATATTCGTTGAGAAATATCCCGGATTCCAGGTGGAGGCGAGCGGCCTGCTGGCGGAGTTGAATGAGAATCTCCGGCTTAAGCTTAAGACCCTGAGGCTCCTGAATGTGTACGATCTTTTCGGTTTCACGCCCGAGCTTCTGGAAAAGAGCCGTTACAGCGTGTTCGGGGAGATTGTCACCGACCGGGTAACCGACAGTCTCGACCTGGAGGGCGCCAAGTACATCGCGGTTGAATACCTGCCCGGCCAGTTCGACCAAAGGGCGGCCTCGGCCGTGGATTGCGTCCATCTGATTGACCCCACGGCGAAGATCAACATCAAGAGCTCGAGGCTCATCATAGTGGACGACGACGCCTCCGAGGATACCCTCGCGAGGATACGCCACTATGTGATCAACCCCGTTGAGTCCAGGGCCAAGGATCTCGGGAAGCTTTCAGACACGGAGAACGCGGCGGTCAAGGAAGTCCCTGTCCTTGAGGGCTTCAGAAATATGAAGGAAGAGGAGCTCGGGGCTTACCGCAAAAGGATGGGCCTGGCGATGAACGAGGACGACCTGCGGGTGGTCATGGAATATTTCACCACCGAGGGACGTGACCCGAATGAGACAGAGCTCAGGATTCTGGACACTTATTGGAGCGACCATTGCCGCCACACGACATTCACCACCGAGCTGGAGGATATCACCGTGGAGGAGTCCTTCATCAAGAAGGATATCGACGGGACGCTCGCCCTCTACCTGAAGATGAGAAAGGATCTCGGAAGGGAGGGTAAGGGCCTCAATCTCATGGATATGGCCACCATCGGGGCTAGATGGCTCCGGAAAGCGGGCAAGCTGGAAGACATGGAGGTTAGCGAGGAGAACAACGCCTGCAGCATATTCATCGATGTCGATGTCGATGGTAAGATTGAGCGTTGGCTTCTCATGTTCAAGAATGAGACTCATAATCATCCCACCGAGATCGAGCCGTTCGGCGGCGCGGCCACTTGTCTTGGCGGCGCCATCAGGGACCCTCTGTCCGGAAGGTCGTATGTCTATCAAGCCATGCGCGTGACCGGGGCCGGTGACATCTACAAGAGTGTCTCCGAGACCATCCCCGGTAAACTGCCCCAGAAGGTCATCACGCGTAAGGCGGCGGCGGGATATTCAAGCTACGGCAACCAAATCGGCCTGGCAACGACCCACGTCCGGGAGATATTCCATGAGGGATACACCGCCAAGAGGATGGAAGTCGGGGCCGTGGTAGGGGCTGTGAAGGCTTCCAATGTCAGACGGGAGAGCCCCGCTCCGGGTGATGTCGTGCTGATGCTGGGTGGCCGCACCGGAAGGGACGGCATCGGAGGGGCCACCGGCTCCTCCAAGGAACACACCGAGGAGTCGCTCGAGACTTGCGGCAGCGAGGTCCAGAAGGGTAACCCTCCGGAGGAGAGAAAACTTGAGAGGCTCTTCCGGAGGCCCGAGGTGACTTCACTGATAAAGAAATCCAACGATTTCGGGGCAGGTGGAGTGAGCGTGGCCATCGGCGAGCTGACGGCCGGGCTGGACATCTACCTCGACCGGGTGCCTGTCAAATACAGCGGCATGAACTCCACCGAGTTGGCGATCAGCGAATCTCAAGAGAGAATGGCGGTTGTCATCGAGGCTGGCGACGAGGAGAAGTTCAAGGAGTATTGCCACCAGGAGAATATCGAGGTGACCCATGTGGCCGATGTGACTGACACCGAGAGGATGAGGATGTACAACAAGGGCGAGTTGGTGGTGAATCTCAGGAGGGATTTCATCGACAGCGCCGGCGCCAAGCATTACTCGAAGTCAATAGTCGGAGCGGTGGAGGACATTGACCCATTCTTTAGGGACATTCCCGGGAAGAACCTGAAAGAGAGGATGTTCGCTAACCTTCAGGACCCTAATGTCACCAGCCAGAAGGGCCTTGTCGAGATGTTCGACTCGACCATCGGGCGCTCGACGGTGCTGATGCCATTCGGCGGCGAGCTTCAGACGACCGAGACCCAGGTCTCCGTCCAGAAACTGCCGGTCGATGGTGTCACCGACACCGCCAGCATGATGGCCTTCGGCTTCAACCCGGACCTTTGCGACTGGAGCCCCTACCACGGGGCGGCGTACTCGTTCGTGGAAGCCTGCTCGAAGGTCGTGGCCGCGGGAGGCGACTGGAGGACAATGAGATTCTCCTGCCAGGAATATTTCGAGAGAATGACCTCCGACCATCACACGTGGGGCAAGCCCACGGCGGCCCTGCTCGGCGCCATTAAGATGCAGGAGGCTTTCGGACTTCCCTCGATCGGGGGCAAGGACTCGATGAGCGGCTCGTTCGAGACCGAGCATGGGCCCATCCATGTCCCTCCCACACTCATCGCGTTCGGGATCACGCCTGTCAAGGCCAGCGACGTCATCTCCACCGAGTTCAAATGGGAGGGGGACAAGCTGTACCTTGTGAAGCATACCCCTCTCGCGAACAAGATGCCGGATGTTGAGCGGCTCAAGAGGAACTGGGACAATATACACGCGAGAATCAAGGACGGGACTATCGTGGCCGCCTGGTCGATAGGATTCGGCGGGGTCGCCGAGGCCCTTTGCAAGATGAGCTTCGGCAACGCTTTCGGGTTCGACGTCAAGATTGACGAGAAAGAGCTTTTCGACCTGTCCTACGGCTCGATCCTTATCGAGACGGACGGGGAGGTGGACTTCGAGAACGCCATACTTTTGGGCGAGGTGACCTCCGGCGAGGACGGGGATGTCCGCGTCAACGGCACCCCGGTCTCGGTCTTCGAGCTGATGGACTTTAACGGTTCCCTGTTCGAGAAAGTATATCCCGCTGTCAGCGAGTCCTCCCACAAGAGGCTGCTGCCCAAGGGTTTGGAGGGGGTCAAGTCATTCAAAGCCAAGCGTTCCGATCTCGAGTACAAGGGTCCGGAGGTGGACACAGTCGTCGCTTATATTCCCGTGTTCCCCGGAACAAACTGCGATTACGACACGGCCAAGGCTTTCAGGAAGGCCGGAGCCGAGGTACGGACCTCCGTGTTCCGGAACCTCACCGACAAGGATGTGTTCGAGTCCATCGACGAGATGAGCTCGATAATAGACGAGTGCCAGATACTGATGCTTTCCGGTGGTTTCTCCGCCGGCGACGAGCCTGACGGCAGCGGCAAGTTCATAGCGAATGTGCTGAACAACTCCAAAGTCGCCGCCGCCATCGGCAGGCTCCTTGAAAGGGGCGGTTTGATCTTGGGAATATGCAACGGCTTCCAGGCTTTGGTGAAATCCGGCCTGCTGCCTTACGGGGAGCTCGGGAAGGTCACCAAGGATTCCCCCACCCTTTTCAGGAATGACATTAACAGGCATATCTCCCAGATGGTCACCACGAGGGTCGCCACGACCAACTCGCCATGGCTGAGGGGGATGTCCATCGGTGACGAGCACACTATTCCGGTGAGCCACGGTGAAGGGAAGTTCGTGGTTAGCGAGGAACTCGCGCGCGAGCTCTTCGCTAACGGGCAGGTAGCTTTCCAATATGTCGATCCCATCACCGACGAGCCTACCATGGAGTCACCGTACAATCCCAACGGGTCGTACTACGCCATTGAGGGCATCATCGACAAGACCGGCCGGATACTCGGCAAGATGGGGCACTCGGAGCGCTATGAGGAGGGCCTGTTCAAGAACATAGAGGCCGATCTGGAGCAGCCGCTGTTCGAGAACGCCGTCAAGTATTTCAGGGAATAACCAAGATAATGACTGGAAGAGAAAGGGTCAGGACTGTTCTTGAGCATAGGGAGGCGGACCGTGTCGCTGTGGATTTCGGGACGACGCCCGTGACAGGGATCCATTGTAAGGTGGTCGAGGCTCTCCGGAGACACTACGGGCTGGACGACCATCCGGTCTATGTCCATGAGCCGGGCCAGATGCTCGGCTACATCGAGAATGACCTCGCCGAGGCCCTCGGGACCGACACCGCCGGCTGTTTCTCCCCGAAGAACTCCATCGGGGTCTGGAACAAGGACTGGAAGGAATATCGGATGCCCTGGGGACAGGTGGTGATGCTGCCAGCCAAGATGGTGGACTCGTTCACCGAGAAGGACGGGGGACTGTATTCCTACCCCGAGGGTGACAAATCCCTTCCTCCGTCCTGCCATATGCCCGAGAGGTGCTATTTCTTCGACTCGATCGAGCGACAGAAAGGTGAGATCGACGATGACAACCTCAACGTGGAGGATAACCTACAGGAGTTCGGGGAGATCGACGACGAGACCCTCTCCTACTGGAAGACGGTGACTGACAGGGCCGCCGGTACAGGCAGGGCCGTAGTGGCCGGGTTCGGAGGAATGGCCCTCGGCGATGTGGCGCGTATTATCTCCCCGGCGATCAGGGAGCCCCGCGGCATCAGGAGCGTGGCGGAGTGGTACATGTCCACCGTCTGCCGTCCGGACTATATCAAAGAACTCTTTGACCGGATCTCCGCTCTCGCGGTCAGGAATCTCGAGAAGATCTATTCAGTCGTCGGGGACAATGTGGACGTGGTCTATGTCTGCGGCGCCGATTTCGGCACGCAGACCAGCCAGTTCCTTTCCGTCGACACCCTCAACGAGCTATTCGTCCCTTATTACAAGAGGATGAACGACTGGATCCACCAGCACACCCCCTGGAAGACATTCAAGCATTGCTGCGGAGCCATCTATCCCCTGATGGACAGTCTCATCAACGCCGGTTTCGACATCATCAATCCCGTCCAGATCGCCGCTAAGGACATGGATCCTCAAAGGCTCAAAGACGAGTTCGGGGACAGGGTCACCTTCTGGGGAGGAGGCGTGGACACGCAGAAAACCCTCCCCTTTGGAACGCCCGCCCAGGTCCGCGAGGAAGTCCTGAGTCTATGCGAGATATTCGGGAAAGGCGGCGGCTTCGTCTATAACACCGTCCACAACATCCAGGCAAATGTCCCCGTCGAGAACGTGGTCGCCCTGATGGACACATTGAAAGAAATACGCTCATAATATGGACAATCTTTACCAAGCCATATTCAAAGGCATGGCCCCAATGGCCAAAACCGCCGTCCAGGAATCCCTGGACAAGGGCAAGACCCCCCAGGGGATCATCGACGAGTCGATGATCCCCGCCATGGAAGCCATAGGACAGGAGTTCGAGGCGGGCAGGGTGTTCGTTCCCAATCTCCTGCTCAGCGCCAGGGCGATGAAGTCGGCCCTGGACATCCTGAAGCCCTTGATGCTGGCCGGACAGACCACCACCATCGGCACCGTGGTCATCGGCACGGTCAAGGGAGACCTCCACGACATCGGCAAGAACCTCGTGGCGTCGATGCTCGAGGGACGCGGCTTCAAGGTCATCAACCTCGGTACCGATGTCTCAAAGGAACGCTTCATCGAGGCGGCCAAGGAGAACAACGCCGACATCATCTGCCTTTCAGCCCTCTTGACGACCACCATGGACTACATGAAGGAGGTCGTGGACGCTGTCAGGGCCGACGGGCTGAATGTTAAGGTCATGGTCGGCGGCGCCCCGCTCAACCAGGAGTTCGCCGACGGAATCGGCGCCGACGGGTACAGCTCCAACGCCAACGAGGCTGTAGTTGTGGCCAAGAAACTGCTGTCCTGATGGTTGAGAAGGCTTTCCGGATAAGCCCGGACGAGGTGTCCGAGAAGGAGATCTGGTTCGCGATGGGCTACAAGGACTCCGCGCCTGACGAGAGGGTGAGGGAGATGGCCCTCGCCGTCAGGGACGAGCTTGTGCCGAAAGCCACGCTAAGATACATCTATCAGGTCGTCGAGGCGGAGAAGCTGTCTCCGAGACAGGTCCGTTTCGCCGGGAAAACCTTCACTCCGGAAGGGATTATCTGCTCTTACCTCAAGGGGATGACACATGCCCTGCTCTTCATCGGCACCGCCGGCTGGGAATATGACAGGGCTAAGGAAGAACTGAAAGCCAACGGGGACATTGTCGCCGATTTCATCGCCGACTCCATCGGGAGCGTCCTGGCCGAGATGACGGTCAGCCGGATGGAGAAGGAATATGACGGCCCGGGGCCCCTCTCGATGCCATACAGCCCAGGTTACTGCAATTGGGACATCCGGGAGCAGCATCTGCTGTTCTCCCTGTTCCCGGAGCGGCCATGCGGGGTGATCCTCTCCGAATCGTCTCTTATGACCCCCGAGAAGTCTGTCAGCGGTTTCTTCGCCCTCGGGGAGACTCTGCAACGTCAGCCATACCATTGCCAAATCTGCAGGAACACAAGATGTTACAAAAGAAGAAACGCCTAGTCATCCCTATAATGACCCATCCCGGGATCGAGCTTGGCGGCGGCACTGTGCTGAAGGCCGTGACCGACGGGCAGGCCCACGCCGACGCTATCATCGCGCTTAACAAGCGATTCCCGGCCGACGCCGTGACAGCCATCATGGACCTCACCGTGGAGGCCGAGGCTTTCGGAGCGGAGATCCGCTTCTCGGAGGACGAGATCCCGAACGTGATAGGAAGACTGGTAGAGGACCGCGAGTCTGTCGAGGCTCTAGAGGTTCCCTCCCTCGACAAGGGAAGAGTGCGGGAATATCTGAAAGCCAACAGGATAGTGGCTTCGGCGATAAAGGACAAGAAGGTCTTTGGCGGATGCATCGGTCCCTTCTCCCTGGCCGGAAGGCTCTACGACATGTCGGAGCTGATGATGGCCATGTACATCGAGCCTGAGACCGTGACCCTTCTGCTGGACAAGTGCGCGGCGTTCATAACCTCCTACCTGCTGGCGATGAAAGAGACCGGGATAAACGGAGTGATTCTGGCCGAGCCGGCGGCCGGACTGGTGTCTGACGACGATTGTTATCAATATTCATCCGTCTATGTCCGGAAGATTGTCCAGGCCGTCCAGGACGATAGCTTCTCCATCGTTTTACATAACTGCGGCAATACCGGCCACTGCACCGGCGCCATGCTCCGGTCCGGGGCCTCGGCCCTCCATTTCGGGAACCGGGCGGACATGGTGGAGGCCCTGAACACATGTCCTCCCGACATGCCGGTCTTGGGGAATATCGACCCATCGGGAGTGATGCGGCAGGGTACTCCGGAGAAGGTCTACTCCGCTGTCAGCGAACTGCTTGACAAGACAAGGGAATTTGACAACTTCATCCTCTCGACTGGTTGCGACGTCCCCCCTCGCACGCCTTTTGTGAACATCCAGGCTTTCTACCAGGCTCTTAAGGACTACAATGAGAAAGACTGACCAAACCTCCCCGATGACCTCGTTCCGTTGGTGGATCTGCTCGTTGCTCTTTTTCGCCACGACCGTCAATTATCTGGACCGCCAGGTCCTTTCCCTGACCTACGAGGAATTCATCAAGCCCGAGTTCCACTGGACTGACGCCGAATACGGCACCGTGACAGGGTTCTTCTCCCTGTTCTACGCCATCTGCTGCCTGTTCGCCGGAAAGTTCATCGACTGGATAGGGGTAAAGAAGGGGTACATCATCTCAATCTGCGTCTGGTCGCTGGGCGCGGTTCTCCACGCCACCACCGGAGCGCTGACCGCCTCGGTGACTGGTCTGGAGTCCGCCGCTGCCCTTAAGGCTGTCAAGGCCGGTAGCGAGATCGCCTTGGCCATCTCGACCACCTCCGTCTATCTGTTCATGCTATGGCGGGGAGTGCTGGCGCTTGGAGAGGCAGGCAACTTCCCCGCGGCCATAAAAGTCACCGCGGAGTATTTCCCGAAGAAAGACCGGGCCTTCGCCACCGCGATATTCAACGCCGGATCCTCAATCGGGGCGCTCGCCGCCCCCCTCTGCATCCCGCCGCTAGCCAAGAATATGGGATGGGAGATGGCTTTCATCATCATCGGCGCCCTGGGGTTCATCTGGGTCTTCTTCTGGGCGTTTATGTACGACAAGCCGGAGTCCCACCCGAAGGTCAACGAGGCCGAGCTTGATTATATTCATCAGGACGACGCAGAGGAGGCGGCCGAGAAAGCCGCGGTCGCGGCCGAGAAGAGCATGTCGATCCGGGAATGCCTCAGACACCGCCAGGCCTGGGCGGCCATCCTCAACAAATTTATCTCCGACTGCGTGTGGTGGTTCTTCCTTTTCTGGGCCCCGTCATATTTCGACACGGAATTCGGAGCCAAGGCGACAACACCGAGGGGGAAACTCCTGCTGATCACGCTCTACGCCATCTGCGCGGTCCTGTCCATTTTCGGCGGATATGTCCCCAAACATTTCGTCGAGAAGAAGGGCATGCACCCCTTCGACGCCCGAATGAGGGCGATGCTTATTTTCGCCATGTTCCCGCTGATGGCCATATTCGCCCAGCCTATGGGCGCCTGGTTCAACACCCCTTGGTGGCCGGCCATACTGATCGGTCTCGCGGCCGCCGGACACTCCGCCTGGGCGGCAAACACCTACAGTTTCATTTCGGATCTCTTCCCCAAAAGCACCATCGGCACATTGACGGGAATGTGCTCACTCGCCGGCGGCATATCCACCATGGCCCTACAGAAGATCGCCGGCAACCTTTTCACTTTCGCGGAGAAAGCGGGAGCTTCCTTCCATTTCCTTGGGTTCGAGGGAAAGCCCGCGGGATATTTCATAATATTCTGCTACTGCGGCCTCGCGTACCTCATTTCATGGATCGTGATGAAAGCGCTCGTGCCGAAGTACAAGCCGGTCGTCAGATAGCGAATATTTCTTATATTTGAAGAAACAATCAAAAACAATTTGAGATGAAAAAGTACACTTGCGACGTTTGCGGGTACGAATATGACCCCGAGGTGGGAGACCCCGACAACGGGATCGCTCCCGGAACAGCTTTCGAAGACCTCCCCGAGGATTGGGTCTGCCCTCTCTGCGGAGTAGGGAAAGAGGATTTCTCCCCGGCGGAATAAGAATTATTCAATCGTCCACTCGGCGCCGTCCTTCGTGTCCTTGACGGTGATGCCGAGAGCCTTGAGATGGTCGCGGATGGCGTCGCTTTTGGCCCAGTCCTTCGCGACCTTCGCTTTTGCCCTCTCCTCAAGAACCATATCCATAAGCCCGGAGACAACTTCCTGACCTTTGCCTGACTCAGCGGCCGCCTCGTCCTTCAAGCCGAGAACACCGAAGACAATGTCATCGAAGATTTGGGCGAGGGTCTTGATGTCACCTTCCGTAAGTATCGTCTGTCCAGCCTTGGCGGAATTAATAATCCTCACAGCCTCAAAGACATGCGATAGAGCGACGGGAGTGTTGAGATCGTCGCGAAGAGCATCGTAAACACCTTCGAAGACAGCCTTGACCTCAGCGGAGTCGGCGGGGCAGGTGTCGGGGGCGACGGCATCGGACATGGTGCCGTAAGGAAGATCCTTCGCGCCGCTCAGGATGACTCCGGAGGCTTTAGCCATCGAGGCAAGATCCTTACTTGCCTGGATCACTCTCTTAAGAGCCTTCTCGGCGGCTTGCAGGGCCTCGTTGCTAAAGTCCAGCGTCCCCCGGTAGTGGGCCTGAAGGATGAAAAAGCGAACCGTCATCGGTGAATAGGCCTGTTCGAGTTTCGGATGGTTGCCGGAGAAGAGCTCGGGAAGGGTGATGAAGTTCCCGAGGGACTTGCCCATCTTCTGCCCGTTGATGGTGATCATGTTGTTGTGGACCCAATAGCGCACGCCCTGAGTGCCTCTCCAGGCCACGTTCTGCGCGATCTCGCACTCGTGATGAGGGAACAGCAGGTCCATTCCGCCACCGTGGATGTCGAACTCCTCGCCGAGATATTTCTCGCCCATCACCGAGCATTCCAGATGCCAGCCGGGGAAGCCCTCGCTCCAGGGACTGGGCCAATGCATGATGTGCTCCGGCTCGGCCTTTTTCCAGAGAGCGAAATCGTATGGCGCCCTCTTGTCGCTCTGGCCGTCCAGCGAGCGAGTCCCTTCCAGGGTGTCGTCCAGATTGCGACCGGACAACACGCCATAATGATGTCTCTCGTTGTACTTTTGAACGTCGAAATAGACGGAACCATTTGAGATATAGGCGTATCCGGCGTCAAGAATCACCTTGATGGTCTCTATCTGCTCGATAATGTGACCGGAAGCCCTCGGCTCAATGGAAGGAGGGGCGACGTTTAGAAGCCTCATCGCCTCGTGGTAGCGGAAGGTGTAGTTCTGCACCACCTCCATCGGCTCAAGCTGCTCCAGACGAGCCTTCTTGCTGATCTTGTCCTCCCCCTCGTCGGCGTCGTGCTCAAGGTGGCCCACATCGGTGATGTTGCGGACATAACGGACCTTGTAGCCGAGGTGCCTGAGGAGTTTGAACAGCACGTCGTAGGTCACTCCGGGACGGGCGTGGCCCAAATGGGCCTCGCCATAGACGGTCGGTCCGCAGACATACATCCCGACATGCCCCTCGTGAACGGGTTTGAAAAGCTCCTTATTCTTGGTCAGAGTGTTTGTCAGATACAGATTCCTCATGGTGTTCCAGTCATTACAATTTTCAAAGTTACATCTTTTTCCCGGTATTCGGAAACCCGCGGCTACTTCGCGATCACGATATTCGGGACCTTTCGGGTGCCCTCGTGGTCGAACTTGCGGTTGTCATAGGGGTAATTGACGACCCCGGTTGTGTCGGTCCAGAGAGTGGAGGAACCTCCCCCGTCCAGGTTAATAGCGTCTTTCAAGCCCAGAAGCCTGCAGACCGTGGCCAGCTCGGGAACGCTCATCCCGTCGGCCTGGCCGGGGAAACGGCCGTCCACGACGACCATATACACCATTCCCTTGTCGTCCCAGCCCATAAAGGTCCTGGGGTGACGCATTTGGAAGAAGGACTTGTCGTTCGGGAAGTCTGGTGTCTTGCCGTCGAGCCTCAGGATCGGGCCGGAGGCGAGGGCGGAATGAAACTCAGTCCTGAATATTTCCAGACGTGTTGAGTCATACGGGATTATCTCCATTATGTGACCCTCCTTATCCTTGAACGCGAGCACACCGTTGGAGCGCTGGATCTCGGTCTTAGGGGTCTGGCCGACCACCTTGCCGCCAATCGAGAAGAAGGTGTGGGGGATAAGCCTTCTCATATTGAAGTAACTCCCGTTGATAGCCACGCGGGCGCCTGTCCTGATCGCCAGCGAGTCGGTTCCTGCCGCCTCCTCTCCGGGGGCGTGGACGAAGGACGTCTCCAACTTATAGGCCGGGTACCTCACGATGCTGACGCTCTGCGTCTTGCCCCTGAACGGAAACTGGGCGTAGGTGTATTCGATCCCGTCGCCGATATCGTTCCACTTCCAGATAGCGGCGTCCCACTCTTTCTTGTCCTGAAGGGTGACCGCTCCCCATTCTTTGTTCGGGAGAGGTCCCATCTCCAAGGTCAAGATTCCTCCCGACATAATCTCCTCGTGGGTGATCCAGGGGCCTTCCAGCGGCTCACCGTTCAGGGTGGCGGATTGGATATACTTGTTCTCATCCGAGACGTCCTTGGCTATGATCTTGAATACTTTACCGTTGGATAGAGTCATAGCGGCCTCGGCGAAAACAGGGCTGCCTATGGTGTAGACCGGATCACCGGGGGTCACAGGATAGAGACCAAGGGAGGAGAAGACCACGAAGGAGGTCATCCCGCCGCCGTCCTCGTCGCCGGGGACGCCCATAAGGTCGTCACGGAACCATGTGTCCAGCATCTGCCGGACCCTCTTCTGGGTCTTCCACGGGGCGCCGGCATAGTTGTACAAATAAGGCACGTGGAGCGACGGCTCGTTCGCCATCGAGAACTGGCCCACGTTGCCGGTGTGATCGGGAAGTTTGGCGTAGAAACCGTACTTGCTCCTTCCGAGCGGAGTGGCGAACATCCTGTCCAGCTCCCTACAGAAGCGGTCCGGGCCGCCCATCAAAGTGACCAGTCCCGGAATATCATGCTGGACGTCCCAACGATAAACCCAGGCATTGTTCTCGTCGTAATATTCACGAGCCCCCATGCCTCCCGGGAAGTTGTAGTCAATGTCCGGGATGAACTCACCATCCTTGTCGAGGGGATGGAAGAACAGAGTCTCGGGGTTGAAGAGTTTGCGGTAGTTTCGCGACCATTCCGAATAGAAAGCCGCCTCATCCGGCCTCCCGGAGGCCTCGGCGAGCTTGGAAAGCGCCCAGGCGTCATAGGCGGTCCCGAGGCTCACAGCAACCGGCTGACGCTTCTCGAAACCGTGGACGTTGGGATCGGTCTCAGGCTCCCCCTCACGCAAGGCGGGGATATAGCCGTTCTCCCAATAGAACTCGTCAACCAATCCGGCCGGATTCCCGCACCAAGGAGCCAATGTCTTCTCCCTCAAAGCCTTCCGGCCAGCCTCAAAGGCCGCCGTGGCATCAACTTTCAAGCCTTTGGCCACAGCGTCGGCGAACGAGGGGATGGCGTGGTTGCTATTCATCCTCCTGGAGTCACCGCTGACCTCCGGGAAGGTCGGCATCCAGCCAGTGCCCATCTGCTCCGCCATCCTAAGGAAAGACGCGAGGATATTCTCCTCAAGCGGTTGGTCCATAAGTGTCCGGAGCGGGTGCGCTGCCCTGTAGGTGTCCCAGATCCAGTCATCCGAATAGAATGGAACGCCGCCGTCCTCGTGGACGGTATTGTCGAATCCGCTCCAGTATCGGCCGTCCTCGCTAAGACACACTGGCCTCTCGAAAGTTCTGTAATACGAGGTGTAGAAAACCCTCTTGCGCTTCTCGGGGCCTTTGACGGATATCCTTCCCAGAGTCTCGTTCCAGACCTTCCTTCCCTCGGCGGCGAGGGCATCCACGTCATAATCCTTCAGCTCCCTATGGAGGTTCGTCTTGGCCTGGGCCACGTCTATGAAGGACACGCCGTAGCGCAGCCTCACCGAAGGCTTGTCAAAACGGAGGGTCACCCAACGGCTGCTCCCCTTGCTGGCGGTGTACACTGTCGCCGGGGGAGCCTCCGGCTCCATATAGACATAAACCTTTGTCTCATCCTCAACGGGCTGCCATCCTTCAAGGGCCTCACCGTTCCAAGAGACCTCTCCTCCCCTACTGGAGAGGATAACCCTCAGAGGCTCGTCGCTCTCCAGTGAATAGACAGCGCTTTGACGCGAAAGGGCGTACCTCGCGCGGATCTTCCCGTCAGTGAGCGTCACGTCGAACGAATACGGGGTCAGGCGCTCGTTATCGTAGGACATGGGGATGACCGGCCCCTCGGCGATCTCTGACGGGGGGGCGACGGACAACTTGAAGGCGGAGCGCTCCCTGTGGTTGGTGACGATGACCGGAAGGCCGTCGAGATATTCGGAAGTGTAGTCCGAACGCTCCGGATAGACCCTCAACATCGAGTTCGGGAGTTGCACGGTCGGGTAGGTCGGCACCAGCAGATGGCTTATATTACCGGCGTATGGATTCACATAATCGACCGGCTCGTTCTTTGGCAAGTCGCACCCGGCCACGATAAAAGCGGAAGCGATAACGACAAGGAAGGAGGAATGTCTCATGATGGAAACGATTATAGGGTAAAGATATAAAAAAACAAGGAGAGACCGGTCAAGCCTCTCCTTGTTTTCATGAAACCGACGCCCTTACTCGGTCTTGCCGTTGAGGGAGACGATCTTGTTGTTGGCGTCGAACTCGGGAGTCTCCTTGTAGACCTTCACCTTGCCGTAGACGACGACCTCGTCACCGAGAGCGATCTGGTCCTCGGAGGTGAACTTGGCGCCATCGAACCAGAGGCCGCGGTAGACCTCCATCTGGAATTTCTTGCCGCCGTCGTCGGAGATCCAGTACTGGGCGTTGCCGTACTGGAGGTTGACATTGTCGATCTGGGAGATGATTCCCTTGGCATAGACCTCGTTCTCGAACGTCTCGCCGGCGAGGAGCATACCAGCAAGTTTTGTGACATTGTAAGGATCCTCGGCGGTGCCGGTCCCGGCGGGAGCGGCTTTCCCGTTAAGGGTCACGATCTTGTTGTTGGCGTCGAACTCAGGTGTCCCATTGTAGACCTTGACCTTGCCATAGACGACAACCTCGTCGCCCACAGCGATCTGGTCCTCGGAGGTGAATTTCTCGCCTCCGTACCAGAAACCGCGGTAGACCTCGAGATCAGGGGTCTCGCCATTGGTGGAGAGCCAGTACTGGGCGTTGCCGTAGTTAAGGTTGACATTGTCGATCTTGTTGATGATACCCCTGGCATAAACGGCCTCCTCAATGACGGTGCCGGCCTTCAGCAACTCCGCGAGCTCGCTGGCCTCATACGGGTTCTTGAGCGTGCCCTTGGGATTGTCAACGAACTCGACGATCTTGGTGGCTATTATGTTGAGGAACTTGCCGCCGCCCGAGAGACCGTTGTAGTAACCGGTCACGGTAATCTTCTTGCCGTCGAAGCTCTTGGCCGCCAGATCATCAGTCGGGTAGACGATGCTGCCCTGCTTGGTGTCGGGATCGACTCCGTCAAGAGCGAGATTGTAATAATTACCGGAGACGGTGAGGGTACCGGAAAGCTTGACAAACTCGGCCTTAGAGGCGGTGTACTCAGTAGCCACGGCCGTGATGTCCTTCGCGTCGGGATGCTTGACAGTGTTGCCGGAAGAGATCACGTCGATCGCGGTGAGGTCGGTGATCTCAGGAACACCATTGTAAGTGGTCTTCTTGCCCCAGAGCTTGAGGTTGTCACCTACCTTGACATCGGCCACCATGTTGCCATAAACATAGAGGGCGGTCGTGCCGTCGGAGACGACGATACCCCTTGTGGTCTTGGCCACGGTGGTGCACTCGAGGGTCTCGATGATGGAGTTGTCCTCCTGTTCGACGATCTCAGTGATTGTCAAACCGGTGGGCTCGACACCCTGCTGCTTGATGACCACAGCCTTAACGGCACCGGGGGCCTTGATGGTGATCGTTGCGGTACGCTCGGCGGTGCGGGTGTTGGCCTTGTAAGTGAGAAGGTAATTGCCGTCGGAGGTAAGGTCAGAGACCGTGATCCAGTCGGCGTTGACAGAGACGAGTACAGGCTGCACCTTGGAGGAGACGATCAGGGTGTCTTGTCCAGCCTCAGGAGAGACAACCTCGGTGGTGAGGCTGGCGTCGATCAGAGACTTCTGGACAATCTTGTAGGAGACATCGACAAGCTCGACAACACCATTGTACACGGTCTTGGGTCCCTCGACCATGATCTTGTCGCCCACCTCGATGCCGAAAGCGTCCCAACCTCCGTCGGAGTCCTTAGGATAGGCGCCCTTATTGTTGAAGGTCCCGTAGATGTATATCTCACCTGTGTCGTCGGCGAGATACCAGTTACCATACTGGGTGTTGGCTATACTGGTGACGGTTCCGACAACCTTGTAGGTGATATTCTCACCCGCGATCACTTCGGCGCAGGTGGAAGGAGGGACCTCAACTCCGGCGGGAGCGCTCTGGTTGAAGCTGACAATCTTTGTCTTGGTGCCTGTGTTGATGTAAACCTCCGTGTTCCTGGCGGATGTCGCCTCGGAGGCGGTGATGGTCAGGCTGGATTGTCCGGCGGAACCGGTCGCGGGACTGACGGTTGCCCAGGAGTCTTTGACGCTGGCGGTCCAACCCTCCTCAGAGTTGACGGTGATGGTCGCGCTGGAGTTGGCGTCAGCGGCGACAGTGACGTAGTCATTGGAGACTTCCAGGCCCTGGAGCTTGGAGATAGGCTCCTCAATGTCGCAACTGGCCAGGATGCCGGCCGCGGCGACTAACGAAGCGAATAAATATCTAAGTTTCATATTCTGGCCTGTGATATTAGTTGAACATGTACCTTACACCGATCTGCATGTACCAGCAGTTGGAGAGAGTGTGGGAGAAGTCCCAGGTCTTGGCACCGGAAGGAACGGTGGCGGAGAACACGGGGACTCCGTCGGGATCGGTACGCTCGTACTTCAGGATCTTGGCGTTGCCGTTAGTGTCCTTGGGCACGTCAGGGCTCCATGTCTTGGCCACACCCCACTGGGAATTGAACAGGTTGCCGACATTCTGGACGTCGAGGCTGAGCTGGAGGGTGTTCTTGGATGTGCCGATCTTGACGATGAAGTCATGGGCGTAACGGAAGTCGAACACGTGGCGGAAAGGCTGGGTCACGGCGTATGCCTCGGCGTACTTGCCCTGGTTCGCGGTCAGATACTTGTCCTGACCCAAGAACTCCCAGAAACGATTCTCATTGTCGGAGTCGATGAAGCGGATCTGGCTCTTTTCGGCGGGGATGTACATCAGGTCGTAGGCGTTGCCGTCGCCGTTGATGTCATTCGAATAGATGAAGCTGTTGCCCGCGTAGCGCAGTCCCTCATAGAGGAGGCTCCAGTGGTTGTGAGCCTTGTCGGTGTAGGAGACGGAGGCCATGACACGGTCAGGCAGGTTGTAGGAGGAGTTGTGGAGCACGTTGAAGTTCGGTCCGTCCACGGAAGGGATATACTTCCAGGCGGCGGAGGCGTTCGAGCCGGGCATACCGGTGATCTCCTTGCTGACAGTGTGAGTGTAGGCGGCTGTGAAGAACAGGCCCTTGACAGGCTCCGCGTTGACGGAGACCGTGGCGATCGAGCCATAACCCTTATGGGTGTTAGAGAGGACGTAGGCGTCAACCTTGCTGTACTTGTAGGAAGAGGGATAGATGTGACGCTGGTCGGCTCCGTTGAAGGTGGCCCAACCGGAGTTGTCGTCCGTGATGTTGTAGTTGTTCAGCATGACGCCGTTGATGTTCTTGTTGAAGATGTACTCGGCGGAGATGGTGAACGGGAAGGCGACCGGAAGGGTGTAATCGATGGCGATGGAGCTCTTCCAAACCTGAGGCATCTTGAAGTTGTAATCCACACCGGCGATCTCGCTCGGGGCGGGAGCGGACTCAGGAGTGATGGTCTTGGGATACTTCTTCGAATCGATGTTGTTCAGGATATTGAGGATCTCCCAGCGATCGGTGACGAGCTTGCCGTTACGTATCATCTGGGAAAGCACGGCGGGATCCTTCATCTGGGTCAGACGGCCCTTCACGATACCGGCGTTGGTGGGCATGTTCGTGAAGAACACGAGGGGGATACGGCCGGCGAACAGACCGGTACCTCCGCGGATCTTGAGTCTCTTGTCACCAAGAACGTCCCAGGAGAATCCGACACGGGGGCTGAACTGGATGCTGGTCTTGGGCCACTGACCGGTGTCAACGCTACGTCCGCCGTAGTCGATGGCCTTGGCGGCGTTGTTGGTCATGATGTCGTTGTTGTTGAACGACAGGTTGTCGACACGGAGGCCGTAGGTGAGCTTGAACTTGTCATTGACGTTCCACTCGTCCTGGCCGTAAGCTCCGATCTGGTAGAAGCGGACCTTGGCGGAAGGATACTCCTCACCGTCGAAACCCCAGTCGAAAGCCATCGAGATGGGAGCGTTCCCGTTGTAGAAGTCGCTCAGGCTGGCGAACTGGAAGGTACCCGTACCGTTACGCATGTAAGTGTTGAGAGCCATCTGGGCCTCGTAGCTCAGACCGGCCGTGATCTTGTGGTTGCCCTTGTACCAGGTGATATCGTCCTTGATGTTGAGAACGGTGTTCTGGACGTTGTTCCTGTAGGTGAAGAGCTCGGTACCGAAGTCCATATAAGGGCTGCCGCTGTCACCAAGGTCGCCCGCCGCGATCTCCACGAAGGGGAAGAAGTTGTCGGGGTCGTTGTCGCGGACATCCTGGATGTTGGAATAGGTGACCAGCAACTGGTTGGAGAGATTCTGCCCCAAACGGCTGTTGAGGTCGGCCGAGATCGTGTAAATCTGGTTGTTCTGATTGTACAGGGAGTTGCTGAACACGAGTCCGTCCTTGCTGACCATACCGTTGCTGAGGGTGGGAACGTCACGGGAGGTGGAAGGGGTCTTCCAGGCGTTGGAGTTGGTGAAGTTGTACCTCAGGGCGAGCTTGTGGCTCTGGCTGATGTTCCAGTCCAAACGGGCGAGGAACTTGACATTTCCGTTGCTCTTGTTGTAGTTGTCGTATGAACCGGGGTCGTAGCCGTAGTTGGACTTCAGGAAGCTGATCAGCTGGTCGGCGTCGGATTTCTTGACGCGGGAGATCATCCTGGTCTCGTCGGCCACACCGTCAGTGGAAGGCCTCCACCTGATGACCTCACCCGGGCTCGGAGTCTTCTCGGCGTTCACGAAGAAGAAGAGCTTGTTCTTGACGATAGGGCCACCGAGGGTGAAGCCATAGGTGCTCTGGCGATCCTTGCTCCTCTCGAGATCCACACCGTCGACACGGTTCCCGTGAAGGTTCTCGTTCTGGTGATAGATGTAGGCGGAACCCTTGAAGGTGTTGGTACCGGACTTGGTGATGGCGTTCAGACCTCCACCGATGAAGTTGGACTGGCGGACATCGTAAGGGGAGACAACGACCTGGACTTCCTCGATGGCGTCGATCGAGATAGGGTTGCCGCCACCGGGGAGGGCGGTGCTCAAACCGAAGTTGTTGTTCACATTCGCGCCGTCAACAGTGAAGTTGGCGCTGCGGCCGGATGATCCGGAGAAGTTCAACCCGTTACCACCGTAAGGGGAGAGCTTGGCGACATCGGTCAGACTCCTGCTGACGGTAGGCATCTCCGTGATCTGGCTGGTAGAGATGTTGGTGGAGGCGCCGGTCTTGACCACCGAGGTGAACCTGGAGGTCGGGGCGGCGATCACCACGGACGACTCAAGCTGCTCATTGTCCGGCTTGAGCTGCGCGTTCAGGTTGAATGACTCTGCAAGCTGGAGAGTAACGTCGGTGTACTCAATAGTCTGGTAGCCCAAGAAAGATATCGTGACCCTGTAGGGACCACCGACACGCATACCATTGATCATGTAGTTACCGTCCATGTTGGCCACGGCGGCGTACTGCGTTCCGGATGGCGTGTGAACCGCCACCACGGCCGCTCCGGTCAAAGGTTCGCCGTTCTCATCCTTGATGTTTCCGGCGAGGCTGGAGGTGGTGACCTGGGCGAAGGCCGCCACTCCCGCGAAGATTGCCACCAGGGCGGCTAATCCTTTTTTGATTGATTGGACCATAGATTTAAATTAAGTGAAAAATATTACTGTGTTCTCGTTATTTCATATGTCTTTCAACTTGCGAAATTAATACAAATAATCGGCTTGCTGAAATATTCAACCACTTAGAATCGCCGGCTTAAGCATGTTTTTATCAACAAAGATATCAACACCGGCGGCCGGTTTTTGACATATCGGGAAGTTTTCCTATTTTCGCGTCCGAAAACTTCCGAGGACGGATTTGAACCGCTTGCAACCTCGGTCTAAAAAATGCTAAAGAAATGAACTATCTTTTCACTTCGGAGTCAGTCTCCGAGGGCCATCCCGACAAGGTGGCCGACCAGATCTCAGACGCTATTCTGGATGAGTTTTTGCGCAGGGACCCCGACTCCAAGGTCGCTTGCGAGACTTTCTGTTCCACCGGGCTAGTGATTGTCGGAGGCGAGGTCCGCTCCGACGCCTATGTGGACATCCAGGGTACAGTCCGCGATGTCATCAACCGCATCGGCTATACCAAGGCCGAGTACATGTTCGACGGCAACTCCTGCGGGGTGCTGTCCGAGATCCACGAGCAAAGCCAGGACATCGGCCGGGGTGTTAACCGGAAGGATCCCGAGGAACAAGGTGCCGGCGACCAAGGCATGATGTTCGGCTACGCGTGCAAGGAAACCGGGAGCTACATGCCTCTGGCCCTTCATCTGGCGCACATCACCCTTTGGACGCTCGCCAGGATCCGTCATTACGAGCCGGAGTTGATGCCCTACCTGAGGCCTGACTCCAAGTCGCAGTACACGATCGAGTATTCGGAAAACGGGACTCCGCTTCGGGTCCACACGATAGTCCTTTCCACACAGCACGACGAGTTCGACACCGACGAGGCGATGCGTTCCAAGATTGAGGCTGATGTCAGGAATATCCTGCTGCCCAAGGTGATAGCCCAGCTCGACCCGGCCGCCGCGTCACTTTTCAAGGGTGATTTCATCTTGCATGTCAACCCCACCGGGAAATTCGTTATCGGCGGTCCCGCCGGTGACACCGGACTCACGGGCAGAAAGATAATAGTGGATACCTACGGGGGACATTCCGCCCACGGCGGCGGGGCTTTCTCAGGGAAAGACCCGTCCAAGGTGGACCGCAGCGCCGCCTACGCCGCGAGATATATAGCCAAAAATATGGTGGCCGCCGGTGTGGCGGATGTGATGATGGTCCAGCTGGCCTACGCCATCGGCGTGGCAAAGCCCGTCAGCATATTCGTGAACACGAAGGGGACGGGGATAATCCCCGACGCCGAGATCGCGTTCAGGATCGGTCAGATGTTCGACCTGCGCCCCGCGGCCATAACCAGGAAATTCGGGCTCAAGAACCCCATTTACTCCCCCACGGCGGCCTACGGCCATTTCGGCCGCGACCCCTATGTCAAGAAAGTCACCGTCTTCCGGGACGGGCTGCCAACCAGTGAAGAAGTCCAGTTCTTCGGCTGGGAAAAACTGGACTCCGTCGAGATGATCAGATCCGGGTTCGGCCTTTAATACCCGAAGATATCCTCAAGGGTGAGGAAGGTCACGGGGCCGAGCGAGTTGATGAAGTCCATGTCGAAATCCCCCGCGCAGCCAAGGAAAGCGTAGGTATATTCACGGTCCTTGATCCACTTCTCCTGGAAGGCCTTCACGTCGGCCAGAGTCATGCCCTGAACCTTCTCGAAGACGGCCTTGTCGCGGCTCTCCGAGAGTCCAAGTTCCCTCAACGCCACATACTCGCTCAAGACGCTGTTTCCGGTCACCCTTCTGGTGCGGAGCTGGGAAAGGACAGAGGCCTTGGCCACCTCGAACGCCTTCTCAGACTCCGGCATGTCGTTGATAATCTGGTCGAAAGCAAGGACCGCGTCCCTAAGCTTGTCATTCTGCGAGGCGATGAACGCGTAAAACACATAGTCGTCTCCCGAATATGACGGGGTGAGCAGACTGGCTTTCGCGGAATATGCCAATCCGCGGGCCTCGCGCATCTCCTGGAACACGATGGCGTTCATCCCGCTGCCGAAGTAGTTGTTGTACATCGTCACGTCAGTGTCGTTCGCCACGTCGAACTTCTCCCCCCTGTCTGAATACTGCAGATAGTAGAACTGGTTGGCGTCATAAGGCGCGAGCATAACCTCGCTTCCGGACACCCTCCTGAGGACCGGACGCTCCCTGACCAAAGGCTGTGGATCGGAAGATATCTTATGACGCTCGGAGAGCGTCTTTCTGGCCCCGGCCTCGTCGGAAGGGCCGTAATAAGTGATCTCATGACTCTTTGAGTAGAGATCTCTCACGGCCTCAAGCAGTTCCTCGGAAGTCATCCCGAGAATCTCCTCGTCGGTCATCGCCGATCCCTTGATGTACTCGGGACCGTAATAGACATAATTCTGGAGGGCGTTGAAGCAGGCGCTCTGGCTGAGCTTGCTGTCGGCGCGCTCCTTCAGTATGTCGGCCTTGAGGAAAGATAGTATGGCGGTGTCGGGCACGGCGTTGAACACGAGGTCCTCGACGATGTCAATCGCCTCGCCGAGATTCTCGTCAAGCCCGCGGAGCCTGACTGAGGTCTGGGTGCCGCCGACCGAGAATGAGTTGGTGAAGGCCAGTGAATACATGGCCTTCTTGATATCCTCGGCGCTCCGTGAAGGGGTACCGAGATAGTCGAGATATCGGAACGCCATTGAGAGTCTGGGATCAGTCTGGACACCCTTGTCGAACACCAGACTCACATTGACGATGTCGTTGATCTCGTTTTTCTTGTAAAGGAAACCGATCCCGCCGGCGAGCTCACCCTTGGACATGTCTGTCTGGAAATCCACGAAGACCGGCTCGATCGGCGTCACCTCGGAATTCTGGATCCCGGTCAGGAAGTCGCTCTGCTTCCCGCGGTTGGTCTCGATCGGAGTGATCGCAGGGGCGGCGATCTTGTCGATATTCGTGTCCTCCCCTATTCTCTTGAACACGGCCGCGTAGCTATTGGCCCCGAGATACTCGTTGGCCCAGTCCACCAGCTGCCTCTTTGTGACTTTCTCCAGGCGTTCTGACTGTAGGGCGTCGTCCTTCCAATCGTGAGAGTTGATGAAGGAGTTGACAAATGACATCGCCCTCCCGCCGTTCCTCTCAAGCTGGGACATCCTCCTGAGCTTGAAGTTGTTGAGTGTGGATTTGATGAGATCCTCGTCGAAGTCTCCCGCCCGGAGGCGGCCGACTTGCTCCAGCATCAGGTCACGGACTTCCTCAAGCGACTGCCCCTCTCGCGGATAGCCGACCAGAAGGAACTCGCCGTAGTCCGGACGATTGGCGTTATAGGTATAAAAACCACCGATCTTCTGGCCCTGGACAAGGTCGAGGTCGACCAGACCGGCCTTCCCGTTGTAGAGGATAGAGCTGACAATGGTCCCTACCTCACTCCTGAGCGCGTCCTTATCTCCCGGGGTCCTCCAACCGATCATCACGAACTCGGCGTCAAGACCGTGGACAGTCTTCTCCACGGGAGTGGTGATCGGCTGCTCGGGCTCATATTCAAGAGTCTTGATCCCGGGGTTGGGTTCCCAACTCCCGAAATACTTCTCCACGATCTCCACGAAAGAGTCGGGGTCGAAGTCTCCGGACACGCAGATGGCGATGTTGTTCGGGACATAGAAGTTGTTCCTGTGGTTCTCGATGTTGACGATAGAGGGGTTCTTCAGATGCTCCTGGGTGCCGAGAGTGGTCTGCAAGCCATAAGGGTGGCGAGCGAAGAGGACTGAATCGACGGCCTCCATAGCCTTCGAGTCATCCTCGGTGAGGCTCATGTTCTTCTCCTCATAAACAGTCTCAAGTTCGGTGTGGAAGCCGCGGATCACGGGATGCATGAACCGGTCGGCCTGGATTCTCGCCCAATTCTCTATCTGGTTAGATGGGATATCCTCAGTATAGACAGTCATGTCATTGGACGTGAACGCGTTGGAACCGATCGATCCGATGACGGACATCAGTTTGTCGTATTCATTTGGAATGGCTATCTTGGAGGCCTCGTAGCTGATCGAGTCGATCTGATGGTAGATCGCCCGCCTCTCGTCGGGGTCGGTCTTGGTCCTGTAAATCTCAAAAAGATCCCTGATCTCGTCCAGCATCGGCTTCTCCGCCTCATAATCCGAGGTTCCGAAACTCTCCGTCCCCTTGAACATCAGGTGTTCCAGATAGTGGGAAAGACCCGTCGTCTCACGCGGGTCATCCTTACTGCCCACACGGACGGCGATGTACGTCTGAAGGCGGGGGGTCTCCTTGTTGACTGACATATAGACCTTCAGCCCGTTGTCAAGGGTATAGATCTTAGCCTTGAGGGGATCGCCTTTGACTGTCTCGTACTTGTACTTGGCGCATGAGACGGCCAAAAGGGTCACGGCGACCACAGCGGACGCCAGGATAAACTTTCTCATATTAATTAATTGAACGACCGCGAAATTAATCATTTTTCACAGCGACACAAAAAAGTGGTATATTTGTATTCCACGCTCACGCGCCATGACCTCAAAAAAAGAACATAGGATAGAGATCCGCAACAAGAAAGCCTCGTTCGACTACGAGTTCCTCGAGACTTTCGAGGCGGGCATCGTCCTGGTCGGCACCGAGATAAAATCCATCCGGATGGGCAAGGTCTCCCTAGTTGACTCTTACTGCTATTTCGTCGGGAACGAGCTCTTTGTCAAGGGGATGAACATCGCCAAGTATTTCTGGGGCTCTTGGGGCCAGCACGAGCCTCTGAGGGACCGCAAGCTGCTCCTCACCAAGAGGGAGCTTCGCCATCTCCACCAGGCCGTGAAAGAGAAGGGGCTCACGATTGTGGCGGTTAAGCTGTTCATCAACGACGATGGGTACGCTAAGCTCGTGATCGCCCTGGCGAAGGGCAAGAAGGTTTTCGACAAGCGGGCGACCATCAAGGAGAAGGACATCCGGCGGGAAATGGAACGGGGGGACTGATATGGGAAGGAAACGGCGGAACAGATTCAGGGAAGCGATCCCGATCCCCGAGCCGGCGCCTCTTCCGGAGCCGGAAGTGATTGATGTCGAGGCTGTCTTTAATGAATATCAGTCCGGTGTCATCGACCTCATAGTGGTCCTCGGCCCGACGGCCTCAGGGAAAACGAGATATGCGGTTGAACTAGCTCACCAGATCGGAGGTATAGTGTCCTCCGACCACGCCTCGCTTCGCTCGGCCCCACCACCGACTTCGTCGGCGGTCCCCCCTCTTACGTGGCCGAGGGTGGCCACGGTTGCGGAGGGCACTATACCTCCGATCTGCGAGATTCTGTCGGCTGACAGCCGACAGGTATATCGCGGCATGGACATCGGTACGGGAAAGGATCTGGAGGAGTACGGGGACGTGCCGTATCACCTGATCGACATTGTGCCGGCGGGGACCAGGTTCGACCTTTTCCAGTGGCGGCAGGCTTTCGAGGAGGCATACAAGGACATCAGGGAGCGTGGGCGGATCCCGATCCTGTGCGGCGGTACCGGCCTGTACATCCAGGCGGCGGTGGAAGGATATTCCCTCCGCCAAGTCCCGCCTGACGAGGAGCTGAGAGCCAAACTGGAACAATACAGCGCCGAGGAGCTGATCGGGAGGCTCGCCGAGTTCGGACCTCTTCCGGACGATAGTGTGCTACAAAGCAAAAGGAGGATAGTCAGAGCACTGGAAGTCGCTATGTATGAGAAAGATCATCAGGTGGTGAAAAGTTCCTACCCTCCGAAGAAGCCATATTACATAGGCACGCTTGTCAGCCGGGAGGAAAGGAACTCCAGAATAGACGCCCGGCTGGACGCGAGGCTCCAGGGAGGCCTGATCGAGGAGGTGAAAGGGCTGCTGGACAGCGGCATTTGTCCCGAGGACCTGATGTACTACGGGCTTGAGTACAAATTCGTGACCCAGCACGTTCTGGGCATACTCACCTACGACGAGATGAGGCTGATGCTCTCCAACGCCATCCACCAGTTCGCGAAGAGGCAGATGACCTGGTTCCGGGGGATGGAGAAAGATGACGTGAGGATTCATTGGACAAAAGTTTAAATATTCATAGAACATGAAAGTAGCTGTCATAATGGGGTCGACGAGCGACCTTGACGTGATGTCCGGCGCCTTCGGCATCCTGGATGATTTCGGGATCGAATACGAGAAGAGAGTCATCAGCGCCCATCGTACTCCCGATCTGATGTTTGAATACACCAAAGGGTTGAGAGACAGAGGCTTCGGTGTGGTGATCGCCGGGGCCGGCGGAGCCGCCCATCTCGCGGGGGTGGCGGCTGGACTGACCCCCCTTCCCGTCATCGCGGTTCCTATGGCCACCAAGAACCTCGGTGGGCTTGATTCTCTCCTGTCCATGGTCCAGATGCCCACGGGCGTCCCGGTCGCCACTGTCGCCATCGGAGGCGCGAAGAACGCCGCCATCCTCGCCGCCGAGATCATCGCCCTGGGCGATCTCGCCGTCGCCGCGAGAATCGACGCCTACAGGGAGGCCCAGGCCGAGAAGATCAGAAACACCGTCATTTAGATGAGAGCCCCTGTTCTGGCCGCCGTCCTGGCGCTTGTCTGCCAAGGCGCGCTCGCCCAAAGCGTGATTACCCTCCAGGACTCCGGGGAGGACGGCCGCTATACCATCGACGCGTCCGTCAACGGGGTCGGCGTGCGGACCTATTACACTGACGAGAACTGGTTCGTCAGCATGTCCACGACCACCTATCTGTTCCTGTACGAGAACGGGTATATTCACGACAACGACGTCAAGGGACTGACCACCTTGAAATTGCCGGACGGCTCAAGCTCAAAGTGCGCTTCCTTTGTCATACGGAAGCTGAAGGTCGGAGACCATATTCTCGTGACCAACCTCCCGGCCTTCGTCGTCAAGAAGCAGACCGTTCCCCTGCTTATCTGCGCATCCGCTTTCTCAAGCCTCGGCGATGTGACAAGGGAGGGCGATCGGATAGTGATCGGGGATCTGGGGCCCGATGTGGCTGTCTCCGACGTGATCGACCCGGTTGACAGTCTCCGGCTGGCCGCTCAGGTTTTTATTGAGGCCGAGGAATATGACAAGGCTGTCGGTTGCCTCGCCTCACTGCGTGACAGGGGGGCTCTGAATATGCTCACGGAGTACCAGTACGCGGTGATACTGAACCTTCTCGGCAGGGACGAGGAGAACATCGGCGTGTCGCTTGACTGGCTCGCTTCCAACGAGGGCAAGTCTTTGACTATGGACTATTGGATCCATAACGGACTCGGCTCATCCTACGCCAGGACCGGGGACAACCTTAAAGCGGCGGAGTATCTCGAGAAGGCTGTCGATGACTATTACAGGCTATACAACACCTCTGAGAAGAGCGTCAAGGCCGGGAACTTCCACGACGACAACCTTGGGGCCACCCTCTACCGTCTTGGCCGGTTATACGCGGCCGAGGGCAAGGTTCGCCCGGCCGAACGCTACTGCTCTCTCTCCGCCGGCTGCGGCTACCAGCCAGCCATCGACTTCTGCAAACAGTACAAGATCAAGTACTGATATATTCCTTGAGGGCTTCGATGTAGGAGCGGAAGGCTTCCATGCCTGCCTCGGTGATGGCGCAGGTGGTGCAGGGCTTTTTGCCCTTGAAGCCCTTCTCGACCGTGATGTAACCGGCGGCCGAGAGCTTGTCGATCTGGACGCTGAGGTTGCCGGAGGTCGCTCCCGTCTGTTGTTTGATGTAGGTGAAGTCGGCGGACTCCACACCCGCCAGGAGCGACATCACGGCGAGCCTCAGCTCAGAATGAAGGACAGGGTCCAGTTTAGGGAACATGGCCTAACGGTTCTGGTGTCTGACTATCAAACCGGTGGCCACGAGGACTATCCCGGACAGCGTGAACAGGAACATCTGCTCCTCGAAACCACCCTTCTCACCGATAATATAGTACAGGGCGACTCCGCCGATCCCGGTCACGAAGCCGGCGATCTTGATGGCCCAGTTCTTCAAGGCGACTCCGGTGATGGTCTCAGCCATGCCGAAAAGAAGCACAATCAACGCGGTCATGCTGACACCGGCGGCGATTGTGGCGATTGGATTCGGATTACACTTGGTGAATATGATGGTGAAAAGAGCCGATGAGCACGCGAACACCCCGAAGGTCGCCCAGATGCCGCTGATTACACGGCTTACAGTGTTCCCTGTACGCTCGGATCCCTCTTTGGCGCGGATCCATCTCGCCAACGGACAGCCAATAATTGGAAGAGCGAACCACAAGTTGTTCCACTCGGCGTGGCCGGTGGTCTTCCAGAGGCAGTAGACCAACAATGAGAAAAAGGTGAGGAGAATTCCCCAGAGGACGAAGTACTTTCCTCCCCTGCGGGTGATTTCCTTTCGGTTATTGTTCATTGTCTCAGTGATGAGGGCAAGGCTTTCCTTGGCCGTCATTTCTTTGATTTGTTCCATAATATCAATCGTTTACATTGTTTCAGAGTCGAGCCCGGCCGCGCATACCGCCTCAACTCTGACGCAAATATAAACAAGTTTATGATATAAACCAAATAATTCGCGGTATTTTTCATAAACTAATTTTGGACATAACAACGAAGGATGGAAAGGAATAAATAATCCACAAGGTAACCCTGCCGGGAAGCGCCGGGAACATGCTTCTAGTGATAGCCAAGATCATCGCCGGTATTCTTGGCCGAAGTTCGGCCATGATTGCCGACGCGACCGGTACCTATTTGAGCGCTACAGGTGGTGCCTCTCTCGCACCCGCGGAAAATAGCGACAAACACCGCTTCCTTTGGGAATCTGTGCCTACAAATTATTAACCTTCCAGGACTGAGGCTTCTTTATCCGGAAGCTTCCGGCTGCCCGGATATCCTCAACAGAAGATCCGAACTGGACCTGGTAATTCCCGGCGGCGGTCTCCCATGCCGAAACGGCCTCGTTGAAAGACGCGAGTTCGTAGGCTGGCACAGTGAACGAGAGAGTTTGCGACTCCCCGGGAGCTAGAGACCTGGTCTTACCGAAAGCTTTAAGTTCACGAGAAGGCTTCTCCAAGCCTCCGTAAGGGGCTGACACATAGACCTCTATCACTTCTTTTCCTGCCACGGGACCCGTGTTGGTCACGGTGACACTCGCGGTAAAGCCATCAGACGAAGCCTTGACAATAGGTTTTGAATACAGGAAGGTAGTGTAGCTCAAGCCATAACCGAATGGATAGGAGACTTTGATTCCACGAGTCGTGAAGTGGCGGTAGCCAACCCATATTCCCTCGGCATATTCAGTGTAATCGACATTCTTTCTCAGGCCTTGCTCCGCTTCACCAACTTGAGGACAAGTGGGAAAGTTGGCGCTTGAGGGATGGTCAAGAACATCTATCGGGAAGGTCATGGTGAGTTTCCCTGAAGGATTAACCTTGCCGGCAAGCACGTCAGCGACAGCATAAGCGCCTTCCTGCCCAGGCTGCCAAGGCAGGAGAATCGCATCCGCCATGTTATTCCACGAGACGGTCTCTATGACTCCGCCTATATTCAAGATGACTACTACCTTCTTTCCTTTAGCATGGTATTCATCAGAGACAAGACGGATAAGTTCGCGCTCCCTGACGCTAAGCTCAAAGTCATCAACCAAGGAACGGTCATACCCTTCTCCGGCATCACGGCTAATCACTATAATCGCCACATCTTCCTCCGCTGCCTGCCGCGAAAGCATATTCAGCGGCACATCCGCCTCAGCGACCTTCTTTCCGTAGCCCCAGGACTCATACACCAACCAATCCATGGCCCCGGCCACTCGTTTAGTGGCGTGATCCAGTTCGACATAGGCCTTGTAATAACCAGCCAAGTCTTGGTTCAATTCGAAGCCCGCGTCAGTGAGGCTCTCCCTCATATTCCCCACATGCTTCGCGACCACATGGCCGGAACCGATACCCACCGCCACGAAATCCTCAGAGCCGACTCCATAGACCGCCAGTTTAGCACCGGCTTTCAAAGGCAGGGTACCACCATCATTCTTAAGCATAACGATTGATTCTCCGGCAACCTTCCTGGCAAGTTCAGCATGAGTCCTCAGATCAGGATCATTCGAGAACTTATACCCCTTAAAACGAGGAGTTGAGACAATGTAACGAAGGACATGTCGCGCGTTCCTTTCAAGCTCATCTCGGGTAATGGCGCCTTCTTTGACGGCTTCGAGCATCCGCTCCAGCTCAACCTCGCTGCCTGGTTGCATCAAATCGCACCCAGCCTTAGCCGCCTTGACCGTACCGTCCTTGGCGCCATGATCGGTCAGCACAACTCCATCATAACCCCATTCCTCACGCAGGATGGTGGTCAGCAGATCGTACGACTGCTGGGCGTACTCGCCATTAAGTTTGTTGTAGGAAGCCATCATAGCGCCCGGACGCCCCTCCTTGACGGCTATCTCGAAATTCTTGAGATATATCTCCCTCAAGGCCCTCTGGCCTATCCTGGCATCATTCTCATGACGGTTGGTTTCCTGGTTATTCGCGGCGAAATGCTTCACTGTCGCGGTCACCCCATTGCTCTGGATACCTCTGACGTACGCGGCCGCCATTTTCCCTGACAAAAGAGGATCCTCCGAGAAATATTCGAAATTCCTTCCACAGAGCGGACTGCGGTGGATATTCATGCCAGGGCCCAGAAACATGTCAACCCCATATTCATGGACCTCATTTCCCAAGGCTCCAGTCATCGTCTCCATCAGTTCCAAATCCCAAGAGCTGGCTGACAAAACGCCGACTGGGAACGCGGTGCAGTAGAAGGTCTTGTCAGTGTTATCCCTGAAAGGGTAGAAATGAAGCCCGGCGGGGCCATCGCAGGATATTGTCGCCGGAATCCCCAGACGCGGGATACTCCTCACCCCGGCGGCTGTGCCCTCAAAGTAATAAAACTCAGACTCTTTAGCCCCCACGAGCAAAGAAGCCAACTCCTCGTCGGTCATCGCTTTGATGATATCTTCGATATTGTCTGGACGAAGTTTAGGCTGGCCGAAAGACAAGACCGTCGCCAAAGATAGAGCCGCGGTCAATAATGCTCTCTTAATCATATACTGCTCTTCAAAACCACACAAAAAATCAATCAGAAACCATCAAGACCCAGTCCTCGATGTCTGGTTTTTCCGGAAGGATGAGCCTCCCGTCCTCGCCAGAGGTGATGGTAATTGAAGCGTTCCACTCCCCCGAACGAGGATTGAACCAAGTCGCCTTGAAATCTTTACCCGCCTGAATATCATTGATTTCCCCAGTGGCTGTCTCTTTGGAGAAGAAGTATAACACATGGGTGCCGGCCGTTCGGGCATATACATATCCGGAGGCTCCGGCCGCGAAAGCGTTCTCGTCCTTGAGAACCGGGACTAGGTTCCACCAGTCGAAAGACTCCAGGAACGACCGGAGATACCCCATCTGGAGAGCGCTGGGATATTCAATCGCCTCTGACCATGGCTTGAGTTTATCGGCGACAGTGATGTGGTCGACACCGTCGAAAGAGTCGCCGGAGATGTCGTAGGTACTCTTGTAAAGCCACATGTCGATCGCCCCGTAACCGTAGCCGCGGAACCCGGACAGGAAAGCTATCCATCCTTGGGCCCTCGCCCCGAAATCCATGGTCCACAAGCCTCGATAGCGTCCCTCGTAGTTGACAGCGGGACGAGGGGACTCCCAATAGTCCCTGACCAGCTCTGGGTCCACCAACTCTGTCAGCGACGGGCTCCATTGGGCGGCCCACCAGCTGTGTCCTGTCCGCTGAGCGACATCCTCTGAAGCGAAGACGGAAGCTCCATTCCCGTCCCGGTCCTCGGCACCGGAGCCTCTGCCTGTCACTGTGGTGCACCAGGAATTCTCCTGATGACCGGAGAGAGGATGACCGTAACAATCGTGTTTGTGAATATATTCCGCGACTTTGACCCAAGGGTTATCGGTGAAATCATAGACTTTCTGGTGACCTCTCTCGTGGTAGAAATCATTATCTATCTCCTGCGCGAGAGTCCACATCACGGGGAATGCCCCGAAACGCGCCACCCAGTAACGGGAGAGGTTCTCCAAGGCCTTGTCGTCATTCGCCAGGGCCGTTCCCATCGAACTGGAGAAAAAGAACTCGGCGTTGGCGTGGACCAATCCCGCCTCCGCTATATATTGATAATAACGGTCGGCCAAACGGAAACCGGGGATGTCCTCCGAGTCCACATGACCGTCAATGACATTGAAAGCGGCGCCGATAGGCTCGCTTTGGTACACGGTGAAACCTTGCTCCGCCCTACGGTCGACAATGTACTTGAAATGAGAGTCCGTCTTGATAACTCCGGCGTTCGGTCCGGGTTCATCTATCTCCTCGGTGTACATCCCCCAATGCGTGTCGCCAAGATAGAAAAAAGGAGTCCCGTCCGAATATTCCAGATATTTCCTGCCCGGCTTGGCCTTTACGAAGCCGTGACGGTAGATGTCCAGAGTGCCGTCATATTCAAGGCAGCGGAGTCCACCGCGCAGACCGTCCAGAGACTTGTCTGAGGGGCAGGAAGACTCCCATTTCCACCGGCCCTTACTGGTAGGGGCGAAACGAACTATGAATGAATTGTTTCCATCCCAGAACGCGGGACGTGTCAACGATTCCCCGCTCCTTGGATGAGTGAATGTCACATCCATCCACACAGTGTCGGCGGAGGAATATTCCGTTGATGACTCGAACCTCAATTCAGTCATCATCCATGTACGGACCCCAGGCCGGGAGCACGACAACAGCGAAAGCGTCGCCGACAACAAGGCGATTTTCAGGGTCAGGATCCGCATCAGAAGCTGGCCTGGGTGGGACGGACGCCGAAGCGGCCGCCGAGAATCAGCCTGGCCTTGAGGATGACGGTCTTCTCCTCGGCGGTGATATTCCCCTCGATCATTCTCTGGAGGAGAGCGAAGGATCTCTCGGCGATCTCGGACACCGGTTGGACAACATGAGGGATCACCGGCTTCTTCAAATCGTAGATGTCACTCTCGTCGAAACAAACGAAAGAGAAATCCTTTGGAAGGTTGAGACCCAGGACGTTAAGGGCGTTGAAACTGTACATCGCGAGCTTCTTGGTGGGAAGTATGAAAGCCTCGGTGCCTCGTTTCAGAGCGTCCCTGAATATTTCGATGACACCCTTCTTGGCGGAATCGGCGTCATACTCGATCCTGTGTAGACGTATCTCGTCTTTAAGGCCGGCGTCCTCCATGGCGGCGGAGTATCCGGCCTCCCTGTCGATGAGGCTGGTGACCCCGAGCTTGTAGGAGATCATCTCGATCTTGCCGAATCCCTGATGGAAAAGATACTTGGTCGCCATGACTCCGGAGTCATAGTTGTCCAGCAGCACCCTGCCGAATTCATCTCCGGGAATATCCCTGTCGATCAGCACGGTGGGGATACCGACACCCGTGGCTCTCTCAAGGGCCTTCTCTCCCCCAAGACACGGCGCCACTATCAGGCCTTCCACATTGTAACCGACCATGGTCTCGATAAGGTTGGCGAGCTTCTCGGGACTCTCCTCGGACGAGGCGAATATCACCGTGTAACCGTCCTTGTAGGCGATGGCCTCAAGATTCCTGCATATCTCGGCGAAGAACGGACTGGCTATGTCCGAGACTATCACGGCGAGCGAGCGGGACTTGCCGCTTCGCAAGGAGGCGGCGGCGTTGTTCCGCCGGTAGCCCAGCCTTTTGGCTACCTCCAGGACTCTCGCCGCCGTGTTGGGATTGACCGGGCAGTCAAGACGACCGTCTTTGCCCATCTTGGCGTTCATCACGAAAGACACGAGTGTCACCGACACTCCCGCCTCCCGCGCGACATCTCTGATTGTGACTTTTTTCATTTGAGTTATCTATTCGCTGGTTCGTTTCGGCACAACTATCCGTGGATCATCACAATCAAGCCAGCCATCACTATGGAGACCATGCTCATCAGTTTAATCAGAATGTTCAGGGAAGGTCCGGAGGTGTCCTTGAACGGGTCACCGACCGTGTCGCCCACCACTGTCGCGTGATGGTTGACAGAGTTCTTCCCGCCAAAATGACCTTCCTCCACATATTTCTTCGCGTTGTCCCAAGCGCCTCCTGAATTAGCCAGGAATATGGCTAGGATGAAACCGGCGCCGAGACCTCCGATCAGGAGGCCCATGACACCAGCCTCACCAAGCGCCACTCCTACCAATATGGGGACTATGATAGCGGTGAGCGCCGGTGTAATCATCTCATGCTGGGCGGCTTTAGTTGATATCTCCACGCAACGCTTGTAGTCAGGACGTTTCTTACCCTCGAGGATGCCGGCGATCTCGCGGAACTGCCTTCGCACCTCGACCACCATCTTCTCGGCTGCCCGCCCGACAGCGTTCATGGTCATCCCGCAGAAGAGGAAGGCCATCATGGCCCCGATGAACACTCCGCACAGGACACGGGGGTTCATGAGATTGACCTGGTAATATTGCACAAGGTCGGGGATTGAAGCCTTGGCCACATCGACAACCTTATCCCCGATTGTAAGAACCGTGGTGCCGACATGCTGGAGACCAATCTTTATCTCCTCGATATATGAGGCCAGCAAAGCGAGGGCGGTCAGGGCGGCGGAACCGATGGCGAAGCCCTTTCCGGTCGCCGCCGTGGTGTTTCCGAGAGCGTCAAGCGTGTCGGTCCGGTGACGAACCTCAGGATCCAGCTCGCTCATCTGGGCGTTGCCTCCCGCGTTGTCCGCGATAGGGCCGTAAGCGTCTGTCGCGAGGGTTATTCCCAATGTCGAGAGCATGCCTACAGCGGCTATGCTGATCCCGTAAAGACCGAAACTGATCTTGGAGGGGTCAAATGAGAATCCGGTGGCGAAAAGATAAGAGAGGAGAATCGCCACCACGATTGTCACGACAGGAATGCAGGTCGAGACCATCCCGAGTCCGATGCCCTGGATGATGACTGTCGCCGGACCGGTCTGCGAGCTCTCGGCCAGCTTTTGGGTCGGCTTGAAGGAGTGGGAAGTGTAATATTCCGTGGCTTTGCCTATAATGACACCGGCGAAAAGGCCAGAGATCACGGACAGGCTGAGCTGCCACCAATTAGGGAAGCCTAGCGTGAGGAACACACCGAACGTGACGACGGCGATAAGGATGGCCGACAGATTGGTCCCGACGCTAAGGGAGTTCAGAAGTTGCTTAAGTCCAGCGTCTTCCTTGGTGCGGACAGCGTATATTCCTATGATTGACAAGACAACACCGATGGCGGCTATCATCATGGGGGCAAATATGGCTTTCATCTGACTCTCAACACCGGCGCTGAAAAACGCGGAGGCGCCGAGCGCCATCGTGGCGAGAATGGAGCCACAGTAGGACTCATAAAGATCCGCGCCCATCCCGGCGACATCACCCACGTTGTCCCCGACGTTGTCGGCGATGGTGGCGGGATTGCGGGGGTCGTCCTCGGGAATATCCTGCTCGACTTTGCCGACAATGTCAGCTCCCACGTCGGCAGCCTTAGTATATATACCGCCGCCCACCCTGGCGAAGAGGGCCTGGGTGGAGGCTCCCATCCCGAATGTCAGCATCGTCGTGGTGATAACCACAAGTTTCTGGGACATGTCTGGACTATCGACACAGGCGTTGAGGATCAGCCACCAGATCGATATGTCCAGAAGACCGAGACCCACGACGGTCAATCCCATCACGGCGCCCGAACGGAAAGCGAGCTTAAGCCCCGAGTTCAGGGAGCGGCTCACGGCGTTGGCGGTCCTCGCGGAGGCGTATGTGGCCGTCCTCATACCGATATAGCCGGCGAGGGCGGAGAAGAATCCTCCGGTGAGGAACGCGAAGGGAACCCATCCGTTCTGGACATGCAGGACGTATGCCATGAACGAGAACAGCAAGGCAAGGATGATAAAGACTATCAAGACCACCTTATACTGCTGCTTAAGATAGGCCATGGCGCCCTCGCGGACGTACTGGGCTATCTCTTTCATAGTGGGGGTACCCTCACTTTCCTTTTTCATCTGATGATAGAAATACCACGCGAAGAACAGCGCGAGCAAGGATGCTGCGGGAACCAGATAAAACAGATTGTTCATAAATCCTATTTAACGATATCTTGTTTTCAAATATAGTAATTTAATTAAAATTTTAATAACATTACTAAAAACGAAGGCGAACCATGGACCCAAGCCGCTACCTGACCGGGAACTCGGTAATCCTCAATGTGGTACATCCGTAAGGTATTAGTGTTATCTCCTCCTCGGGTCCGAGATTCCCTCCCTGCTGTGTGTAGAAAGGTATCCTGCCCGCCGAGCCTCTGTGGAGGCTCCAGTCAAGGACCTCCCTGGCCTTGCATCTTATAACCACTGGCGCGTTCCCGACATTCCAGGGATATAGGGTCCTGTCAGTATCGAGGCACTCCACGATGAATCGGTCCTTGACGTTGTCGGGAATCAGATCACGGCGCGAGAGGGAGTAGTTCCATTTCGAGGGAGTCGTCACCTCATAGTACCAGTCACCATAGCGAACCCTCTCCTCCGGCTTGAATTCCTTCCTGACCCAATTCTCCTCAAGCCTCAGGGCATAGACCAGCGGACCTCTCTCAATGACGGCCGCCCGGTCGTACCACTCCCCGGAGCGAACCTCCATCGGAAGCTCGACAGTGATCACGTCTCCATTAATCCAAGTCCTTCTGAGACAGACGGTCCCTCCGGCTACTAGTGTCTGGTCCACTCTCTCCCCGTTCACCTTGACCACAGGGGCGGAACACCACTCCGGAATCCTGAACTTGACAGGGAACCAGGCCCCTTTAACCTTCTTCTCAGGGAAAGACACCGTCATTCTCACCTCCTCGTCGAAAGGATAGAAAGTCTCTTCCTTTATGGATACCCTTACTCCCCCGGCGACGACAGCCTCGACAGAGGAAGGGGCGAAGACAAGGGCCGCCAGGCCACCGTCATCGGTGGCGTACCATAGGTTCTGGGTGAATTTCGGCCAGCCCTGATGCATATTCGAAGTGCAGCAGGGATAGCCGTTCAAAACCCCGAAAACCACATCGGTGTCGTCGTGAGGGGTGGAGAAGTCCCTGTCTGACCCTCTGGTACACGCCACCTGATTGGTCTGCTGGTAGTACTGTCGGGCGGTGAAATCATCCGTTATCTGGGTCGGGAGGGCGTTGTACGCCACTCTCTCGAGATAGTCGGCCCAATGGGTGTCACCCGTGATCCTCAACATCTCCTCCAGGGAGAACATCATCTCCACGGCGGTGCAGAGCTCGGAGCCCCTGGTAGGCTCGCCGAAATGAATGAGCTCGTCGCCGGCCCAAAGGCCGGTGGGAAGGCCGAGATAGTCCCTGATGGTCTTCTCCCCGTTCCGCATGGCCTCCAGCATAAGGGGATCCTTGCTTTTCTGGTAATACACGACCGGTTCCTTGAATCCTTGGCCGAGATTGACGCAATGCATGCTGTTCTGGGTCCGAAGCGGCGTCCCGGCGAGGAACATCCCGCTCCAGTCGGCACTCTGCCGGTGAATAAGGTCGGCGAGTTCGAGAAGATAACTCTCACCCGTGAGATTGTACAGCCACAGGACCACCTCCAGATTGTCCCCTCCCCTCTGCTGTCCCCAGAAGGTCCAGTGACCAAGAGGATATTCGGGAAGCATCCTTAACTGGTAACGGAAGTATTTGTCCAGAAAAGGGATAACCCTCTCGTCCCGGGTCGCCATATAATGCTGCTTGATGATTTTCAGGGCGACCATCTTAGGCCACCAGTCGTGGGAGTTGTTCCTTTGGAGTCCCGGCTCGGGACCGCGGTCGGTGTCCGGCCCGAAATAGCCGTCCTCTTTCTGGGAGCCGAGTATCGCCTCCACCCAGACCGTCGCCTTGGCCTTCAAAGCATCGTCGTCAAGGATATATGCCAGCGGGAGAAGACCATCTATCCAATAGGGACCTCTCTCCCAAGCGTCACCGTCACCCCCTAACCAGGCGTTGCGAGAACCCACGACTCTGGAATACACCTCATCGAGATGGCCCGTAAGCCCTGTCGCCTGGGCCTGCAGCTGAAGGCGCAGCCAGCCCTCGGGCTTGATCGCTCCCAGAAGCAGCTCCATGTAACGACTTTCCAGGAGCGGCCCGCGGTTGGCGATATAAGATTGGGCGGACATGGGAGCCAGCGCCAGGATGACCCCCAGGACGGTCAATAACTTTCTCATATTCAAGGAATATTAATCAACGAGAGGCACCCATACCTTCATCTTGCCGGCCTCCCGGTTATCCCAGGCGTAGTATGGGATATAGGTCAGGGGCCTGTCGGCCACGACGGTGCTGATCTCGACTATGCCGCGGAGCTTGTCAGGGACGAAAACCGTATTGAAGGAGGCGTCCTCGGATATTCTCAAATCATCGAAACCTCCCTTGTTGTCCGCTTCCTCTATGCAATACACCAGGGGCCCCCTTTGGACAGCCCTCATGCCCTCGTCCTCCTTGACTCTGGGATCCGCCGCGACGACCTTGACGGGCATGTCGAGATTGAGAACGATCTTGTCTCCGTCTTTCCATTTACGGTCAATCACGGCGTAGCCTTTCTCGACAGGAGCCTCGAAGGTCTCCCCGTTGACCGCGATGGTGTAGTTGTCGCACCATCCGGGGACGCGAAGCCTCATCTGGGTTTTAAGAGAGCCTTTGACCCCTACGGTCAGAGCCACGGCGCCCTCCCAGGGATAGTTGGTCTCCTGCCTGAGGGTCACGTTCTTCTTCCCGACCTTTATGTCGGCGGTGTTCCCGATAAAGAGGTTGACCCAGACAGCGCCGTCGGATACACCGTAGATATAGTTTCCGATGGAGGGAAGGAAGCGGCAGATCTGGCTGGGGCAGCAGGCGCATCCGTACCACTCCTGGCGGTGATGGTTCCCGAGAGACTCCAAAGGATTGACATAGAAGAATTTATCTCCCTCAAGGGATATCCCGGCCAAAGCGCCGTTGTACATCGAGCGCTCCATGACATCGGCGTATTTGCTGTCGCCGGTGAACTGGCCCATCCTCCAGTTCCAATATACCATACCGACAGAGGCGCAGGTCTCGCAATAGGCTGTGAGATTGGGAAGCGAGTAATCGTTCGTGAATCCCTCGTTGCTAGCCGACTGTCCTATGCCGCCGGTGATGTACATATTCCTCAACACGACATCGTCCCAGAGCCTGTCCAAGGCGTCGGTGTAGCCCTTGTCACCGGTGTAGGCGGCCACATCCGCCATCCCGCAGTAGAGATACATCGAGCGAACGGCATGTCCGGAAATCTCCGTCATCTCGCGGACGGGGACCTCATCCTGATAGTAGTGAGGCGGCCAGGGACGGTCAATGAACTTGCCGTAGGAGCCGTAGCCATGGCCTCTCTGGTCAAGGAGCCAGTCGGCGAACTCAAGATATTTCCTCTCACCGGTGACCTGGAACAACTTCACGAGAGCCAGCTCGATCTCCTCGTGGCCTGGAACCCAATGGCGCTTGCCGGGACCGAAAACAGTCATCATGTGATCGGCCATCCGGACGCAGACATCCAGAAGCTCACGCTTCCCGGTCACGTTGTAATAAGCCACCCCGGCCTCGATCATATGACCGGCGCAGTACATCTCGTGCTTGTCCATGTTGTCCCAACGGTTCTCCAGACCGGTCAGGGTGTAGTAGGTGTTGATATAACCGTCCTCCCTCTGGGCGGCGGCGAACTTCGCTATCCACTCGTCGCACTTGGCCTCGAGAGCCGGATCCGGATTGTTCTGGAGGGAATACGCCATGCCCTCGAGAGCCTTATAGACATCAGAGTCGTCGAAAAATATTCCCGAGTGCTCCCCCTCGCCTTTGGCGGCGTTCTCGAAATTTCGGATCCTGCCGGTCTGGTTCTCGATCTGGTCAATGCAGACGTTGAGCGTCACATCCTTATGACTCTGAAGTCTAGGGCTCCAGAAACCGTCCTCGATCTTGACGTCGGAGAACTTCACCGAGGTGATCATCTTCATGTTGGCGTCCTCTTTCCCACCACAGGCTGACACGAGGGCCAACGCGGCCAGCGCCAGAGGAATAACTCTTTTTCTCATATCCGATTAATTGATTATCATGCAAGAGCTCAAATCTTACGAAATTTAACCATTATTCTTTAAAAATGGAATTATTATCTTCCCGGGCGGCGTGAAAAAAGTTCCGGGATGGAAGCCCATAACCTCCATCCCGGAAACTAAAACGGTTGTTGATATTACTCCGCCGCTGGTGTCTCGGGCGTCTCAGCGGCCTCGGGAGCGGGAGCCTGAACTGTCTCGGCGGCAGGGGCGGCCTTCTTGGCGCGGCTGCGGCGAGTCGACTTCTTGACTTCCTTCTTCCCGGCGGCGAGAGCGGCCTCGTTGAAGTCCACAAGCTCGATCAGAGCCATGTCGGCGCCGTCACCAAGACGGAAACCGGTGTGGAGAACGCGGGTGTATCCACCGGGACGGTCGGCGATCTTCGGGGCGATGACACCGAACAACTCCTTGATAGCCTCCTTGTTCTTAAGGTAGCTGAAAACCATACGGCGGGAGTGTGTGGAGTCATCCTTTGACTTGGTGATAAGCGGTTCCACATAACTCTTGAGAGCCTTGGCCTTGGCGACAGTTGTGGTGATCCTCTTGTGCATGATCAAAGAGGTCGCCATGTTCGCCAGCATAGCCTTGCGATGGCTGCTCTTGCGGCCCAGGTGATTGATTGCTTTATTGTGCCTCATTATTCTACGGTCTTTTTCTTGGGTTCAATATTATATTTTCTGACATCCATGCCGAACTGGAGCTTCATCCTCTCAACCAACAGGTCGATCTCGTTGAGCGACTTCTTGCCGAAATTCCTGAACTTCATGAGCTCGTTCCTGGAATATGAGACAAGGTCGGCGAACGTGTCGATATCGGCCGCCTTAAGGCAGTTGTAAGCCCTCACGGACAGACCCATGTCAGAAAGCTTGGTAAGGAGGAGATGCCTCATCCTGAGGCTTTCCTCGTCAAGCTCCTTGGAATCGGACTCCGGAGTGTTCTCCAGGGAGATCTTCTTGTCGTCGGTGAAAAGCTTGAAGTGGTAGATAAGGATATTGGCCGCCTCCTGCAAAGCCTGGTTGGGTGTGATCGAGCCATCCGTGATGATCTCGAGGTTGAGCTTCTCGTAGTCGGTCTTCTGCTCGACACGCCAGTTCTCGACTGTCCAGTTGACTTTCCTGATGGGGGTATAGACAGCGTCCACCGGGATGGTGCCGATAGGCGTGTTCTCATCCCTCATCTCCTCGGCGGGCACGAAGCCGCGGCCCTTGGTGATGGTCAGGGTCATCTCGAGAGTGACTGACGGCTCGAGCGAGCAGATGTGCTGCTCAGGATTCAACACCTTGAAAGAAGACAATCCTTTGGAGATATCCTCGGCGGTGAACTCATTCTTCCCGCTCACGACGATATTCGCGACCTCAGTGTCGACGGACTCCACCATCCTCTTGAATCTCACCTGCTTGAGGTTAAGGATGATATCCTGCATCCCCTCGATCACTCCCGTGATCGTCGCGAACTCCTGGTCCACGCCGGAGATCTTGATCTGACTGATAGCGAAACCCTCGAGTGAAGCGAGGAGGATGCGCC
>CADBRH010000084.1 GCA_902797035.1 uncultured Bacteroidia bacterium | reverse complement strand
CGGTCCTCACCTCGGTGGAAGCGGCCGCTGGCTGGTCTATCCCGGTGATAATCAGCAATATCACTTCCTCCCTTGGAAGAAGGGCATTGAGAAGGGAGCCCTCGCCGCCATGGGCTACTACAGCGGCACCTACTATGACTCCCTGAATGTCAACTATTCCTACCACATGTCCACCGAGGTCCTTTATGACGAGCTCGGGTTCAAGGGCGCTATCTGCACCGATTGGGGTGTGGTCGGCAACGGCCCGCTGAAGCCTTCCCTCCGGGGCAAGACCACCAAGAAGGACAACATGGAGATGATCATCAACGCCGGAGTTGACCAAATGGGTTCAGAGACCCAACCAGAGCTTGTGATCGAGCTCGTCAATGAGGGCAGGGTCACCGAGGACAGGATTGACCAGGCCGCCTCCAGGATCCTCCAGTGGCATTTCATCCTCGGACTCTTCGAGAACCCTTACGTCGATCCAGAGGTCGCCTCCAAGACCCTCCAGGCCCCTGAATATGAGGCCTTCGGCCTTGAGTGCCAGAGGGTCTCCAACGTATTGCTGACCAACGACGGCACCCTGCCCGCCAAGGAGGGAGTCAAGATATTCGTTGACGGCATCGCCCCCGAGGTCGCCACCGAGTACGGCCAGGTTGTGGAGAATCCCGCCGAGGCCGACATAATCATCTACAGGACAACATCGTCCCCTGACCGCAGGGGAGGCTTCGGCCCGCCGCCCGCCCCGGCTCCTCAAGCCAACAGGAACAGGAGGCAGGCCGCGGCTCCAGCCAGACCTGCCAGCCCTTTTGATCCTGTTGAAGTGAACATCGATTTCCCCGAGGCGAAACTCGCTCGTTTGAAGGAACTTGTCGCTTCCGGCAAGCCCGTGGTCGCTGACATCAACCCCACCGGCTCGTCGCTGGTGATCACACCTGAGCTCAAGTCGCTGCCACAGGCGATGATCCTCTCCTTCGACCCGACAGACGCCGCTGTCATGGATGTCGTCTTCGGGCGTCACAACCCCAAGAGCAAGCTCCCGTTCGAGATCCCGTCCTCAATGGACGCTGTCAGGGCTCAGAAGGAGGATGTCCCCTTCGATTCGCCTGAGCCCACGTTCGAGTTCGGCTTCGGGCTGAGCTATTGATCTCCAGGCATTTGCCCATGCTCACGCCGCAAGCTTTCAGGCTTTTCCTGATCGTGATGGCCTGCCGGAATATTCAGAAAGCCGCGGCGGTCAGGGAGTCGATTATGTCCGGCTTGCCTGACGCTGACATCGAGATAAAGCCGCTGGAACTGTCCTCCATGAAGTCTGTCCGCTCCTTCGTGGAGAGCCTCGGCGAGGAGCCGGTAGTAGCCCTGTTCAACAACGCCGGGGTCATCAGCAAGGGATATTCATTGACTCCGGAGGGTCTTGAGAACACCTTTGCGGTCAATTACTTCGGGCCCTTCCTGCTGACACGTCTGCTGCTCCCGCTGATGCCTGCGGATGCGAGGATCGTCAATATGGTCTCCTTGACTTGCCGGATTGTCAGGTTGAGCGAAAGTTCCCTCCAGCCCCTCGAGAAGGACTTCTCCCAGCTGGGAACCTACGCCCGATCGAAGCTTGCCCTGATCCGGTTCTCCCTTGAACTGGCCAGAAGATATCCGGAACTTAAGGTCAACCTTGCCGACCCCGGGGTAGTCAATTCGAACATGATCTCTATGGGACGTTGGTTCGACCCTTTGGCCGACGTCCTTTTCCGCCCGTTTTGCAAATCTCCCGAGAAAGGGGCGAGGCCGGCCATAAAGGCGCTTTCCTCTGACGAGAGGAACCGCTTTTTCGTCGGGAAACGGGTGTTGAATATCCCCGAGAGATACTCCGATCCCGAGTTGGATGCCCGCCTGTGGGCTGAGACTGAAAGGATTATTCAAGAGATTTAGCGAAATACAACGATAAACAAATAGAACCAATGAGAAGATTTTTTACACTTTGCGTATTCTTGACGCTGGCTTGCCTCGGTCTTGGGGCCCAGAACCAGCAGCCAAAGGCTATGACCGATTACGAGAAGGGGACCTTCCCCTCCGAGACCAATGTCCTTCGGGCAGAGTATCCAAGGGTGGATCCAGTGACCCGCAAGGCCTATTTCAAATTCAACCTGCCTCTTGCGCACACCGTCACCGTCTCCATCGGGAACGACGTTTTCAAGGGAACCAAGGACAAGGACGGGGTCTGGTCGATTGAGACCGAGCCGCTCGTAGTGGGCTTCCACTACTATTTCGTGAATGTGGACGGCGCGAGGCTGACCGACCCGAACAGCATGTCGTATTTCGGCTACACCGCCAACGCCGGCGGAATCGAGGTCCCGGAGGGTCCCGAGGGCTATTATTACCGCTTCGACAAGAACGTCCCCCACGGCCAGATCCGCTCGATCAAATACTATTCGGAGATAAACGGCACTTACCGTCACATTAATGTGTACGTTCCCGCAAGCTATGAGAAGGGGAATAAACGCTACCCGGTCCTTTATCTGCTCCACGGGATGGGGGAGAACGAGAACGGCTGGGTCGAGCAAGGTCATGTTGATTTCATCCTCGACAACATGATCGCCTCCGGCGAGGCCGAGGAGATGATTGTGGTGGTGATGAGCGGTGACATCAGGACGACTCCCGAGATCCGGAATGTCCCCGGAAAGACAGTCACCGACATCTATGTCGGAGAGCTTATTCCTTTCATTGACAAGAATTTCCGTACTTTGGCGGACCGTAATCACCGGGCCATGGCCGGCCTCTCCCGCGGCGGAAGGCAGACCACAGAGACCGTGCTGACAGCCCACAACATGGACAAGTTCGCCTGGATGGGAACCCTGAGCGGCCTGTTCGGCATCACCTCCGAGAATGTCGCTACCGTTTGCGGCGGAGCTTTCGCCGACCCCGCGGCTTTCAACCAGAGGATGCGCCTCTTCCACATCAGCTGGGGTTCCGAGGAGGGTGGTTACCGTTTCCAGGAGGGCTTTGACGCGCTCAAGAAGCAAGGGATCGACTGCGTGGGCTATGTCTCTGAGGGCACGGCGCACGAGTGGCTGACCTGGAGGCGCGGGTTCAAGGAGCTCGCCGCCAGGCTATTCAAGAAATAGTCCTGTCACAACTGGGCGATAATATCCTTCAGGAGGGAGTTGAAATCGATCGTGTGATCTGGTTTCGGGGAATATCCCAGGACCGCCACGACAAGCTCTTTCGAAGGGATTATGAACACTTCCTGGCCGTCGTGCCCCTGGCAGCAGTACATGTCATCCGGCGCGGCGGTCCAGTATTTATCCTTGTTAAGCCAGAAGAATGCACCGTAGCCGTCGCCGCTGCCCGAGGCGGGGGTGGTCGAGTAAGACACCCAGCCTTCCGGAAGGATCCTCTCTCCATTCGCGACACCGTCGTCGAGGAAAAGCTGCCCGAAGCGGGCGAATTCCGTGGCGGTGATGTAGAGGTAGGAAGAGCCCACGGGGGTGCCGCTCATGTCAGGCTCGAAGACGGCGTTCCTTATCCCGACAGGGGAGAACAGGCGTTCCCTGATGTATTTGAGGAACTCCGTGTCGGAGGCGAACTTGCCGCGGAGGTATCTCATCACGATGTTGGTGCTTCCGCTGG
>CADBRH010000083.1 GCA_902797035.1 uncultured Bacteroidia bacterium | reverse complement strand
CCAAAGACACCTCGCAAAAGGGTAATGATTTGGAAACGTTTCTCTCCGCCAATCCTCCGACCGCCACCACGAAAAACGGCCTCCCAGCACGCTGAGAGACCGATATTCATAAAAATCCCAGGTAACGATTTGGAAACGGACTGCCTGCTTATCAACCTATCGACTATCTAAAATTCTCTCTCGTCGGTACAGGTTCAGTATCCCGCAAACGATAATTATTTAAAATCAAATAATTTAAATTTGCATAATAATATGGAATCGCGTACATTCGCGAAAAAGAATAACATGCGCCTGTCGAATCCTTTCGTGATCACGAACGATTATGTCTCTGCCAAGTACTTCTGTGACAGGGAATTCGAGACTAAAGTCCTCATGGACAACATCTCGAACGGCCGTAATTCCGTACTGATCTCACCACGTCGCATGGGGAAATCAGGCCTGATCGGGCATGTCTTCGCTCAGGATCAAATACGTGAGAAATACAGGTTGTTCCATGTCGATCTTTATTCCACCTCTTCGTTGGCCGAGATGGTATTTCTCCTCGGAAGAGCGGTAACCGACTCATTGAAATCCGACAGTCGCAAGGGCCTTGAAGGGTTCCTGTCCGTGGTGAAGTCGATGAGACCCGGCTTTAAGGTGGACCCGGTCACCGGACAATTCGTGTTTGACCTGTCCATGGGAGAGATCACCCGCCCTAAGGACAGTCTGGACGAGATCTTCGCATATTTGAACAATACGGATAAGCCCTGCGTCGTGGCCATCGATGAGTTCCAACAAATCGCGGAATATCCCGAGAAGAACGTCATCGCACAGATCAGGACCCACGTGCAGAAGTGCCTCAACGCCCGCTTCATCTTCTCGGGAAGCAAGCGCAGGATGATGGAGCGACTGTTCAACAATCCCTCCGAACCTTTCTATCTGAGTTGCGTCTCCCTGTTCCTGAATCCCATTGACCGCGACAGGTACCGTTCCTTCGCTTGCGGTTTGTTCGCCGAGGCTGGAAAGACACTGGACGGCTCATGCTTCGATGACATATACTCTCGGATGGAAGGCCACACATGGTATGTCCAGCGCGTCCTTAATGAGGTCTTCGCGCGGACGGAGCAAGGAGGCGCGGCGGGCGTGGAGATGGTCCCGGAGACAATCAGCTACATCATCCGGCTAGAGAGCCGGGCATACGAGGAACTTTTCGCGGGCTTCTCCCAGACGCAGAAGCGGCTCCTCATAGCGATCGCTCGCGAAGGGAAAGCAAGTGGCATCACCTCATCCGCTTTCGTGAAAAAGCACGCCCTGAAGACACCCAGCACCGTGCAGAGCGCCGCCAGGGTTCTCTATGAATATGAGACAATCACGAAGACAGGGAATCAATATTCCGTCACAAACCGCTTCTTCTCCCTCTGGCTCAAAGAGCGGTTTGGCTGACCAGACACCCAGTAGACGCCGTCTTCTTCCTCTGGACCGCTCCTCCGAGTAACACCATACCACCAGAGGGTCTCCGGGTACGGGATATACTCCAGCTCCGCGACGCTGGCGTCAGTCTGGTGGCTCGTCACCTGTTGGAACTCACCGCCACCGCCGTCAGGGCCAGAGTGGCGGTCCTCACATTCAAATTATTCGTCAATAAATTAAGTCTGTTAAATACTCTTTAATTAAATCCGCGGCGGTGCTGGTTCGTTATTGACGAGACCGGGCGGAGCGTCGGGCGGTAAGAACCCTTCCTGGCCGAGAGGGAATATGTATTGATATTTTTCCGAGCGGTCCGGGTCGCCTGAACGGGTGGTACCGCCGGGACCATAATTGTTCCCATCGCGCAGCGGGTCGGCTGTCACGTCACGCTCCAGCCAAAATTCATAATTGAAATCATCCCCGTCGCCGGAGAGAGTCATTATCCGCTGAACGATAAGGTACCTGCTCCAAGCGTTGAAGTACAGGCGGTGGTCCATCATCCCGCTCACTTTCTCGCTCCTCCAGCAGCCGAAGATGTAGTCCCAGCCGCCTTGATATTTGCCAATCCTTCCGTACAAAGAATCCTTCTGGATAAGCACATCCCTCTTCTGAAGGAACTCATCCCACGGAGTCGTGGAATATGAAGTGGAAATGTTCTTGCCGAAAGGTACCGTCCAGGTGTTTTGGACCTCGTTTATTGTTGATTTAATTGAAGACGTGATCGCGCTGATTTTGGTCCAGTACTCGTCGCCAAGACGTCCGAAAGCGTGACCGAACTCGTGAACCACAGTGTTGCGCCAGTCGCCGGGACTCCACTTCACCTGGGCGATATCATCCTCTGTCCTGCTCCTGTAGCCGCCGTTGGGATCCGACTCGCTTTTCGGAACAGTCGATCTATAGCCCCAAGTGAGAACGCCACCGTTATCTGTCCAAGGACACATGGCGTAACCCTTACCGGATGAAAAAGACCAGGTCTTTCCCGCGTAACGGGTGTCATTGATAATCATTATTATCGGCACCTCATCGATTGTTTTCCGCGACGAGACCGGACCTGAGCAGATGTCCGGGCAGTTGGACGACACGAAATTGAACACAATATTATCGGTCGCCCTCATGTTGGAGTATGAGTTCGCTCCCCATTTCGACCCGAAGTAGTTGTCCACATCTTTCACGTTGGTGATCCCCGCCCCGGACTCGTTGGAAGCCACTTTAAGTATCCAAGCGTTGAATCTGTCCTTGTAAGTCTTGTAAGGCTCTGTGTCGAAAAGAACGTCAAGGGCCATCTTCGCCAGACTCTCGTACAAGGGCAGCTCCTCTTCGGTGAAACCCTCTGGGATAACGGCTATGCTCACCGGCTTCGTTCCCTCTGTCGCCGAATAGTATTTGATAGGATCAGTCGAGATTGCACCAAATCCTCTGAAACTGTCTCCGAGGTCAATCGTCCCGATGTCGGTGACAACAGAGCGCTCAAAAGTTATCCTTTTCTGTGTCCGCACTGTCGTGAAGTTCCCCTCACCGTCCGAGAACTTAATCTCGAACCCGTACAACTCCTTGGGCCATAGGGCGATATGATACTCCTTTCCCGCCTCGAAATCTCCTGTCAGCGTTATGGAGGAGTACTGATTAGTGTTGGAGAACTTGCCTGGCTCACTGAAGGACGGGGAACCTTCGTAGTCACAGATTTGCACCATCCCCGCCACCGTGGAAGTGGTTCGGAGGGTAACCTCCCGGACATGGCTTGCGATATCCCCGCTAAGCCGGAACCGTAACAGGGACAGCAGGTTAGTGAAGGAAAGAATTGCCCCGTCCTCAAAGGAGGCGGAAGACGCGTATACCTTGCTCGTCCCCGCGGCGACACCATCAGGGACGGCGGTTTGCGATTGGGGAATCTCAAGGCCGAATATCCGGACTTTGGAGAAAAAGGATGACTCGCTCTTCACCTCATACCCGGGAGAGAAGAATATATAATCCTCGCCGCCGAGAATGTCATCTTCGGTCGTGAAAAACGCCGTGGAGGAACCGCCTTGATTTGTCTTGAGAATCCCGTAATAAATGATCCCGTCACGTCTGAACTGAACCTTGATGGAGTCGCCGGCTTCCCAGATGACAGCGGCGCCTGCGTCGTCGGGATTAATCACCGAGCGGGTGAAGCCACTCTCCTCAGGAGTGCCATCCGTCGGAGCTCCGAGGACAGACTTGGCCACGAGAGTCAGCGTCCTGTCCCCCTTGGGGGCCCGGACCTCGCCATAGGTTTGGGAGACCCGCCCCTCGGATTCATGCCGCGAGTCAACCGGTCTCAAAGGCAAAGGCCCCTCGACCTCCGAGCATCCGGAGGTCAGAAGGGCCATCGCCGATAGTATGGTCAGGGCCAGTCTATTAGCGGCCCGACGGATATCGTTCATTTCACATGTCATTAGAATCCCGGATCAGTCCGCATCACTGTGTAACGTCCGAGTGAGGAGGACGACTTAGTATAATATACTCCCGACGGTTGACCTGTTGACGGGAAGTCTGACGGATCAGGGCCGATAGAGTCATCGATGGCGAGCACAGCCCATCCTCCAGCGACAATTTTACTTCCATTTGACCAAGAATAATAACGATATGCGTAATTGCCCAATGAAGTCCACCAAGGTGTTAAAGATGCAGATTCCGCAAACATGGCATTCTGGAGAACAGCGAAACGAAAAGCGTCAGGTGTGATGTAACGACCATCCGCGTTCGACGTTGTCCTCTGTGCCGTCTCAGGCAAAATATGTGTGTGAAAATGAGTCGTGTCTGTGAAAATGGTGAATTCACCCGCATCATGATTATAAGTGATGATACCATTACCATTAAGACCAAGTCGCCCGAATTGTTTACCTGACAATTCAGGATGGTAACCACTATTGTAATAAAGTCTATAGTTGCCTCCTGTTAAAGTACAGAATAACTGAGGGGGAATGATGTATCCAGCTGGGCAAGGGTCATAAATCGTTTTCGTTCCTAACAGAAAACGCTCCACATTATACAAATGAGTAACCTTCCCTCTCAATACACCGTTTACGGTAGTATCTGCAAAAGCGGCATAACCCGTGTTGAGAGTTTTGGTCAAAGAACTCGACCATAGATTACTTGGCGGATTAGTGTAACTTCCAGAGAGCCAAAAGTTTCGATTAGTAGCTCCAGACCAGAGCCATAATAAATCGGGATTCTGGATAGTTTCGCTTATAGACAACTTGCTGGTGGTGGTACTGTAAGTACCATCCTCTTTTTGCGGCCACGGCCTCTTACCATACCATTTGGGTTCCGTGTTTTCAGGCGTCTCGAACCCTGTCCCAGGCCAGAAAGCGTCTTTTCTCATGTATTGATAGAAAGGCTGGCTGCGTTTCAGACGAACAACCTCCTGGCCGTCGAGCTGCTTCACTTCCATTACGGTAGTTAAGGTGCTGATCCCATCGTTATGCTTCAATTTAACATAGACAGTGTTAACAGGATAGTCTTTGGTCACGGTGGTTCCATACACGGTGTAACCCAGGATTCGTTTCATCAGGCGATATGGCCATTCCCACTCCCAGTAGGGGGCATAACCCGTCGGCTCGTATTTGGGATCGCACTCTCCAGGTATCTTCACATCGACGTCAGCGTTATCACCAGTGGCGGAATACTCCGGATAATTCTTAGGCACATAATCAGTGACCCAGATATGGTAGCTCCACATGACCGTGCCGCTGGCATCCTTGACCGCTATCACAGCGTTGCCCTGGCGAGGCTCGTTGCGCATGATGCCGTTAGCGTCAGGATAGATCGCGATACCCTTTCTCACTGTAGGGACGCGGAACTTGAGCCACTTGCCGTCGGAGGAGATGCAGCCGTCAGGCAGGTCATAAGTGTTGGCACCTCCGCTCTGGGTGCTCTCGAT
>CADBRH010000082.1 GCA_902797035.1 uncultured Bacteroidia bacterium | reverse complement strand
TAAACGTGTTTCCTGCTGTATCATAACTATTTGACTTTTTCAACGATTTCAACTAATCTCCACCTCTTGGTCTTGCTCAAAGGGCGGGTCTCCATGATGCGCACGGTATCGCCCTCGTCGCACTCGTTCTTATCGTCCTGGGCGACGAACTTGGTGGACTGCTTGATGAACTTCCCGTAGAGGGGATGCTTTTTCCTGGTCTCTACCTTGACCACGATGGTCTTGTCCATCTTATTGCTGACCACTACACCGATTCTTTCTTTACGAAGATTCCTTTCCATGACTTAATTATTTCTGGTCTTTTTCTTTTTCAGCGAGGATAGTGATCATGCGAGCGATATCCTTCCTGACTTTCTTGAACTCGGATGTGTTCTCCAATGGAGAGATGGCGTGGTTGAGCCTCATGGTGTCAAGCCTTTTCCTTTCAACCTCGATGCGGTCACGCAGATCAGCGACGGACATCTCGCGAACTTCAGATGGTTTCATATCTTTTCTTCTCCATTAAATTATTCAACATAGTCCCTGCGGACAACGAACTTGGTGGCGATAGGGAGCTTGTGGGAAGCGAGACGCATGGCCTCCTTCGCGGTGGCGAGAGAAACTCCGTCGGCCTCGAAAATGATGCGGCCGGGGGTCACGGGAGCCACAAAGCCCTGAGGATCGCCCTTACCCTTACCCATACGGGTGTCAAGAGGCTTCTTGGTAAAGGGCTTGACAGGGAATATCCTGATCCATATCTGTCCCTCACGGTTCATGCGACGAGAGATGGCCTGACGGGCGGACTCGATCTGCTGGGCTGTTATCCAGCAATTCTCGAGAGTCTTGAGGCCGAAGGAACCGAACGCGAGCTGATTGCCCCTCTGGGCGTTACCCTTCATCACGTTCTTTTGTTCCCTTCTGTACTTGGTTTTCTTTGGTTGTAACATTGCCGTATTACTTTAAAAAACATTCTTTTTTGCCAAACCGTTGATTATCAGCGACTTAACCCAATAATCCCCGGTTTTTGGGACTGCAAATATAGCGAAAAATAATGGATTTCAAACATTATTTGAAAAATATTTCAACTTTTTCGACCACGAAAACTCATGATGAAACTTGTCATTATCAATAATTTATGATATTGATTCAAAAAAAATATCGCCCGGTTTCGACATCTCCCGCAAGAGATTCTCTTTATGGTACGTTTTTTTCAGCGAAATCCGGTTCAGACCGAATGACCGCCAATGAACCGGATCACTTCACTCACCATCCTTCTTCTCGCGGCCGGCATCCTCGCCCCGACGGGTCTCGCCGCGCAGGAGGAACCCGAGGCCCCGCTCTCCATCAGGAGGGAGGGAGCCGCCTACATGGGATACAGGGTGGAGAAGGGTGACACGGTCTATTACGACAGCATCAATCCCATATGGGTGTTCCCTCGGGGCCGCCGCGGGAAAAGCGACCTCAAGAACTATTACAGGCTCGTGTACAATTTCAACAAGGTCTACCCGTACGCCCTGCTGGCCAAGGACCTGACCGCCCAGGTTGACAGTCACATCGCCGACAACAACCTTCGCAGGAGGCGGAAAGAAAAATATATCGGCCAGATGCAGAGCGAGCTTTTCGACTCCTACGAGCAGCCTCTGAAGAGCATGAGCATATCCCAAGGCCGTCTACTCATCAAATTGATAGACAGGGAGATAGGACGGTCCTCTTACAAGATAATCAAGGATTACAAGAGCGGGATCACGGCAGGCTTCTGGCAGGGTGTGGCCAAGATTTTCGGCAACGACCTCAAGAGCGGCTACGACCCCAAGGGAGACGACAAGATGACCGAGTACCTTGTCGAGAAATGGCAGAGGGGCGAGTTCGACGCCCTCTATTACTCGATATTCTGGGAGATGCCGACCCGGCCTGATTTCAAGTCAAAGACAATGAAGTTCGAGGACTGAGAACTGACCCAGTCCCTCATAACCAGAAGCCTCGCGCCTGTCGGGAGGGTCATGTCGACGCCGGTATGGAAATGCCCGAATATGAAATAGTCCACCTTCTTGGTTCTAGAGTACTTCAAGGCGAATTTGTACAAAGGCTCTTCCTGGGCCCTGAATATATATTCCTCATTCCTCGCCAAACGGCTGCCCTTTGACCAGGTTTTCCCGATCTTGAACGCGAGGGTGGGATGGAGAAGAGAGCTGAACATCCTCTGGCAAAACCTGTTACGGAACAAGCCCCTCATCATCTTGTAGGAGAGGTCACCCGGGCCAAGCCCGTCGCCATGCCCGATGCAGAAGGTCTTCCCGCCGGCCTCCAGAAGATAGGGCTGCTGAAGGATCTCTATCCCGAGCTCCTGGAAATAGCTGTAGCACCACATGTCGTGGTTGCCCTGGAAAAAATACACCTTGACCCCGGAACCGATCAAATCCATCAGGGCGGCGAACACCCGGACATATCCTTTGGGGACCAAATCCCTGTACTCGTACCAGAAATCCCAGATATCCCCGAGCATGTACAAAGCGACGGTCTCCTCTTTCGGGATGGATTCGAGGAAGCGGACGAAGCGGGCCTCCCGACCGGCGGGGTCGGCCACCTCCAACCCGAGGTGGACATCAGAGACAAAATAAACAAAACGCCTGTCCGCCATCTTAAATGAATATGAATATCAGTACCGCCACGATCACGCAATAAAGGGCGAACCAGCCGAGCCTGGCTTTCCTCACAAGGGCGACCATCGCCTTGCAGGCGAAAAGACCGGCCGCGAAAGCGGAGACGAACCCGACGGCGAGGCAAACGGGACTGAGACCGCCACCGAGCCCCGCTTGGCCCGTGACCGCCTTGAGAATACCCAACGCCTGCTCCCCGATGATAGGGATGAGAACCATCAGGAAGGAGAATTGGGCCATGACATCGCGCTTGACTCCGCAAAGGAGGCCCGTGGAGATTGTGGTCCCGGATCGCGACAGGCCGGGAGCCACGGCGAGCGCCTGGCCGATACCGACAACAAAGGCCTGCCAGAAGTTGATACCGTTCCGAGGTGACCATACGCGGGAAGAGACGCCGGCGGCGCTCCCGACGCTCCGCGCCCTATCCGGGTAAATGGTCGCGTCAACGGCACTCTTGCCGGCGGCGGAGCGATCCCCGAAAAAGTCAGAAAGGACGAGTAAAGCGGCGGTGACCAGCAGGCACACGGCGACTGTGGTCAGGGAGTCGCCGAAAAGAGCCTCGACCCTGTCCTTGAAAAGGAAGCCCACCAAGGCCACCGGTATCATCGAGACGAGTATCTTCAGGATATAATCCGTCTCGTCATTGTACCTGAACTTGAAAAAACCGGAAAGGAGACGGAGGATCGGCTTCCGGAACACCACTATGGTGCTGAGCACCGTGGCGAGATGGACGGTCACGGTGAAATCGAGAAAACCTTCCGCATCAACGCCGAGCAGTTCCCTCACTATCATCAGATGCCCGCTGGAGCTGACAGGAAGGAACTCCGTGAGTCCCTGGATTATGCCGAGGAGAAGAGCCTGAAGCCAGTCCATCTCACTTGCCCGTTTCCTCTCCCTGAGCGGGACGTTTCATGATGGCGATGATCACTATGACCACTCCGCAGAGAATGACCACAGGGGCGGCCACGAGCCTGCGGAAGTCAAACATCGCCCAGTTGAACACCTGGGGATCCTTGACGCCTCCGCCCATCATCAGGATGAAACCGGCCACCATGACGAGGAAGCCCATCATAATCCACTTCAAACCCTTCCGGGTGATCGCCATTTTCGTGTTATCAGACATGATATCCAAATAATCAAAGCTTAATAATAAATGTCGTCCTTAGGCAGGGAGACCAATTTCCCGACGATGAGATAGGTGCTGACAAAGCATATCGCCACGCCGGTCACCACCACGATACCCATCACCAGAAGCAACAGGTCCAGACTGAACACCTCGAACAGGCGGGAGAACTCCTTCCTCACGAAAAAGAGGGCGCCTAACAAGGCGATTATCGCCAGGAACGCGGCCAGAAGCCCCTGGAAAACCGACTGACCAAGGAAAGGTCTCCTTATGAAAGACTTGGTAGCTCCCACGAGTCTCATAGTGTGGATCGTGAACCTTTTCGAGTAAACGTTCAGCCTGACAGTGTTGTTAATCAAAACGAAAGAGATGAACAGGAGAAGCAGCACGAACACTCCCAGAATCAAGGAGATCTTGGCCAGGTTCGTGTTGAGTTTCTCAACCAGAGACTGCTGGTACACCACCTCCTCGACAAGCGGGGACGCCGATATCTCCCTCTTCACCAACTCAAGACTGTCGGGACTGACATATTCGGCCTTCAAGGTGACGTCAACGGAGACAGGGATAGGCGCGGTCTCGAAAACGCTCAGGAAATCCTCTCCCAGCATGTCTGTCATCTCCTTGACACCCTCGGCCTTAGAGACCAGCCTCGTCGCTTTGATGAAGGGCTTGGCGTCAAGCGAGGAGGCATAGTCCATCGCGGCTTCCTCGGAGACCTCCTGCCGCATCAGGACAGACACCTGCATATTCTCCTTGAAATAATCCGAGACACTCTTGGCGTTGACCAGAAGAATGCTGGCGACTCCCACAAGGAACAGCACCAGAGTGATGCTGATCACACTGGACACCCAGGCTCCGGCGAGCCTCCTGCGGATCATTTTGTTCTCTCCAGCCGACATCTTCGCGTACCTTCAAACAAGGTTCAAATATAGTGAATTATCGAAAATTGAAAAAAAATTATTACCTTCGCAATATAATATGCTAATATGGGAAATCCCGTCAACAAAGTTCTTTTCATCAGCTCGGAGATCATGCCTTTCCTTCCGGAGAGCCCGATCGCCAAGATCGGCCGGTTCCTTCCGCAGGGCATCCAGGATAGGAAGAGGCAGATCAGGGCGTTCATGCCCCGTTACGGCTGCATCAACGAGAGGAAGAACCAGTTGCACGAGGTGATCCGCCTTTCCGGGATGAATATCATCATCGGCGATGTGGACAGGACCCTGGTGATCAAAGTGGCCTCCATCGTCGCCGCCAGGATCCAGGTTTATTTCATTGACAACGACGATTATTTCCGCCGCAAACAGACCTCGTTCGATGTTGACGGGAAGTTCTTCGAGGACAACGGGCAGAGGGCGATTTTTTTCGCCAGAGGCGTCCTTGAGACCGTCAAGAAGCTCCGCTGGTCCCCCGATGTCATCCATTGCCAGGGTTGGATCTCCAATCTCGTCCCGCTCTATCTTAAAAAAGTCTATAACGGGGACCCTATTTTCGCCGGCAGCAAGGTTGTGACATCGCTTTACAACGAGATCTCCTCCGAGAGCTTCGCTCCGGCGTTCAAGGACAATGTCCTTTTCGGGGGCGTCAAGCCTTCGGACGTGTCCTTGCTGGATAACCCCACTGGCATAAATCTTGCGGAACTGGCTGCCTTGTACTCCGACGGCGTCATATTCGGCGCTCCCGATGTGGATGAGGGAATCGTGAGGTTCTGTGAAGGCTTGGATATCCCGACTCTCCCATACGACGAGAAATCGGTCGGGGACGGAAGCTACATCGACGAGTACGACAGGTTTTATCAAGAGTTGCGGTAAATGAAGAAGATTCTCGCGGCGTTCGTCCTGGCGGCGGCCCTGATGTCTTGTGTCAATATCAACCAAGGAGTTGGCGGCGATTTCATCCCCACCAACATGAAATACGATTTCCACTCGGCCGAGTTCGACCTCGGGGAGATCTGGATGAAATCAGCGGACAGCTTGTCCGGCTACTCGTCGAGAAGGATCAACTTCGGGGCGATCCGCGACGAGACCTACGGGCTTTTCAAAAGGGGTTGCGCCTTAACTCTCGTGCCGGTCATGGATTCCGTCTATTTCGGAGAGAATCCGATATTCCGGAGATTCAAGTTCCAAGCTGTGTTCGACACAGTCTCGGTCTCCTATCCCAGCCAACAGAACATTCTCCAGAATGTCAACGTCTATGAGCTCACCGAGTCGCTTGAGAAATCGAAATATTACTCAAGGACCGAGGTCAAGCACGGGACCAGGAGGGTCACGAAAGGGGTGCCGGTCGTCAACGGCTCCGATTCCCTGACCTTTGATTTCAGCGCCGATTTCGGCCGCAAGTACCTCGGGATCTCCCAGTCCGACATGGAGGACTTCGACAGGTACCAGGATAAATTCCCCGGCATCTTCATCACCACCGACGATCCGGTCGGCGAGGGAGGGCGCTTCAACATGTTCCATATGAACATCCTCGAGAGCGGCTCATCCTACGTTTACAGGTCTGACAACTACGCGGTCCTTTATTACAGTGGCGTGTACAACGGGGAGAGAAGGGACTCGAGCCTCATGTTCTACTTCAGCCCCCTCAAGTTCCAGGATCTTGACTCCCTTGTCAACGCGAACGCCATGCCGGACCAGTATGTTTTCAATGTGGACTACCACGAGTCGGATCATATGGCCGGCGTAGCCGGTGACAAGGTCTACATTGAGGGCGGCAGCGGCCTCAAGCCAGTGATTCCCGCCTCGGAGATCCACCGCCTTGTCACCACCGAGATCGCCCGTAAGGGAGGGGATCCTTCCACAGCGCTTATCAGCAAGGCCACCATTGAACTGCCATTCGACTTTCCCGACGACTACAGGGACATGTACCTATTCCCTGACGTTCTCAGCCCGACCATCAAGATCTCATCGGACTCCACGGTGGCTTTCGCCGGGCTGACAGACGCCAGTGTCTCGACAGAGAATCAGGGCACTGTCAACCGTTCACTTTGCGTTTACGCGCCGGACATCACCCACCATGTGCAACAGATTATCAGGAAAGAGGACACCAGCGAGCTGACCCCTTATGACATCTGGCTGCTGATAATGCACAACGAGACCACCACTACCACCAACGCGGAGGCGAGCGAGATGGCCCAGTATTACCAGCAACTCGCTTACTACTCCTACTACAACCAGCTTTACGGTGGCGGTTACGGCGGATATGGCAGTTATTACGGGAGTTATGGCGGGTACGGAGGCTACGGCGGCTACGGCTACAGCAACTATTACAACTACATGATGATGGCCCAGTACGCCTCGGAGTCCGCCGCGACGACATCCACAAGCGCCGAGCTGGACCTGGACCGCTTCTATAAGTGCTGGCTCCGCGGCCCGGAATCGGACGGGAAGAAACCCAAACTCAAGATCACTTACGCTCTCCCCAAGGAGTGATTATCCAGCGTTCAGACAAAACTCGTATTTAAGACCGGAGGGTGAATTCGCTGATACCCTGATGGTTCCGCCATGAAGCTCTACCGCGTCTTTGACGATAGCCAGGCCAAGTCCTGTGCCGCCCATCTCCCGGCTTCTTCCCTTGTCCACCCTATAGAAACGGTCGAACAGCAGGGGAATAGACTCTTCTGGAACTCCTTGACCGTTGTCAGAGAAAATGAAACGCCAGAAATCCCCGTCCCGAGTGGCGCGAATCCAGACAGTAGCGCCGGATCCGGCGTAATTCAACGAATTATCCACCAGATTCCGGAATATGCTGTAAACGCGCTCCTTCGCTCCCCTCATCCGGATGCTTTGAGGAATGTCTAAAGACAAGCTCAACCCTGCTTCAGCGAAAGCGTTTTCTGTCTCAATAGCTATTGAACGGATAACCTGAGCGACATCCAGCTCAATGAACTCCGGCCCCGGGGCCATACAATCCATATCATTGAGTGAGCAGAGGTCCTCCACCAGAGAAGACAGTCTCTTGGACAGCGCCCAACCTCTCTCGACAAACCGTATCCTGGTTTCCTCCGGCATATCCGGATTTGAATGGATGGTCTCCAAATAGGCCCTTATTTCCGCGACAGGAGTTTTCAACTCGTGTGAGATATTCTGTGTCAACTCCTTCTGAAAGACTGATCTGGCGGTTTCCTGTCTGCGGCGGACAGAGTCTCCCGTCCTTTTCGAGAACCAGAGTAGCACGAGAATCAAGGATACCATCAACATGGCGGCGAACCAAAGAAATGTCGTGTCAGACTTCAAGACCGACGGCATTTCATCATCATAAGGGAGGGCGGAGCGGATGATGATATCCGTGTCGGGAATCAATGTGGCGGAATAAAAAAAATCTTCTTCAACCGTGTCGCTGAACCGGTCGACATCGAATCCTGTACCGCTTTCAAGGGCCTCCTTTATTTCCTTCCGATGTCGGTGGTCGCTCAGGTTGGGATAGTCTTTCGTGCGGTTGTCGAACAGAACATAACCTCTCACATCCAATATTGTCACCCTGAGCGAAGGAATACTATGGGATTGTATATACTCTTCGATCCGTTCCTCCTCGACCGGGATAGTCCTCAACTCCTCACCCAGGCGGATATTATAGTCCTGGAGCCTCTGATTCAAAAGGCTTCTTTTGAAACTCCTTTCCCTCCCGCTTTGATAGAGCAGAAATGATCCGGCGAAAGCCAGGAATATTAACACGACGCGGTAGAATAGCTGCTCGCTAAGTGTCAATCTTCTCATCGTTGAAACAATACCCGAAACCGGGACGAGTCACAATAAGAGCCGAATAACGGCCCAATTTTTTTCTTAAACGGGTTACTCCCACATCCACCGAGCGATCTGTGACAATCACGTTCTCAGGCCAGACCCTGTCCAGAAGTTGTTGTCTGGAAAACACTTTCCCCGGATTGTCCGCCAAAAGACTGAGAAGCTCGAACTCGGTCCTTGTCAAAGGCACTTCCTTCCCGTCGACCGAAACCACCTTGCCTATCCTGTCAATATAGAAGCCTCGGGGATGCCCCTTCTCCAACAACCTTCTCTCCCCCGTCCTTCGAAGGACAGCCCGGGTCCGGAGGATAAGTTCCTGGATGGAAAACGGTTTGGTCACATAATCATCCACTCCAATACGCAGCCCGTCGATAACATCCTCCCTGGCGACACGGGCTGTCAAGAATATTATAGGAATCCTCGCTGTATCGGGATCTCCTTTCAAGGTCATAGCCATTTTGAAGCCGGACATCCCCGGCAACATCACATCGAGGATGATGATGTCAACTCCGCTCAAATCCTTGTCCAAAGCCTCTTCTGCCGAAGTGGAGGTCAACACATGAAACCCGCTTGCCTTGAAATTGTACTCCAAGACCTCAAGTATATCCCTCTCGTCATCGACAAGCAGTATGGTCTTATTCTCATCGCCGCCCATGACGCGAATTTGGGATATTCCGCCCAAAAATACAAGATTGTAATAATAATGTAATCAGACTGTCTCATAATTGAAAAACCCGCGCGCTATCTTCGCGGTCAAGCGAAAAGGAAACATGAAAAGAATTATCACATTGTTAGCGCTATCGGCCTTTTTGACAACCGCGTTGTCACTCCGCGTGAAAGCGGACGGGAGAGTAATCCCCTTCTCAAATCTACCCCAAGAAGCCAAATCATTCATCAAAGAGTTTTTCGATGGTGTCAAGGTCCTTCAAGTAACTTCGGAATGGAATGAGTATGAGGTCATATTCGCTGACCATAGCAAGGTGGAGTTCGACAAGAAAGGCAATTGGACAGATATTAAATGCTCCTCCAGAGGCGTCCCCGCCTCGATTATCCCTTCAAAAATAGCCTCCTATGCCGAGAGGAACTTCCCGGACGAGATAATCATTGAGATAGAAAGGAGCCGTTGGGGATACGAAGTCAAAGTCAGCGGTGGCTTTGAGCTCGAGTTCGACAAGAATTGCAATTTTGTCAGAATTGACGACTGAAAACTCCTGTCAAATTATCATATTGATTTAATACATCGACTATTATGAAAAGAATCGTTTTCCCCCTCATCTCGGCCGTTTTGATGATCACGGCTTGCGAGAAGAATTACTACATGGTTGATTATCCAGCCGCCGGCATATTCTCACAAATGTTCCCTTCCGCCCGTCATATCGAATGGGAATACGAGGCAGGGATGCTTAAAGCTGAATTCAAGGATGGCTCTTATGAGAAAGAAGCCTGGTTCAAGGATGGAGAGACCTGGGTTATGACCAAAACCGACATACCTGTCAGAAAGGCTCCAAAACACATCGTTGAAGCGGCGCTGAATCACCTTGGTCCAGGTTGGTATCTGGAAGATGTGGATCACTATCTTTCAACCGGCACACCATCGGAGTACTACATCGTGGAGTGTGAGAGAAGGGGGATGGACCAGGAAGCGAAACTGCTGATCACACCGGACGGCAAGGTTATCAAATAAAGAGACCGGCTCTGACGAGCCGGCCTCTTTTTCTTTTCAAGTCTGACAGGAAGAAATTAAGCCTCCTCCTTGCCCGCGATCTTTTCCTGAACCTTGTCAATCGCGTCCTTGACTGTGGCGATAGTGCTGGTCTCCTCATCGGGAATCTTGATACCGAAAACCCTCTCGAACTCCATGAGAAGCTCGACAGTGTCGAGAGAATCAGCTCCCAGATCATTTGTGAAATTGGCGGTCTCAGTCACCTCGGACTCCTCGACACCAAGTTTGTCAACGATGATCGCTTTGACTTGTTTTACGATTTCTTCTTCAGTCATGGTTATAAAAATTAAAATGTTTGTCTCTATTCCAAATTATTACATAATAACTTCGCGAAGTAAATAAAAAAACCTCAATTATCCAAATCAGCGACAAGTGGCCCGACGTGATCCGGACTTTTGCAAAGTTTAAGCCAAATCCTCAACCCGTTGATAGAGTTCATGAGGTAGAAGATGTATTTGATGAGCATCACCGCCGCGTTTCCTGAGCCGGTGCCTCCGAGTAGCGCGACCGTCCATAGTGAGATGGACGAGATGTTCACGAGTATCCAGATATACCACTGTTCCATGAAGGCGAAGCTAAGGAGCACCTGTCCGGCGATGTTCAGAGTCATCACCGTGGCGTCCAGAAGGACTTTGGGCTTGCTGATCGAGTCTATCTTCCCGGCGCTCAATTGGGCGGAGTCCACCATATAGAGGACAAAGTACATGACCGCGATCCCCGCCACGATCCCGGCGGCGAGCCAAGTCCACTGCTTTCTGGTGAGTCGCCTGGCTTTGACACGGCTGTCCTCCTCTCCGCTTTTGACCTTCGCTCCCCTCTTGCTCCACTGCCAGAAACCGACGAACTGCATCGGCAGGAAATAGAACGCGTGAAGGGCGAAATTACCCATGATCCCGTTGTCGAGGCACACGACCGTGGCGGCCAGCACATCCAGGAACCCGAAAACGAAAGTGAGGATATGGCCGTTGGCCGAGAGAACCGTGTTCACTACCCCCATGACGGACCCGAAAGCCGCGAGAAGAAGCATGAACGTCTTGACTCCAGGCTGCTGGAGCTTGAACACCGTGGTGATGGTGACGGCGACGATCATCCCCGTGACAAGGAAGATGTTGAACACCAGATTGAATCTATTTTCTTTGGCTTGATCCATCATGAGCGCGAATATATCGAAATATTTATTATATTTACTTGTCGATAATACCAATCTTAATTCTGATAATATGAAAAGAACACTAATCACTCTGCTCGCCGTTTTCCCCGCCTTGTTGGTCACGGCGCAGGAAAAGACTTATCCCGAGCCCGAAAGGATGACTCCGGGAATGACTGAGTTCTGGACACCTCAGCCTAAAGTGGTGACTCCGGGAGACATCATAACCAATTCCGCCCCCTCGGACGCCATCGTGCTGTTCGACGGGAAGAATCTCGACGCCTGGGTATCCGGCAGAGGCGGAGAGGCCGGCTGGACCGTCCATGACGGAGTCGTCACCGTCAACAAGAGATCGGGCGACATTGTCACAAAAGAGAGCTTCGGCAGCTTCCAGCTTCACATCGAGTGGTGTGTCCCGGTGAATATCACCGGAGAGAGCCAGGCCAGAGGCAACAGCGGCGTCTATCTTCAGGACAAGTACGAGATCCAGATTCTCGACTGCTTCCAGAACGAGACCTACGCCAACGGCCAGACCGGCAGCGTTTACAAGCAGGTGATCCCTCTCGCCAATGCGATGCGCAAGCCCGGGGAGTGGAATGTCTATGACATCATCTACAGCGCCCCCGTGTTCAATGAGGATGGTACATACAGGCTTCCCCCGTATGTCACGGTTATCCAGAACGGTATCGTGCTGCTGAACCATTTCGAGATCAGGGGCACCACCGAGTACATCGGCCATCCGAAAGTCGCTCCCCATGGCGACGGACCTATCCGCCTCCAGTCACATGGCGACAGGAGCGAGCCGATCAGTTTCAGGAATATCTGGCTGAGGAAAATGTAAACCCGAACAGTCTATCTCTGAATCAGAGGATGGGCCGCGATCTCCGACGCGGCCCATTTTTTAAACTCGTCCCAGTCATAATAAGGACCCTGAACAGCCTGGATTTGAGGGAGAGTCGCCTCCTGGCCATTCAGCAGCGCCTTGAACAGGATGACCGGATTCTTTCTCGAGCGGAAGAACACTAGTTGCAGGTTCGCCGCCTTGGGCGTGTTGTAGTTCTGGAACCAATACTTGACATCCTCGACCTTGTCGGCCTGGAAACCGCAGCCATTGATATTCAGAAGCGGGCACAGGGCGTTGAACACCGTGTCATGGCCAAACCGGAAACGGCCTTTATATATCCCGGTGGTGATCGCCTCGTCGGCGTTGATGATTATATCCTCGAGAATAGTGATCATATTGTAGCGGTTCCTGGAGTGACCGACATAGTGCAGGTAATTCTCGCACTCCCATTGGGCGAGGAGCTGCTCTTTCGTGAAAATGTCTTCCAACCAGTCACCGTCGGAATAGTTATGATAGCCGGCCCAAAGGTTGAAAAGCTCGTACACGAAGTCCCTCCGGCCTCCGATTTCCTCAAGGAAACCCCTATCGGAGAACAACTTACCGAGAATGGCGTCATAGTCGGTCATCCTCTCCCTCACATCGGTCGTACTCTCGGGAACGATTATCTCGCCTTGGTATCGCCTGGCCAGCTCCCTCGGGGCGCTTCCCGGATTCGTGTAGATCATGTTGGTGTGGAGAGAGCTCATCTCTATATCTACCTTCGGGGCATGTTTCTGCAAGCTCACGGTGAACGCGTTCATGCTCACTATCGCCCTTTGGGACGTCGAGGCCATAGCGGTGACCTTGCCTCCGTCCTTAAAGACTTCCGGGAATTCCTCGCACATGATCTCCGCTATCCGGGTGTGCTGCTCCCTCCCCAACTCGGACAAATCTCCGGTATTAATCAGGGGAATCTGGTAAAAATCGTTGAAATCCTTATAAAGCTTCTCTCCTCTCGGAGTCAACGACCCGGCCTCGGCCGCCGCGTCCAGCACACTCTTGACAAGTGTGTAAGCTTTTGAGTTCCAGGCGTATCTGGAACCATGACGGCCGTAATGACTGATATAGAACGGAGTGTATCCTTTGGGCGCCGGCGTCAAATGGGCGGCGTCGAACCTGTAAGGACCCTCCACCCCGGCGATCTTGTCGCGGTCAGCCGCGACTATCTCCATGACATTATAAGTCTGCGCGTGGATTGATTCGGCGATAAGAGTCATCGCCAAGGCCGCCGCGATGACAATCAGATGTTTTGTCTTTTCCATAATTCCAAAGATAGGAATTATTCTTCCATTCTTTTAAATTCGCGGATATGAAAAAGCATTCATTATCAATCATTGTCACCCTATTGACAGGCGTTGCGGCGCTCGCCCAGAGCCAGGAAGTCCGTTTCTTCTCCCACAGGGGAGGACGCATGGAGTATGACGAGAACACCATCTCGGCTTTCGATGCCAGCTATAAGGCCGGTTACCGCGGGTTCGAGACAGACATCCGCATGACCAAGGACGGCGAGCTGGTCATCCTTCACGATTCCAATCTGGTCCGCACGACCGACACCGAAGGAGTTGTGGAGCAAATGACGGCGGCACAGATACGCCAGGCCAGGACAAAGAAAGGGAACAAGGTCATGTTCCTGGACGAGTTGATGGACTGGCTGGACTCGAAGGGTGACGTGACCTATGTCGAGTTCGAGCTGAAGACCTCACCGGTGGAGCTTTATCCGGAGGAAAGGCTAAAGGAATATTGTGACAAGCTTCACGAGCGTGTCACCCGCAACCAGCCGAAGGGAGCCACTTATCTGTTCACATCAAGCGACTACCGTGGCTTGAGATATCTCCAGCAGAAATATCCGGGGGTCCAGATGCTACTCATCACCGGGAAACCCTGCTCCGACGAGACCATCGCCCTATGCAAGGCCATGGGTATAGACCGTCTTGGAGCGACGATGGACGGCACCTCCCGCTCCGCCGTGAAGAAAGCTCATGACCAAGGACTCATCGTCAGCCTCTGGCCGGGCCAGAGCGTGGCAGACGCGATGTTGGGAATATACCTAGGCGCCGATTTCCTCTGCACGGACATCCCCGTGGAAGTCAAAACCTTCATGGACTCCAAGGCTCCTTGGGTCAAGGCCGTCTATTAATAATATAATAAAAGATCACTTTTCCAGTACCGGACGCAGGATCACGGTGGAGGCCAGCCCTGAGGGGACGGGCTCCCAACCGTCGTAGGTCGTGTGCTTGTAATTAATATCCACCACGTTGATATTGTGGAACTTCCGCCAAGGGACGCCTTGACGGTCCATCCAGGCGATCCTATTGGCGGGGAGGTTTGTGACCTCTATCCTCAGCTCGTTCCTGCCCTCTTTGAAGACGTCGCCGCACTCGAGGACAAAGGGTACAGCCCAGGCGCGGAACATCAGGTCCATGTCGGGCTTCAGTTGCGAGAGCGAGGTGTTTTCTCATCGATCAGGCGATTTGGTCCAATAAATATTACAATAAAAAAACCTTCCGGAGCCATCCGACCCCGGAAGATTCTCAATCACTTGATGTTTAACAAGTTCCTACTTGAAGTACTCGGCGAACTCGACATCCTTGGTGGCCTTCTCGGCGAGAGCCTTGTCAGCCTTGGCGACCTCGTCAAGGAGGGTCTTGACCTCGTCCATCTTGCCCTGACGGGCGGCGATGACAGCCCTCAGGTAAGTGACCTGGGGATCCTTGCAATGAGCGGCGGCCTTGGCCTTGTCAAGCTGGTTGGTTAGGATGTAAGCGAGAACTGTGTTGTTGCAGCAGCCCTTAGCGTCCTTCAGGTCCTCGACGGCCTTAGTGTAGTCACCGGTAAGGATGTCGATGACACCCTGGTTGGTCTTGGCGATAGGGGTGCCGGCCTTCTTGAAGTAGCTGGCGGCGGACTTGTAGTCACCCTCGCGGAGCGCGAGGACTCCAAGAGCGTTGTCAAGATCGGCGTCCTTTGTCTCGACAGCGGCGAAAGCCTTGGCGGCGTTCTTGAGGTCGCCGGCGGTCAGATAGGAGGTCGCGAGGTTGAACCTGGCGGCGTCGCTGTCGAACTTGCTGATGGCCTTGTTGTAGAGCTTCACCTTGCTGTCAAGATCCTTCACGAGAG
>CADBRH010000081.1 GCA_902797035.1 uncultured Bacteroidia bacterium | reverse complement strand
AGATGCTCGAGTGGCTGAAGAGGCACGCCTGGAAAGCGTGTGTACCCCAAAAGGGTATCGCGAGTTCGAATCTCGCTCTCTCCGCGAGACAATGAAAGGCAGCCGGCCGCGAAAGCGGCTGGTTGTTTTTTGTTGTGCGGAGGCCGGAGAGCTTGCTCTCAGGACGACGTATGACAAAAACAGCCAGAGGGCCTTTGGCTCACTGGCTGCCTTTCATTGTCTCGCTGGTCCCCCCAGGAGGGCAAGAGATGTCGGAGGGCGAACCCCGACGAAATCTCGGAGAGGCCTCTGCCGGTGGAACCTCACCCTCTCCGGGAAAGGACCCTAAACAAATAAAGAGGCTGGCCCGAAGTGGACCAGCCTTCATATTCATTGAAACAACGTCAATTACACACCCATGATTGCCTTGACGATGAAGTACACCAGAGGCACGGCGATACAGAACACACCGATTATGTCGAGCAGGATACCCGCCTTGATCATCTTCGTGATAGGAATATAACCTGAAGAATAGGTGATCGCGTTCGGCGGCGTCGAGACCGGCAGCATGAAAGCCAGCGAGGTGCAGAGGGCCATGACCACGCAGACAGGCAGCGGGCTGAAGCCCAGCGACACAGCCGTGGCGATGGCGATAGGCCCCATCAGGTTGGCGACAGCCGTGTTGGAGGTAAGCTCCGAAAGGAATAGCGCGGTCACAGCGAACAGCGTGAGGAACACGTACTCTGAAGGATGACCGCCGAGGGCGCTTGTCAGGGACTCTCCGATCCACTGTGACAGACCGGTCGAGAACACCATTCCACCGATGGCGAGACCGCCGCCGAAGAGCAGCAAGGTGCCCCAGTCGATACCCTTGACACCATCTTTCCAGCTCAGGGTCATCTCACCCTTCTTGATGTCGGTGGGCATGAGGAAGAGCAGCAGACCACCGACCATGGCGGCGACAGCCTCAGGGAAGTGCTTGTTGTAGTTCTTCACGAAGTCTGCGTCAATAGCGCCGGGAGAAATGCTCTGGATGGCGCTGAATATTCCGGGGAGCACCCACAGGACAACAGCCACGATAAAGGCGATGAGGGTGTTCTTCTGGGCGCGGGTCCACTTGCCCAAACCTTTCTTGTGCTCCTGGATGAACTCCTGGGCGCCATCGATGTGCTTGACATCCGGCGGGAACATCTTGAGAAGCAGGAAGTAGGTGACGATGAAGAACAGTATCATAGCCAGAAAACCCCAGACCATCCAATTGAAGAATGTGATCTGAGGGGCCTCGGGAGCCAGCTCCCTGAGGAACCCGATCATGATGATGTTCGGAGGAGTTCCGATCGGAGTGAGCACACCTCCGATGGAGCAAGCGTAAGCGGTCATCAACATCAGACCGGTCGCGTACTTGTAGCTTCTGAGGTCAATCTCCTTGCCGTTGGCGGCCATCATCTCGCGGATAGCCTCAAGCAGGCCGAGGGCGATAGGGAACATCATCGCGGCGGTGGCGGTGTTGCTGATCCAGCCGGAGCACAGCATACACGCCAGACCGATGGCCAGGAATATCCTGCGCGGCGAGTCTCCCACCCACTTCATCGACATGATACCGTAGGCGATACGCTTGTCAAGACCGTTGACCATCATGCCCTTCGCGATGAGGAAGCCTCCCATGAACAGGAAAATCATAGGGTTGGCGAAAGCCTTGAAAGCGTCCGTCGCCGGAACCACGCCCAGAATGACGCAGAGAGTGGGTCCGATAAGGGAGGTCACGGGAATAGGAACCGGCTCGCAAATCCACCAGAAAGCCACGAACGTCACGATAGCCAGAAGCTTATGGGCGGCGGGGTTGTCGGCCAGACCGGCGATGGGGAGAAGATAAACCAGGATCGCGCAAATGGGACCGAAAATGGCGCCGAAAATGTGGCGTTTGCGGTCGAAAGAAGATTCTTGCGCTACAGACACTGTTTGTTGTCCTTGTTTGCTCATAATATTTTTAAAGTAACTATATACTTCAAATCTTTACTTCGCTAATAACTTGCAAAAGTATAAAATAATACTAAGAAGATGAACAAATAAACGAAAAATATTCCGCCCCGCCGGAGAGGCGGGGCGGAATGACTCGCGGGGGATTTCCTACACATCCAGGCTGTAGCCGGGACGATAGTCGTAGTGCAGGAGCTTGGTGGCCTCCGGATCGTTCATGAACTTCTGGACGATCGGATTCCACACGACGGGCCTGTTCAGCTCCATCGCGATATTTCCAAGGTTGCACACTGTGCAGGAGGAATGACCGACCTCGACAGGGACGTTGGGGTCGATCCTCGACTTGATGGCCTCGATAAACTTCCTGTGGTGACCGACCTTGGTCTCGTAAGGCACAGAGTCGTCGCCGGCGGCTCCCTTCATGTCGAACTTCTTGTCGGAAGCCTGGAACTTGCCGCGGGAGACCTTGATCCAGCCGTTCTCTCCATAGATCTGCACGCCGGGGGTAGTCCCGTCGAAAGGCTCCTCGGTCATGATGATCCCGTTGTCATACTTGTAGGTGAGATAATCATAGAAACTGTGTCCCGGAGGAATCACCTCGACGGGGCCGGAACCGTCCTTGCCGAGAGCCCACTGGGCGATGTCGAACATATGCGCGCCCCAGTCAGTCATCAGGCCGCCGCCGGTGACCTTGTACCAGCGCCAAGCGCCCCAGAGCTGCTCGTCATGCTCGTCGGAGACGATAGGATCCAGGTCTGAGTGATAATACACGGATGTGGGAAGAGGCCCGAGCCACTTGTCCCAGTTCAGTCCGGCGGGAACCTCCATACGAGGAAGCTTGCACGGCATCGGAGCCCCGGTGACAGGGTTGACATCGTTTCTTCCGACAAAGACCTTAACCCTCTGGATCTTGCCGAGCTCACCCTCGCGGGCGAGGGAAGCGGCGTGGAAGAACTCGTCGCTGGAACGCTGCTGGCTTCCCACCTGCAGGATCCTGTTGTACTTGCGGACAGCCTTGACAAGCTGCTGGCCCTCGTATATGGTCAGTGTGAGAGGTTTCTCT
>CADBRH010000080.1 GCA_902797035.1 uncultured Bacteroidia bacterium | reverse complement strand
CAACGGAACACCCCGGCGTAGTTGTACTTTCCCTTCTTGAACGGCACGACGGCCGAGTTGAAGATGGAATTTGATGTGGAAAGAAGGTCCCGAGGGATTATTGGGTTCTTCGAATATCTCCACATCACCTCTTTGGAACCGACGGGGCGGTCCTCCCAGGGAAATATATCAATCATATTCGGAAACAATTATCAATCAACGAATCGGATGGTTCCCCACTTGTCGGGATGATGTATGTCCACTATGCCTGTCGGCGCCCAGACCCAGTTCTCCTCGGGCTTCGTGAGCCACTCGACTCTCGAGAAATTGGCCCTCCACTCTTTGTTGGCGAGCGGGTCGGCCCCGCCGCGGCTCAGTCCCTTGAACGGGATCATGATCTCCACGCTCCAGCCACGGTCGGTGTCACCAGGACGGTTAAGACTACCCTGAACCTTCACGGCGGTCTTCAAGCCTGGGAAATCCCAAGTCATGATGTACGTACCCCCGATGCTGTAGGGCTTATCCATCAAAAGATCCATGACTGTCCCCAAAGCGTTGATCTCAAGCTCGTAATAGAGTTTCTCGTCATTGTAGGGGTTGAGGAAGACCTCGAAATCGTTGTCGTGATAGACAATGTCGTCACGGTGGCTGACATTCGCCTTAACGTCAGGCTCCTCGAGGACCGCCGAGATGTAGAGGTTGTCATCATCCCAAAGCATCCTCATGGTAGTGAGGTATTTGGGAGCCGCGTGACCATCTCCCCGGATATCCTTGAAATCGACACAAGGGACGGCGGCGGCCCATTCTTTATCACCGACCCGGCCGTCGATCTTGATCTTTCCGGTCGTCCTGTGGCAATCGTAGACAGGCTGGCCGACAGCGGCGAAAGGGGCGAGGGCCAGCAAAAGAATGAGTAGTCGCTTCATTTTGAATATATTAATTATTTACACGCAGGTGTAGCCTCCGTCCACCGGTAGGGCCACTCCCGTCACATAGGACGAGGCTGGCGACGAGAGGAAAAGGACCGCCGTGTCGAGCTCACCCTCGTTGCCATAGCGCTCAAGAGGTATGACGCGTCTGGCGTGATCCTGGAAATAATCCGAGTTCAAGGTTTCGACAGTCAGCGGAGTGTAGAAATACCCAGGGCAAATAGCGTTGACGGTGATCCCGTGCTTGCCCCATTCGGCCGCGAGGCCGCGGGTAAGATTGACGACGCCACCTTTGGCGGCGTGATATGGTGAGCAAGGGGCTATCTTGTTGCCTACAAGGCCGTACATCGAGGCGATGTTGATCACCCTTCCGTACCCGGCGGGAATCATGGCCTTGGCGGCCACGGCCCTAGCGACCCTGAACGACCCGAACAGGTCTATCTGCATCTCGTTCTCGAACTGGGCGTCAGTTATCTCCTCGGCGGGAGCGACGGCTCCGGTGCCGGCGTTATTGACAAGTATATCAATCCTGCCAAAGTGTTCCATGGTCTTGGCGACCACATCGTCCACCTGCCCGGTGGAGGTGATGTCGCAACGAAGCGGAAGAGCCTCGACTCCGAAATCGGCCCTCAACGAGGCGGCCACCTCCTCAAGTTTCTCCAACCTTCTGGCTATAGGGACGATATTGCAACCAGCCGCCGCGAGAGCCCTCGCCATCTGCACACCAAGACCTCCGGAACAACCCGTGACCATGGCCACCCGGCCTTTCAGATCAAACATATCCATCATCTCTTTATCGTTTTATTTGGCAGCGCGAATATAAGGAAAAAACCGTCACTTTTTCCAGAAATTCTCGGCGAAGTCCAGCATCCAAGTCCAGTCTATGGGAGATATCCCGTGGTCTCCGGCACGGCGTACATAACCTAACGAACGTCCTATCGCCGAGGTGTCGTAGTCGTCCGGCCACTCGCTTTTCGGCAAGCCCTTGTCGCCCAGGAATTTCCAGACAGGACTGGCGGCCTTGACACTGAGGTACTCCCCCTTCGTGTCGAACCAACCCTGGTCGAAACCCTCAACCAACAATGCCCTCGGGGCTATGCAGGCGAGAAGAAGATGCTGGTCGAACGGCATGGCTCCGGTGTTGTCCGCGTACTTGTCATAAGCGCGGCAGTACCAGTGACGGAAAGAGACCACCTCGGTGGCGACAGTCTCTCCGAAATCCCGTTTCGCGAGCGGCACTCCCCCTCCGCCTGTCTGGACAGGGACCGTGACGGGGAATCTCTCGTCGAACGCGCCCGCTATTAGGGCAGCCTTCGCAAGTCTGGAATAACCGGTCAGTATAACCTTCGTCTGGTCAAGCGCCGGGTCTTCCTGAATCATGTCCATCCCGCGGGAAAGAGTCCAGGCCCAAGCCATCAATGATGTGGTGTTGTCGTCCCGGGAAGGGTCTCTTGGCCCCCAGAGGTCGAATATTCCCGTGTAAGCGAAAGAATCCTGAAGTTTCACCCCGTTCTCCTCATCCCTGTTACTCGGGTCAGGTGATATGTCGCAATAGCAGGCTGTCACAACGGCGTAGCCTCTGGCGGCCAGGGCACCGACAGGATAGACGGTGATCTCCCCGTCGCGGTTGAAACGTCCTCTGGTGGCCTCCGAGGCCTTATGGTCAACCTCGCCGAACAGACCCGACATCCAACAGTCAGGCACTAGGATCTCCTTGTCAGGGAGGACATCATGATTGCCGGAATAATTGAGGAAAAGCACCACCGGCACCGGTCCCTTGGCGTTTCCGGGGGTCACGATCAGCCAATCGACCGAAGGGCCGGTCTTGTCGGAACGGAACCACATCCTGACCTGACGCCTGTGCCCCTGTCCAGCGAGGGAAGGGCCTTCCTCCAAAGTCTCAAGGAATACTCCCTCTCCCTTGGGAGGGGCCACCCCGTACATCTCTCTCTGGAATATACCGAGAATCTCCTTCCTTCTTTGGGCCCATTGGCTCTTGGTCCGCACTTTCTCCCCATTGGCGAAGATAAGCGGGTCCTCAAGAGTGTATGGGGCCACGGCGGCCTCGTCGTAGTTGACAGGCCGGGGCTGGGCGAAAGCTCCGGTTTGAAGCAGGGAGACGGCCAGAACCGTCAATGTGAGGTGCCTGAAAAATGTCATGTCAAGATAGGTGGTGTGATTGATAATGATTATATTTGTAAAGATAACACTTTTCCGAACCATTATGCGTAAAGCCACTTTTCTTTTTTTCTCGCTGGTCATCGCCGCCGGGCTCCCGCTCACGGGTTGCAAGGGCAGCTATGAGTTCTCGCTGGACCAGCATCTGGGCATATGCGGCACAGGTTGGACGGAGGCGGCCAAAGCTGCCGGGCTGGATTATATCGAGGCCAATGTCTCCGGATTCCTGATGCCCGAGAAAAGCGACGGGGAGTTCGCCAAGAACAAGGAACACGCCGCGACCGCCGTCCCCCCTATCTATTCCGCCAACGGGTTCTTCCCCGGGGAGATCAAGATAGTCGGGCCCGAGGCTGACATTGAGAGGGCGGTCAGATATTCGGAGACCGCGATACGGCGAGCGTCCGAGATCGGGATAAGAATCCTCGTGCTGGGAAGCAGCGGTTCCAGAAGCATCCCTGAGGGGTTCGACCGAGCCGAGGCGGAGGAACAGTTTACCGGATTCCTGAGAAGGATAGCTCCCGCGGCTGAGAAATACGGGGTGAAAGTGGCCATCGAGCCTCTGCAGACTGAGGAGACAAACTTCATCAATACTGTCAAGGAGGGCGCGGAAATCGCCAGAAAAACCGGGAGCGACAACATCTGTGTCATCGCCGACCTGTTCCATATGGCGAGGATGAGCGAACCGCCGGAGGACATCATCGAGGCTAAAGACAAACTTGTCCATTGCCATGTCGCTGAAGTCGCGAGACGCACGGCGCCCGGGGTGGACGGGGACGATTTCACTCCTTATCTCTTGGCGCTCAAGACGATCGAATACACCGGCCGCATGTCTTTCGAATGCTCCTGGCAGGACATCGACACCCAGCTTCCGAAAGCCGTCGCGACCATGAGAGAGCAAATATTATCAATCAAATAACACTGTCACAACTATGCAGACAAGAAGGGAATTCATAAAGACGAGCCTGGCCGGAGCGGGCGGGATCATGCTCGGAAGCCTGACGCTTGACTCGAAGATTTACGCCGGATCGAAGCGGGCGAACGACAAGGTGCGTGTCGGAATCATCGGATTCTCAGACCGTTGCCGCGGATCGCTCATCCCCACTTTCATGGCGAGCGCCGAGGAGCTCGGCTTCGAGATCGTGGCGGTCTCCGACATTTGGAGCCGCCGCAGGGAAGAGGCGCTCCAGTTCTTCAAGGAGAAATACGGGATGACCATCAAAGCCTTCCGTAACAACGAGGAGCTTTACGAGTCAGGGATGTGCGACGCCGTGATTATCTCCACCGCTGACTTCCAGCACGCCACCCACCTTGTGGAGGCTGTCGAGGCCGGCTGCGACGCCTATTGCGAGAAACCGTTCGCCGAGACCATGGAGGACGCCCGTAGGGCCCTTAAGATCGCCCGGGGATCCGGGAGAATCATCCAGATAGGCTCCCAGCGCCGCTCCGCGCCGAATTATCAGGCCGCGTGCGAGTACATCAACTCAGGCAAATTCGGCCCCATCACCATGGTCGAGATGACCTGGAACGTCAACCAGCCCGGCCGTTGGCGCAGACCCGCCCTTGTGACCGAGTGCCGCGAGGAGGACACCGACTGGAAGAGGTTCCTTTGCAACCGTCCGTTCGAGCCTTGGGATCCGAGGAAATATCTGGAATACAGGCTCTTCTGGCCATATTCATCAGGAATACCGGGACAGTGGATGTCGCATCAGATCGACACCGTCCACTGGTTCACAGGTCTCAGCCACCCCAGGAGCGTGGCGGCCAACGGAGGCATATACCTTTGGAAGGACGGTCGCCGCAACTACGACACCCTGACCGCCGTCATGGACTACGGCCCCGAGGGTTCCGGTGACGGGTTCCAGGTGCTTTACACCTCAAGGTTCACCAACTCCGCCGGGGGCGTCAAGGAACTGTATTTCTCGAATGGAGGCACCCTTAACCTCGACACCAACGAGGTCACCTCGGCAGGAGGACTCAGCGAGGGAGACGCCCTCGACATGGGGATGGAGGCCAACCTGCTGGACACTTTCAAACTCCCGTCAGTCAAGGTGGAGACAGCCGCCAACACCGGCGGGGACGTCATGACCTACCTCCACATGAGGAACTGGATGGAGTGCGTCAGGAGCCGCAAGGAGACCAACGCCCCCGTGCTGGCTGGCTACAACCACTCTATCGCCACCATGATGACGAACGCCGCCGTACGTTCCGGAGAGAAGGTCACCTTCGACGAGGCCCGTCAGGAAATCTTGGCCGGAGGCAAGCCGTTCAAGCCGTTCAAGTACATCTAAACCGGCCGCTTTATGCGAGCTGTGATCCAAAGAGTCTCAACCGCTTCCGTCACAATAGGCGGGAGCGTGAAGTCCTCGGTCGGTCCCGGGCTGATGATTCTGCTCGGGATCGGGCGCGAGGACGGGGCCGAGGACATCGACTGGCTGGTCAGGAAGATAGCGGCCATGAGGATATTCGACGACTGTGACGGCGTGATGAACCGTAGCGTCGTGGAGGCCGGAGGCGAGGCGCTTGTTGTCAGCCAGTTCACCCTGATGGCCTCGACCAAGAAGGGTAACAGGCCGTCGTACATAGGCGCCGCGGGCCATGAGCTGGCCATCCCCCTTTATGAGTCGTTCTGCTCGGCCCTCTCGAAAGTCCTTGGACGGGAGGTGGCTACCGGCGAGTTCGGGGCCGACATGAAAGTCTCCCTTGTCAATGACGGTCCCGTGACCATTTGCATAGACACAAAGAGAAAAGAATAACATGAGACGTCTTCTGATTATAATCGCTTTCCTGTCCTGCTTTGCCGCTGGCGCCCAGGTCATCGTCAGCCCGGACTCTGTAGTCGGACCCATAAAGCCGATGAACGCCGTGAACAACGGCCCGGCCGTCGCCGACTCCAAGGAGCAGACCCGGGGCAATTTCTATGAGTATAAGGTCCTTAACATCCCGTACGCCAGGACGCACGACTCCAATTACAACAGCGGGTACGGCGGGCCCCACACTGTGGACATCTCGGCCATATTCCCTGATTTCGACCGTGACCCCGACGACCCCTCCGCCTATGATTTCACCAACACCGACGCGTACCTGGAAAGCATCGTGGCGGCGGGGACCCAGGTCTTCTTCAGGCTCGGGGAGAGCATAGAGCACACTGTCAAGCAGTACAACATATTCCCTCCGAAGGATTACCTCAAGTGGGCGAGGATCTGCGAGCATATCATACGCCATTACAACGAGGGTTGGGCGGATGGCCCGCGACTCGGGATCAAGTACTGGGAGATCTGGAACGAGCCGGACCTTGACTACGAGGACTGGAAGACAAAGCCTCACACATGGGGCGGAACCGCCGAGCAGTTCTACGATTTCTACGAGGTAGCGGCGGCCTATCTGGACAAGACTTTCCCGGACCTGATGATCGGAGGTCCGGCTCTCTGCTGGATGGAGGACTGGGCGGACACCTTCCTTAAGCGCCTGAAAAAGAAGAATGTGGGGCTTGATTTCTTCTCCTGGCACATTTACGAGCGCAGGGTGGACGAGGTCGTCGGGAAGGTCAGGCGTATCCGCGCCTTGCTTGACAAGAATGGCTTCGAGGGTGTCCCCTCTTTCCTGAACGAGTGGAACTACATCAAGGGCTGGACTGATGAATATGTCTATAGCCTCTCCGAGATAGCCTCCATCAAGGGCGCGGCCTACACCTCCGCCGTGATGTCCGCCTGCCAGAACGAGCCCGTGGACATGCTGATGTACTATGACTTCCGTCCTAGCGCGTTCAACGGGGCTTTCGACCAGACCACCTATCGCCCGACGAAGACCTACTATTCTTTCTACGCCTGGGACAAGCTGGTCCAGTTGGGGACGCAGGTCAAGGCGACGGCTGACGACAAGGAACTATATGTGACCGCCGCCCGCTCCGGCGACGGACACCTCAGGGTGCTGCTCACCCGCTACACAGAGGACAGGAACGTGACCAAGGTCCGTCCCTTCCAGATCAAGGTCGAGGGGGCCGGAGACGGGATTGTCTACGCCTATCTGACAGACTCCACCCGCTCATTCACTGAGATCCCGCTTGAGATGAAGGGCGGTGTCGTCGAGGGGGCGATGGATCCTGACGCGTTCGTCCTGATTGATTTCGGGAGACTGTAAACTCAGAAATATCCGAAAAAGTTCTAAATTTGTAAAGATTCTTTACAGATTCGGATATGGCTGCCAAGACAGGAAGGATACTTGTTGTGGACGACAACGCCGGGATCAGGCGCGCGCTGGAGATCCTGCTCCCGACGTGTTTCGCTGAGGTTCAGACGATTCCGTCCCCCGCCACGCTTGTGACCACGCTCGAGCGTTTCAGGCCCGACGTGGTGTTGCTGGACATGAACTTCAACACGAGCATCAACACCGGCAACGAGGGCCTTTTCTGGGTCAAGGAGATCAAGAATATGAATCCCGAGGTGGAGGTGGTGCTTTTCACCGCCTACGCCGACATCGCCCTGGCGGTGGAAGGGATGAAGCGGGGCGCCTTTGACTTCATAGTGAAGCCGTGGGAGAATGATAAATTGATGGCGACCTTGGCGGCGGCCCGTGACAAGGCCCGCAAGGCGCTGGATTGTCATCCTGAACGTAGTGAAGGATCCATGTTCTGGGGCTCGTCCCCTGCCATGACGGCCATAAAGAGAACTCTCGACAAGATCGCCCCGACCGACGCCACGGTCCTGATCACCGGCGAGAACGGCACGGGCAAGGATGTGCTGGCCCGGGAGATTCACGCCCGGAGCCTGCGGAACACAAGGCCTATGGTGGCGGTTGACGCCGGAGCCATAACGGAGACACTGTTCGAGAGCGAGCTCTTCGGTCACGTTAAGGGGGCCTTCACCGACGCCCACACGGACCACGTGGGCAAGTTCGAGCAGGCCGACGGCGGCACCCTTTTCCTGGACGAGATCGGGAATATTCCTTTGCACCTGCAGGCCAAACTGCTCAGGGCGATCCAGAACAGGAGCGTTGTACGGGTTGGAGGCACTGAGGCTATCCCAGTGAATATCAGACTGATATGCGCCACGAACATGGACCTGGAGGCCATGGTCCGGGAGGGGCGTTTCCGTGAGGACTTATATTACCGGATCAACACTGTCCGCATCGCCTTGCCGCCGCTGCGGGAGCGCAAGGAGGACATCGTCCCTCTGGCGGGGATCTTCCTGGAGCGTTTCGCGGGGAAGTACCATCGTCCTTTGACGGGGATCTCCCCGGAGGCGGCCCGGATCCTGAAGTCCCAGCGATGGGGCGGGAATATCCGGGAACTTCAGAACTGCGTCGAGAAGGCGGTGATCCTTTCTGAAGGGAAGGAGTTGACAGCGGGCGACATTCAACTGGAGCAGGAGATGAAGGCTTCGGGAGCGACCATCAAGGCGGTCAGCGAGGCCGAGGAGGAGAGGCTTGTCCGGGAGGCCATGAACAATTGCGGAGGGAACATCTCCGCCGCCGCGAAGGCGCTGGGAGTCAGCCGCCCCACCCTTTACGCTAAACTCAAGAAATACGGCCTGTAAGCGATGAGTGCCTGGCTTGTCATAACGATAACGGTCGCGGTCGCCCTCATCGTGTGGGTGGCGGCTTCCATATTCACGAGAAGGAAAGACATCAATAAGGTCGCCTACATGATGGACGCGATGGAGGACGGGGAACTCAATTTCCGCTTCCAGGACAAGAACAAGTTCAACAGGACACTGAACCGTATCCGCGTCATATTCGAGAAGCAGAGGCAGCAGCACGAGCAGGACTCCTGGACAAAACTCATCCGGGTCCTGACGCACGAGATCATGAACACGGTCTCCCCCATCGCCTCGCTGTCCGATGCCATGGCGAAGTCCGTCGATGAGAACGGCCACAGCGAGTTGGACATCAAGTCGGGACTCGAGACCATCTCAGACTCTTCGAAGAACCTGATCGGGTTCGTGCAGACCTACAGGCAACTCTCCGGTGTGGCGAAGCCTATCCGGAAGGCATTGGATCTCAAGGAGTTGATGGACAAGGTCCTGTCCCTTAACAGCGAGTTGTCGGCCTCCCTCGGAGCCACCTGCGAGTATCGGCCGGAGGAGTCGGACCTGATGATCTACGCCGACGAGGGCCAGAGCTCCCAGATTCTCAGCAACCTCATAAAGAACGCGTTGCAGGCCGGGGCGAGGAAGGTCGAGATCACCGCGAGGATGGGCAAGGAGGACGATGTGATCATCGATGTGGCCAACGACGGCGAGCCGATTCCCGAGTCGGCCCAGGAACAGATATTCATTCCATTCTACACAACGAAGAAGGAAGGTTCCGGCATCGGGCTCAGCATCTCCCGCCAGATCATGAGGAACCACAACGGCAGCATCGAGCTGGTCCGGAGCGACAATGAGAAGACGGTCTTCGAGCTGGGGTTCCGCTAGGAAATAGCTTCTATCCCAATTGCCTACGATAGACAGAATCCAAGGTTTGGCTGTTTTTGTCCTTCCAAACGAGCCAACCGTTATTACTGCTACCTAAGCAAAAGTCTGCCGCTGTGCTGGGGCTTGAAAAAGTCTTGTCGGATTCTAGCACGAGTCTATCACCAATTACAGTGGTGTATTCCTTGATCAGTTTCTCTCGCTTATCTTTCCAAGTAAATGACGGAACAGATGTATTGGCGATGACACTGCCTTTCAAGACCGTAAAGCCATTGGAATTATAGAACCCCTTAGCGTTACTCCCCCTCCCTTTCGTAAAAAAGATATGCTCTTTCTTAGGTTTTACAACATCGAAGATTGTACAGCCGATGAAGGATGTCAGGAACTTCACATCTTCAAAGAAGCCCTCCATATCGTCCTTCCTGTATTCTGGAAGATTTGGCGCCTTCGGTGTTTGCTTGTTTTCGTTCAGCACAAAAGCGTTTGAGGCCTTCGCTTCGGCGATAGCCCGATGTTCTAGATATTGCACATCTGCTTTTGTCATTGCGGCATCCTTTGAGATAAATAGCAGTGCTTTTTGCCAGAAGGACTTCTTGCTATCATGGTCCTTCACACGTTCACGGAAGTTTTCCGTTTCGCCGATATATGCCTTGGGCTTTGTAGCCTCATCCTCTCCAAGCAAGATATAAAACGCAGGAGTATGCAATTCTTGTCGCTCATTCAAGATTGACAGATTAGAACGGGGAATCACATACATCTGGCAAATCTTATTGCTGATGAACACATACTGAGTGCCTTTCGGATCTCCATCAATGAGGTAGGTTGTTACTGTTTTGCCCATAATCAGGTGCATTTTATTAAAAGCTATAGCTCAGATTATCAATATCTTTGTAAATCTTATATTCGAATTCTAATAGATGATTAATGTCTTCTCGTCTTACATTTACTTTCGTTATCTTAAGTGCGGCAAATTTGTGTTTACGGTTTTCCAGCAGGACAATCTCTCCAACATTCACTGACTTTGCGCGAGAACTAAAATCGAAATTGATAAATTCATTTGGAGAAGGAAAATTATTATATGTCGGGTTGTATCCCAATCTAAACTCATTATCTCTATAACAGTGAATGGAGTTTTGCCCACATTCACTCCACAAGGTATTAAACATATAATCACCTACTCCAATAATAAAAGCACCACTATTCCTTTTATAATCAAACGATGCCTTTCCTTCCAAAAAGGGGGAATAAAACGCTATTTTCTCTAAATTGAGTTTTGTCGTTATTACTTCAGAGATTGCTGTTGATCCGAAAGGGTTGTTTCCTAATGCCGGTTTCCTTTTAATATCTATGTCGTAAATACGCTCAAGAAGTTCTTGATAGCAATCGAAATAATTTCGCCTGTCAAAATCAACATATTTTAAACCAGCCAAGAATGTTGGAAGTTTACGAGTTTGGCTATTCCCTTTTATTACTGGGAATATAAACTTTTTATCATATCCACTCATCAATTCAGATGCTAAGATCCGTTTTTCATACCCTGCACCTCCGATACCTCCATTAGCCTTCTCCACATATTTGTCACTGCAAACACACAGAACAAAATGAGAAGTTGTTAGCCCCTGTTCCATAAAAAATGGAAGATCATTACCAAACCTCGCATCCCATTGATCAAGTATCGCATCAACACCATGTAGACGTAGGTCAGAAGCAAACTTTAATACCCACATTTTATGCTCTTCGTTATCCCAAGCATAAGATATAAAAGCCTTTTTAATGTTATTATCCATATTCTCTATATACTACTAGGTATCATTTGGCATTTATGATTCTTCCTCCAAAATACTCAAACAAAAAGATTGGAAAAGCATTCAAAATCGCCACTTTACATTCTTCTGTTTCAACGTATTTGGATAGCTGGTTGTCAAATAATGCCTTTTGACTATCCGCCTCTTCAGGGATTTCGTTCCTCCCGTTACATACATAGTTTGACTTGCTAAGATTCATCGTTATCAGATGTCTCCAGTTCTGTCTTGCCGTATCAGCTTTCAGTAATATTCTGGCCTCATTGTCTGCTGGCTTAACGGCAGGGATGATATACTCCAAATTGGCACGGTAGAAGGAGAATTCATGAACTTGGTGTTTGAAACTCTCCTCTTGGCATCTCTGGCGAGCCACGGTATATTTCCAATAGTTGGCATCTGGGAGTTCCTTTGTATATCGTAAGGACTCCACCATGGGATAATTGATATATAACTTGCCGCTTTCTGTCTCATCAGCAAAATATTCCAGCATTTCGGATAACCTTCGATTGTTTTCTTCGAGTGTCCTGGATGACTCTTGGAAGTCGTAATCAAAGAAGAGATAGATTTCAGAGACTTCATCTTCCCTAATATCCTTTAAAGTCTCGTCGCCTCTCTCAGACAGGATTTCTTTAAACACAGAAACCGTGTTTACTTCCAACATACCACGAAGGACATCATGCTCTTTCAGCTTTGTATAGAGCGAGTAGATGTTGCTATTGTATGTGCACACGAAGGTATCCGACTTCTCCGGGAAGAAAAGTCGTTTGATAGACTCGAAATAAATCTTATCGTCCTTACCCTCAAAAACAAAAAGTATCATACCTCAAAAGCTCCACCTCTAAAAAGTTTTTCAATGTTATGGCCAAATCTAAGTTCCTTATCTGTACAAGCCTGCAGTGGCTTAATCTTATTGTTCTGCAAAATAAAGTTACAATCCGGGCGAAGTAGATCATTCGTCATAAGATACGTATTGTGGGAAGACGTGAACACCTGGCAATCTAGATTGAACAACTGCTTACACACTTCAAAAGCCAGTTTGAAATGATAGAAGGCGTCGAATTCATCAATAAAGACAAACGAGGCAGCAGACATCCTTTTTATCCACACATAGAGCAATTCAAGCGCTTGTGTTCCAGTAGATGCAATTAACAAGAATGGAATAGTATTACCTCCAATCTCACAATACAAATTTTTATCTCCTTCCTTTGGGGAGACAAACTTAAAATGCTGTTCGCTAACTTTGGTCAAGAACTCATTAAAGTCATCAACATAATGATTCTGAATAATAAACTCTTCCAAGCTAAAACTTGCAGTTTCCAAGCCAATGAATTCACGACTGTCTAAGTTTTTGAACCACAGCATGGAATTCACAAAAAGCACTAATTTAACAATGTAATGATCCTGTGAAAAAGGGAAGGATGCTGTCAAGAAATTAATGACAGAAACGCTATTTACATTCTGCTTAAAGTTCTTTTTGATTGTATCATCAATTTTGAATTGTTTTTCATCTATTACGAAGGATGTTTCATCCTTTTTAAAGACTTGGTTTTGATTCACAAATAGTGATTCAGACAAGAGTAATCCTAGAGAATTCTTCGAGTATCTATATTCAACAATGTCATCGTCAAACTTGAAGTAATACTCAAACTCGACAGGAGAATTGGGGGCTCCTGTATATACAAAATTTGTATAATAGTCAGTCTTCTTCCATTTTGCAGATAGATGATTCTCAATATCGAAAAGCGCAAGAGCAAAATTAGATTTACCAGAACCATTAGGTCCATAGATGATACCATTCTTGATTATCCCCTTTTTGATGGCGTATTTGTTATATTCGTAGTTATTAGGATGAGACAAGTCCCATTCGATTTTTTCGGCAAAACCTCTGAAATTTTTTACAGCGAATTTGATGAGCATGATTACAAGTATTATGTGTTCTGTTACAAATATACAAATAAATAATTGATTTCCGTAATTTTTTTACGGATATTGTTAGGGCAATAGTTATATCTGGAAGAGTGTAAAGAAAGTGTAAAAAGTGTAAAGCGCTTTACAACGCTTTACACTTTTTCTTTTAGCACAATCTTTTAATATTCAATTAGTTGAATAGTTTGGCACGGAGGGTGTTTCTTATGCGGGCGTGATTAAATATCGAATGATGAGAACACATTTACATATCGTTTTCGTGATGGCCCTCGGGCTCGCTGTTCCAACGCGGGCCCAGGAGCCTTCAAAGGTCATGACCTTGCGTGACTGCATGGAGTATGCGATCTCCAACTCGACTAAGCTCCGCGTCCAGCAGGCGGCGACAGGCGACGCCAGAATCGCCCGCCGTGACGCGATTCTACAGGCTTTCACCCCGAACGTTAACAGCAGCACTTACGCCTACTACAACTTCGGCCGCTCGATTGACCCTGAGACTAACACCTATTTCACTCAGACATCCTTCCACAACAGTTACAGTGTCAGCGCCGGCTTTGACCTGTTCAACGGGTTTCAGGCGGTGAACAACCTCAAGATCTCGAAAACCGGCCTCGCCATCAGCAAGTCACAAGAGAGACAGGCCGAGGCCGACATCTGCCTAGCTGTCATGGAAGCGTACTACAACGTGGTGTATTTCAAGCGTTTGGCTGATGTCTATGAGGAGCAGGTCGGGGCTGCCGAAATGGCTCTGAAGAAGGCTTCAAGGCAGGAGGAACTCGGGCAGAAGGGTCACGCTGACGTGGTGCAGATGGAGGCTGACCTGGCCGACAGGAAATATGACCTTATTAATGTGAGGAACTCTTACAAGGACCAACTGATGACTCTTTCCGACCTGATGTTCTGGCCGGAAGACGAGGAGCTCGTCATCGACACGGATGTCAGATCCTTCGCTTTCGCTCAGGATGACAATAGCAAGGGTTCTGTCATTCCGAGCGAAAGCGAGGAATCTATCGTGGAATATGCCCTGGCCAACAATCCCGGTGTCAACATCGCCGAGTGGACCATGCTGAACGCCAAGCGGCAACTTTCCACCACAAAGTGGCAGCTGCTGCCCTCGGTTGGACTATACGCCGGATGGAGCACATCCTTGTACACAATCCAGGGAGGCCAGTCAAAGCCGTTCCGCGACCAGTTCAGGAACAACGGCGGTGAGTATCTTGAGATGTCGGTCTCCTTCCCTATCTGGGGCAAGATGCAGAAGCAGTCAAGGATCGCCAAGCAGCGCAACGCCCTCACCAAGGCCACGGCGGAATATGACCAGAAACGACGGGACGTGGAGTCTGAGGTCCGCAGGGCTATCCAGGACCGTGAGGGATCGGCGGCCGCCTACGAGCAGGCCGTCCGTAAGTCGGAGGTACAATCAGAGGCTTATAACCTGAATCTCAAGAAGTTGGATCAAGGTCTGATCTCGTCACTCGAGTTCCAGACGGCGACTAACAATTATCTTAAGGCCCAGGCCGACGAGATGAGTTCCTTGTTCAAGTATCTCATCAAGCGGGCGGTGGTCCGTTATTATAATGGGGAAGAATATATTGAGCAGTAAAACTATGGATAAGATTATCGAGAAGAAGACAGGATGGCGTGTGGCGTTCACGAGAAAAGCAACACCGTGGTGGCTCGGCGCCCTACTGGTGATATTCATCATCTACCTGATCGCCAGGCCTAACGCCAAGACCCTGCGCGTCGACAAGGACACTTTGACTGTCAGCCAGGCCGTCAAGGGTGAGTTCAACGACTACATCAGGATAAGCGGCAGGGTGCTGCCCATGACGACCATCCAACTCTCCCCCCAGGAAGGCGGGATGGTGCAGTCCATCCTGATTGAGGAAGGCTCGACTGTCAAGGCCGGGGACCCTATCCTCATACTCTCGAACGACAACCTGGACCTTCAGATCCTGAACTCCGAGGCAGAGCTCGCCGAGAAGGAGAACATACTCCGCAACACCCAGATCCAGATGGAGCAGCAAAAGCTGGACGTCCGTCAGAATGAGCTAGAATACGGGACCCAGGTCGAGCGCCTCCAACGCGCCTACGAGCAGCAGAAAGCCCTCTACGAGGACAAACTGATCGCCAAGGAGGACTACCTCAAAGCCAAGGAGGACTATGATCTCGCCATCAAGAAATACGCTTTGATCAGGGAGCGCTCACGCCAGGACAGCCTGTACAGGGGAACCCAGATAGACAGGATGGAGGAGAGTCTTGAGAACATGCTGGTCAACATGACGATGATCCGCCGCAGGAAGGACAACCTGATCGTGAAGGCCCCCATCGACGGTGAACTCGGTCTTCTGGATGTCGTTCTCGGGCAGACTGTCGCCAGCGGGGCGAAAATCGGTCAGATCAACTCGGTCGGGGTCTACAAGGTTGAGGCCCAGATAGATGAGCATTACATCGACCGTGTCGTGGCGGGTCTGGAGGCCACATTCGAGCGCCAGGGCGAGACCTATTCGACTGTCATCAGGAAGGTCTATCCGGAGGTCCGGGAGGGCAAGTTCAAGGCGGATTTCAAGTTCGACGGCGAGCAGCCTGACAACATCCGCTCCGGCCAGACATATTACCTTAACCTCCAACTCGGACAACCCGAGGAGGCCGTCATCATCCCCCGAGGCACCTTCTACCAGAAGACCGGCGGCAAGTGGATCTACGTTGTCAACAAGGACGGGAACAAGGCCGTCAAGCGTGAGATCCGGATAGGCCGCCAGAACCCTCAGTATTATGAGGTTCTGGAGGGTTTGGAGCCTGGCGAGAAGGTCATCACTTCGGGCTACGACACTTATGGCGACTCTGATGTGTT
>CADBRH010000079.1 GCA_902797035.1 uncultured Bacteroidia bacterium | reverse complement strand
GGAGAACGCCATCGACATCCGTTACGAGGCCACGACCGACAAGACCACGGTCATTAACATGACCAACCACTCATATTTCAATCTGGCTGGCGACCCGGCCAATCACTGTATCGAGGATGACGAGCTGTACATCAACGCCTCCAATTTCACTCCGGTGGATGATACCTTCATGACAACCGGGGAGATCGCGCCTGTCGAGGGTACTCCAATGGATTTCCGCGAGCCGAAACTTGTCGGCAAGGATATCGAGGCCGATTACGACCAGCTTCACAACGGCAAGGGCTACGACCACAACTGGGTGCTGGACACCGCCGGAGACGACACCGTCCTCGCGGCCGAGCTGTACTGCCCCGAGACCGGTATCGACCTTAAACTGTATACCGATGAGCCCGGAGTGCAGGTTTACGCCGGCAACTTCCTGGATGGCACCGTGACGGGTAAGAAGGGCGTGGTTTACGACTTCCGCCACGCCATCTGCCTTGAGACACAGAAATATCCCGACACCCCGAACAAGCCTGAATGGCCGTCCGCCCTGCTGAAACCCGGCGAGACTTACAAGGCCCATTGCGTCTTCGCTTTCTCGGTGAGGTGACATGGACCTGAACCTGAACCGGATAACCCTGGAGTCCTGGGACTGGATTGTCATCGCGGTATTTTTCGCGGCGATGGTCTGGATTGTCTGGGACGTGTTCAGAAAGAAGAAAGAGACCTCCGGAGACTATTTCCTTAGCGGCAGGGCCGCCACCTGGATAGCGATAGGGGCCTCTATTTTCGCCTCGAATATCGGCTCGGAGCACCTTATCGGCCTCGCCGGCACTGGCGCCTCGGCAGGTATGGCCCAGGCCCACTGGGAGATTCAGGGCTGGATGATCCTCATCCTCGGATGGGTCTTCGTGCCTTTCTACCAGCGAAGCATGGTCTACACCATGCCGGAGTTCCTGGAAAAACGCTATAACAAGGAGAGTCGGGGGATATTGACTTATCTCTCCCTGGCGAGTTACGTGCTGACAAAGGTTTCCGTGACCGTAATGGCAGGCGGCCTCGCGCTCAACGCCTTGCTTGGAATCAACTTCTGGGTGGCCGCCCTTGCTCTGGTCGTTATCACAGCGGTTTACACCGTGATCGGAGGCATGGAGTCAGTGCTGAAAACCTCGGTCCTGCAAACCCCTATCCTCCTTTTAGGCTCCTTGGTCATACTTTGGATAGGCCTGAAGGAACTCGGAGGGTGGCACGCCATGATGGACATTTGCGGGTCACAGCCCGTCAATGAATATGGCGACTCGATGACCACTCTGATGAGGGCCGGCAAAGACACCGAGTTCCCGTGGTACGGGGCGCTCTTCGGCTCCGCTATCATCGGGTTCTGGTACTGGTGCACGGACCAGTTCATCGTCCAGCGGGTCCTGTCTGGCAAAGACCAGAGAGAGGCCCGCAGGGGGACCATATTCGGGGCCTACCTGAAGCTTCTTCCTGTGTTCCTGTTCCTTATTCCGGGCATGATAGCTTTCGCCTTGACGAAGACCCCTGACTCCACGACCGGTCAGGCCCTGGCCTCCGCTCTGGGCCTGCGGGCTGACGGCACCCTGGCCAACCCCGACCTGGCTTTTCCCATGCTGGTCAACACCTTGCTGCCCGTCGGTCTGAAGGGAGTGGTGATCTGCGGCATCCTCGCGGCCCTGATGAGCTCGTTGGCCTCGCTGTATAACTCTTCGGCGATGCTCTACACGATAGACATCTATAAGCGCCGCCATCCCGAGACCCCGGAGAAGAAACTTGTGAGGATAGGTAGAATAGCCACGGTGATCGTCGTCGTGCTTGGAGTGCTGTGGATTCTCGTGATCCAGAGGATGGGCAAAAGCCTATACAACTACATCCAGAGTGTCCAGAGCCTGCTCGCCCCGGCTATCGCGGCCGTGTTCCTGCTGGGTGTGTGCTGGAAGAGAACCTCTCCCAAGGCGGGAATGTGGACCTTGGTGGCCGGCCTTGTCCTTGGACTGACCCGACTCGTGACGATGATAGTCAACCCTTCAGCCCACAACCCCTTCACCTTCGTTTTCAATGAGATGAATGTCTACGCTTTCTGCGTGTGGATGTTCCTCTTCTGCGTCGCCCTGGCTTTCGTGGTGACGCTGTTCACCCCAAGACCTTCCGACGAGCAGGTCGAGGGACTTTGCTTCGGTACCGCCACCGATGAGCAGAAGGCGGCCACAAGGGCTTCCTGGGGCGTTTGGGACATCGTCCATTCCTGTATAATCCTGGCTGTCACCATAGCGTTCTATATCTATTTCTGGTAGTCATGTTGGAAGAATTGAAAGCCAAGGTCAGCGAGGCCAACCTGGATCTGGTCGCCCGAGGGCTTGTCTTGTACACTTGGGGCAACGCCTCCGCGATCGACCGCCCGAGCGGACTTGTGGTGATAAAACCGAGCGGTGTTCCTTATAAGGACATGAGTCCCGGGGACATGGTTGTCGTGGATTTGGAAGGGAGAGTTGTTGAAGGGAAGTGGAAACCTTCTTCCGACACGGCCACCCATCTTGTTCTGTATAAAGAATTCCCGAATATCGGGGGAGTGGTCCACACTCATTCAACCTATGCCACGGCCTGGGCCCAGGCCGGGAGAGATATTCCCAATCTCGGCACGACCCACTCGGATTATTTCCGGAATGACATCCCCTGCACCCGGGTTATGAGAAAGGCGGAGGTTTTCGGGGAATATGAGAAAGAGACAGGGAACGTCATTGTGGAGCGGTTCAAGAGTATTGATCCCGACGACACACCGGCGGTCCTTGTCAAGAACCACGGCCCGTTTACCTGGGGAACCGACGCCGCCGACGCCGTTCACAACGCCGTTGTCCTGGAGGAGGTGGCCAAGATGGCTTTCTTATCTATGGGTATCCATTCCGTTTTCAACTCTCCCAGGGGAGCTCTATGGCCTGAGCGTCCCTCGATGAGCGGACATCTCGTGGAGAAGCACTTCTCCCGCAAACACGGCCCCGGCGCCTACTACGGCCAGTATTCCCTCGAATGCCCGGACGGTGAAGACAAGTCAGATTAATAACACTAAGAAAAATGATTAAGGAATATCAAAACCTTGAGGTATGGTTCGTGACCGGCGCGCAACTGCTCTACGGAGGCGACGCCGTGGTACAAGTTGACGGCCACTCGAGCGAGATGGTCGCCGGGATGAACGCCTCCGGCCTCCTTCCGGTCAAAGTCGTTTATAAAGGCACCGCGAACTCCTCGTCAGAGGTTCTGGACGTGATGAGCAGGGCCGAGAACGACTCTCGCTGTGTCGGGGTTATCACCTGGATGCACACGTTCTCTCCGGCGAAGATGTGGATCCACGGGCTGCAGGCGCTTCACAAGCCGCTGCTCCATCTCCACACCCAGTACAACAAGTCGATCCCGTGGGACACGATGGACATGGATTTCATGAACCTTAACCAGAGCGCCCACGGTGACAGGGAATACGCCCATATCCTCGCCCGTATGCGCAAAAACCACAAGACGGTAGTGGGTTACTGGAAGGATCCCGAGACTCTAGGCCACATCGCCGTGTGGGAGAGGGTGGCCGCCGCCTGGGCGGACTCAAAGGACATGAGGATACTCCGTTTCGGGGACCAGATGAACAACGTCGCGGTCACAGACGGCGACAAGGTAGAGGCTGAGATGAGACTCGGGTACCATGTCGATTATGTGCCTTTCAGTGAGCTGATGACCTATTTCGACAAGGTTTCAGACGCCGATGTGGACGCCCTCAGCGACGAGTATTTCAAGGAATATAGCCATTCGGCCGAACTTGAGGATAAAGGCTCCGAACCATACCGGAAGATTTGGAACTCCGCCAAGGCCGAGCTGACCCTCAGGGCCATTCTTAAGGATAAGAACGCCAAGGGATTCACCACCAACTTCGACGATCTCGGGGATGTGAACGTGGAGGAGACCTGCAGGGGATTCGACCAGATTCCCGGTCTGGCGTCGCAACGCCTTATGGCCGAGGGCTATGGCTTCGGGGCCGAGGGCGACTGGAAATCCGCCGCTCTCTACAGGACTGTCTGGTTCATGACCCGAGGCCTTCCTGAGGGTTGCTCGTTCCTTGAGGACTACACCCTGGATCTCGACGGCCAGAACTCGGCTATCCTGCAGGCGCACATGCTTGAGATCTGCCCTCTGATCGCCGCGGACGAGCCAAAACTGGAGGTACATCACCTCGGGATTGGAGTACGTAAGACAAAGACCGCGCGTCTCGTGTTCACCAGCAAGACCGGTTATGGGGTGACCGCCACCATCGTGGATATGGGAGGCCGTTTCCGTCTGGTTGTCAACGAGGTCGACTGCATCAAGCCCAAGCCTCTCCCGAAGCTGCCTGTGGCCTCCGCTCTATGGGTCCCGAGGCCGAACTTCGAGATCGGCGCCGCCGCCTGGATGATGGCCGGCGGTACCCACCACTCCTGCTTCTCCTACGACTTGACTCCCGAGTATTGGGAGGATTACTCTGAGATAGCGGACATCGAGATGATCCGCATCGGGGCTGACACTACCCTTGAGGGGATTCGCAGGGACCTTAGGATCAATGAGATATATTACCTCCTCGGCAAGGCTTTAAAGTAAAAGATCGATATGGCGAGATATGTTATAGGACTTGACTACGGCACCGACTCCGCTCGGGCGCTCGTGGTCAACGCCGGGACCGGTGAGATCCTGTCCTCCAGTGTGAGGAATTATCCCAGATGGTCGAGGGGACTGTATTGCGACCCTCAGGCTAACCAGTGGCGTCAGCACCCCAAGGACTATCTCGAGGTATTGGAGCTCACGGTGAGGGACGCTCTTTCCAAGTGCGCCCCCGAGGTGGCCCCCAATGTCGTCGGCTTGGCCTTCGACACAACCGGATCCACCCCGGCCTTCGCCGACGAGACCGGAACCCCTCTTGCCATGAGTCCGGAGTATTCCAATGATCCTGACGCCATGTTCGTTCTCTGGAAAGACCATTCGGCGATCCGGGAGGCCGCCGAGATCAACCAGGCCTGCAAGGCCTCGGCTGTTGATTATTCCATGTACGAGGGCGGCGTTTACAGTCCGGAGTGGTTCTGGGCCAAGGCCTTGCATATTCTCAGGAACTCTCCAGACATAGCCACCAAAGCCAGTACCATCGTCGAGTGTTGCGAGTGGCTTCCGGCTGTACTGACCGGGGTTGCCGACCATAGGGACATCGTCAGGAGCCGTTGCGCGCAGGGTCACAAGTCGATGTGGAGCGCTGAATGGGGAGGACTCCCTCCCGAGGAGTTCCTCGCGGGGATTGATCCTCTGCTCTCGGGTTGGCGCTCCCGTCTGTTCGACAACACTGAGACCGCCGACAAGAGGGTCGGATATCTTTGCCCGGAATGGGCCGCCAGGCTTGGCTTGAGTGTCAATGTCGTCGTGGCCGGGGGAGCTTTCGACTGTCACATGGGAGCGGTCGGCGCCGGGGTCAAGCCTCATACTCTGGTCCGTGTGATCGGTACCTCCACTTGCGATGTGATGGTGGCTCCCTACGAGGAGATCGGAGACAAATGTATCCGTGGTATATGCGGCCAGGTGGACGGTTCTGTGATTCCGGGGATGATCGGCCTGGAGGCCGGCCAGTCCAGTTTCGGTGACGTCTACGCCATGTTCCGAAGGGTTCTGGAGTGGCCTTTGAGGGAGCTTTCGGGCCTTGAGGGCGACGCCTTGGACGAGGCTTGCGGGAATATCCTTCCGTTGTTGACAGCTGAGGCCGAGAAGATTCCGGTCTCAGAGAGCGATCGAGTGATCTCTACCGATTGGGTCAACGGACGCCGTACCCCTGATGCCAACCCCCTAGTGAAAGGGACCGTGTCGGGCTTCACTCTCGGCACGACCGCCCCTATGATATTCCGTTCCCTTGTCGAGGCCACAGCCTTTGGAACGAAGGCCATTCACGACCGTTTCGCGGAGGAAGGTGTGAGAATTGACGAGGTGATCGGGATCGGCGGGATCGCTCTCAAATCCCCGTTCGTGATGCAGACGATGTGTGACGTGCTTGGCAAGCCGATAAAGGTCTGCAAGACAATGCAGGCTTGTGCCCTCGGCGCCGCGATGTTCGCCGCCACTGCCGCCGGGGTCTATGAGACTGTAGAGGAAGCCTCCCGGGCGATGAGCTCCGGCTTCTCGCGGGAGTATATTCCCGATCCTTCCAGGACCAAGATCTATTCCGGGCTTTACGAGAAATACCTCGCCCTCGGCTCCTTCACCGAAGTTAACCTATCATTCTGACCGACCCTTGTCATCCTGAGTGACCCTGTCATCCTGAGCGAAGCGAAGGATCTGTATTAAACCTTTTCACATGAGAATCAACATTTTCATCATTTCATTCCTGATCTCCTTGTCGTTATTCGGATGCAAAGACAAACGAGTGAGAGAGAGTGGCGATACCCTTCAACTGGACAGCATCTATTGCAGGGACCCCTTCATTGTGGCCGACAAGGCGACAAAGACATATTACCTCTACCGCAGCTCCACGACCGCCGAGGGGCTTGGTGGTGTCGAGGTGTTCAAAAGCAAGGACCTGAAGGTGTGGAGCGGACCGGAGAGGGTGTTTACCGTTCCGGCCGACAATTTCATCACCGGCACTGTCTGGGCGCCGGAAGTTCATGAGTATAAAGGCAAATGGTATCTTTTCGCCACTCTTAACTCTGACCGAAAGTGGGCTGAGGATGTTGAGGGATGGCCGGCTTTCACGTACAGGGGAACGCAAATCTTCCGGGCCGACAGTCCGGCCGGACCTTTCCTCCCGCTCGGGAAAGAACTGACGACTCCCAAGGACTATATGGCTTTGGACGGCACTCTTTGGGTCGAGGATGGTGTCCCATACATGGTGTTCTGCCATGAGTGGGTCCAGGTTGTTGACGGGACTTACGAGGTCATGCCACTGAAGGATGACCTCTCGGAAGCCGCCGGGAAGCCTGTCCTCCTCTTCAAAGCTTCTGACGGCAAGTGGGCGACCGGCGGGTCCTATTGGACTGATCCGGACGGAGCGAGGCGTAAATCCTATGTGTCTGACGGCCCGTTCCTCTACAAGACCGGCGGTGGTGACCTTCTGATGCTCTGGTCCTCGTTCAGGGATAAATACTGCGTCGCCCTTGCCCGCTCGGCCTCCGGCAAACTGGCCGGCCCCTGGACCTGCGACGACGAGCCCATATTCACTGAGGACGGTGGCCATTCCATGCTTTTCAAAGACTTCGACGGCAATCTCAACCTCGTCTTCCACCAGCCCAACTCCGGCTTCAGCCATCCCGTCATCCTCCCCCTCAAAGACACCGGACATACACTTTCTTTATAGGGGGCTAAGCCGCCCCCAAACCCCTTGCGGCCTTTCCGGCTCCACGACTTTGCTGCCGCAAAGTCCCGCCCCGGCCGGTCGGCTGATGCCGACTTTCAAACACCTTCGGCTGTGGACACGTCCGCTAGGACGTCACTCCCCTACTGTTGGTGGCATCCTATTCCTGGGCGAAACACGATGCGTGTTATGGAAACAACTGATATTTAATGAATAATGAAATCAGAGGGTGTCGATTTAGAGACCCTCTGATTAAGTAAATGGCTTATTACTAATTAGTCGCGTAACACGGCATGCGACCGGCTAAGCACAGGTCACGACGATGAGAAGCAGCGTCGCTACTTCGCGAAGGCGTAGGAGAAGCCGTTGACCTGATTCCAGGCGCCGCGGGTGAAGTCGGGCACCTCGACTGGCATGTTGCCGTTCTTGATCGAGATGGAGCCAAGCTCGGCGAGACAGCACCATTCGGCCATGTCATAGACGTCCATGTCGAGAGGCAGGCCGTTGCGCAGACAGTAAATCAGGCGGTAGTCCATGATGAAGTCCATTCCGCCATGGCCGCCGACCTCCTTGGCCAAATCCTCAAGCTCCGGAGTCAGGATCGGGTTACGGTATTTCTCCTGGAACTCGGCTATCTCGTCCTTGGACAGCTGCTTCTCGGTGTTGAAGTCCTCTATGCTCGGGTTCTCCACGAATTTGTCACCTCTCAGGCAGATTTGCTGGACAGGATACTTGCCCGCGTAGCCCTCGGTGCCGACCAGCTGGTACATACGGCTGTAAGGCCTCGGAGTCATCACGTCATGCTCAATCAGGATGGTCTTGCCGTTCTCGGTCAGGATCATGGTGGAGGTCTCGTCCCCGTTCTGGAAGTCCTCGGGTTTCTGTCCTGTTCTCTTCTCCACGGCGCGTGGACCGTTGACAGCCTTAGTCTCCATAGCCACGAGAGTCTTGAAGCGGTCGCCCCTGTGGATGTTCAGAACCTGGCAAAGAGGACCCAGACCGTGGGTCGGATAGACGTCGCCCTTGTGCTTCTGGTTGAAGTCAAGCCTCCAGTTGTTCCAGTATTCATCCCAGAAAGGATCAAGGTTGTGGAGATAGGAGCCCTCGGCGTGAAGGATCTCGCCGAAGAGACCGGCCTGAGCCATCGAGAGGCAGGAAAGCTCATAAAAGTCGTAGCAGCAGTTCTCCAGCATCATGCAGTGCTTGCGGGTCCTCTCTGAAGTGTTAATCAGGGCCCAGATCTCCTCGAGATTAGTGGCCATCGGGACCTCGCAGGCCACATTTTTGCCATGCTCCATGGCATAGAGCGCCACGGGGACATGGTGAACCCAGTCGGTGCAAATGTAGACGAGATCTATATCGTCCCTCTCGCAGAGTTTTTTATAGACCTCTGTGTCTCCCGAATACTCGGCCGCCCTGGGAAATCCCCTGCTCTCGAGGGTCTTCTGAGACCGCTCCACATTCTCGGGGACAACGTCGCAGAGCGCGACGATCTTGACACCGGGAATATAAGTGAACCTAGGGATGGCGCTCGAACCTCTCATCCCGAGTCCCACGAATCCCACACGGACAGTGTCAATGGCCGGGACCGTCAGACCGATGACATTCTCCTGGCCGGCCGGTCTGGCCGGAACATCGACCTTGATGGGTCCTGCGGTCTTGTCAGAAGAGCACGCCGCCGCGGCCAGTAGAAGCGACAATAGAAGGAAACTCTTGATTCTCATGGTATTAATTAATTAATTAATTCAGAATGACAATTATTCTTCATTATATCCGGAGATGTTGTCCAGATAAAGCCCGAAGCCGTTGATGACGGGAGGGGCGTAGGAGCCTGTGATGTTGACCCTAACCTTCGAGGCTGTGATCTTCTCGGTGGGGACTATTCTCTTGTAACCTATGGTGGTCTCCCTGGCGATCTCTTCCCATACTCCGTCAACACCTTCCGCCTCGATAGTGAAAGAGCTGACTCTTTGACCCAGAGGGATATATTCCTGGACCATCACGCGGTTGAATGTCTTCACCCCTTTAAGGTCGAAAGTCACGTAAGCCTCGTTGACGCCGTCCTCGGTCGCCCAATAGGTGTCGTGGTTCCCGTCGAGGATGTTGGAGGGCTTGAAGGCGCGTCCCCTGACATTCGAGGCCGTCACCTTGGCGCCGAGCGCCAGGTTCTCCGAGAATATCTCGTCGAGAGCCGCCTTGAACTCGATCAGCCTTGCCGAGTCGGCGGGATGAATCCTTCCCCTATTGTCCGGAGGAACATTCAGGAGCAGGAGGGAGTTGCGCCCCACGCTGGTGTAATAGATGCTAAGGAGTTTCTCAAGCGACTTCACCTTAGAGTTCTCACTTTCCCTCCAGAACCAACCCGGACGGATGGACACATCGGTCTCGGCCGGATGCCAAGTGTCGCCGTGGACGTTGCCTTGGTTGAGGGTGTCCGTGGGAGGGGATCCGGCTCCTGGAGTGAACCCTTTGGTGTTCAAGGAGCTCCAGTTGGTCCTGCCGGCCACGCCGCTCTCGTTGCCGACCCAGCGGCAACCGGGACCGACATCGCTGAACATGATAGCTTTTGGCTGCAGGCTAAGGACCGTCTCGTGGAAGCGGGGCCAGTCATATACCTGTTTTTTCCCGTTCGGACCCTCCCCGTTGGCCCCGTCGAACCACTGCTCGAAAATCTCGCCGTAAGTACCGTCGTGGACACTCTTCAAGGTCTCGACGTAAACGTCGTTGTATTCAGGAGTCCCGTAGTGAGGGTCGTTGCGGTCCCAGGGGGAGATATATACCCCGAACTTCAGCCCTTCAGCGGCGCAGGCATCGGACAACTCTTTCAGGACATCTCCTTTACCGTTTTTCCAAGGGCTTCTCGCCACGGTGTGGGTGCTGACAGGGTTGGGCCAAAGGCAGAAACCGTCGTGGTGCTTTCCTGTGATGATAATACCCTTGAAACCCGCGGCCTTGGCTATTGAGGCCCACTGGCCGCAATCGAGGTCAGTGGGATTGAAGATATCCTCGGCCTCGGTGCCTAGCCCCCATTCCATCCCGGTGAATGTGTTGGGGCCGAAATGGGCGAACATGTTCATCTCCATTTTCTGCCACTCTACCTGCTGTGGAGAGGGGATCGCGCCGTAAGGCTCGGGGGCGGCCACTCTCGCGCAAGCGACGAGGGCGGAAGCGACTATCAGAAGTGAATACTTTCTCATATCGGTAATATAGCGATAATCACAGGAATATCAAAGAGGACAAGGTTCCGGGGCCGAAAATCTTCCTCGCGGCGTCACGGATCCTCTCCGCGGTGACAGCCTCTATGGCAGCCCGGTTGCTCTCCTCGGAGGCCACCGCCCCGAATGAAACAAGGCTCTTCCCCATGGAGAGGCACTGGGTCTCACCGTTATCGGAACTGATCGCCAACTGCCCGAGGAGCTGCTTCTTCGACGCTTTGAGCGCCGAGTCGGAGAGAGGGTCGTCCTGCATCTTCCTGAGCACCTTCTCCACTCCTTTCAGGCACTTGTCAAGGTTGGAACGGTCGCATCCGAGTGTGATGGCCATCACACCGGTGTCGGAGTATTGGGTATAGGAAGTCTCGACCCCATAGACCCATCCGTTCCTCTCCCTAAGCAGGTCGTTCAGTTTGGAGTTGGACGCCGGTCCGCCCAGGATATTGGCCAGGAGAATCGCCGTGAAGCGCTCCTCCTTGTCGTAAAGCGACGGGGCGAGGCCGCCGATGACAGCGTTCACCTCATGGTTCCTCTTGTCCACTCTCTTGTTGAACACGGCCGGGCCGTCCACCGGTTGAAGTATCCTCTCGGCCGATTCCGCCCATGACCCGTCGAACACTTTCTCTGACAGGCGGAGCACCTCCCGCTCGAGCTTTCTCTCGTCGATGTCGGCGACGATGGAAAGCGCCATATTCCCAGGAGTGAATCTCTTATCCCTGAAGCGGATCAGTTCCTGACGGGTTATCTTCCTGACACTGGCGGTCGTCCCCAGGATAGGTCTGGCGAGAGGATGGCCGGCCAAAAGTGTCTCCTCAAACTTGTCATAGACCTCTTCCGAAGGGGAATCTTTATATGAGCCGATCTCGTCGATGACCACACCTTTCTCGATCTCGATGTCATCTTCCGGGAAAGCGGGACTCGTGGCCAGTTCCAGAAGGAGTCCGGCGGCCTTGCCGAGATCCTCTTTCAGGACAGTGGCCTGAAGGACAATCTCCTCCTTAGTGGTGAAAGCGTTCAGGTCTCCTCCGAGGCGGTCCAGATAACTGTTGATCACCCGGGCGCTCTTTCGCGCGGTGCCCTTGAATATGGTGTGTTCGGCGAAATGGGCTATCCCGCTGTGGAAACCATCCTCATCGCGGGTCCCGCATTTGATGGTCAGGGAGCAATACCCGACAGACCGCCCGCTCCTTTTGACAGCGTATCCCAAACCGCTCGGAGCCTTGCCGACAAGCATTATTTCCTCAATAGTTTAATCGATCTCAAATCGCTCTCAAGGAAACCGGCGCCAAGTCTCGGGGAAATCGTGTGTTTCTTGTACCAGTAGAGCCTGTGGTCATCGGCGCCGATCAGCATCTTGTAGCAGACCGACCCGCTCACAGGCTCGGAAGGTGCCACCACATAACTCACAACAGCGTTGAACACTCCATTAGAGAAAACGTCATCGACATCCTCCTCGTCCTTGATGAATACATCCTCGTCGAGGGACTCGATGAGCTTTTCATCCACTTGCGGGGCGAAATCATCCTCGTTAAAGTATATCTGCTTCATGCGCAGTTTCTTGGAATCTTTCGCGCCGATAGCGGAATACGCTTTGACCTCCGACTCGATGAGGTTCTTGGCGTGGTCCTGCATGATGGCCAGGAACGCCGGCAGGAGAGTGAACTCCCTGCCCGAAGGATCCACGGCGGCCCGGAGAGGGAAAGACACCACCTCCAGCATGTCATCTATCGACTTGTCGGCGCCGGCTCCTCCCTTGACTATTGTCAACAGGTCGATGCCGGGCTCTGACTCCTTGCGCTGCCGCCCTTTGACGACGAGGAGGAAATAGTACTTGTCGCTTCCCTTGATCTTCCCGAACTCCTCGTTGGAGCAGAACTCGTAAGGCGACAAGGTCCATGCCATCGCCACGCTCTGCTTGAGAGACTCGTCCATGGCGTCTTCCCCTGTCATCACCACTTTCAAAGTCTTGGCGGTGATGTCCTTGAGTTTCTCTTTCCTGGTGTATATCTGGGCCTGGCCGAGGACGTCCGTTGAAAGTGTCGTCACGGCGAGGAAAGCCAGAATGATTGTGATAAAAGCTCTTTTCATGTTCACGAAGATTAAGAATTCTCATGCTCCGCCCTGGCCCGCTCCACGGAGACGGACTTTTTGAGGACAAAGCCGGATCCGAGATATTTCACGCGCACATCCTCGTCGGCGGCGAGCGACTCGGGTGTGCCTTGCTGAAGGATCGACCCTTCGTAGAGGAGGTATGCCCTGTCGGTTATGGCTAGGGTCTCACCCACGTTGTGGTCCGTGATGATCACACCGATGTCCTTGTATTTGAGTTTGGCTATGATGAACTGGATGTCCTCCACGGCGATGGGATCGACTCCGGCGAAGGGCTCGTCAAGAAGGATGAACTTCGGGTCGATGGCCAGCGCCCTGGCGATCTCGCAGCGGCGCCTCTCGCCTCCGGAGAGCTGGATGCCGAGACTCTTGCGGACTTTCGAGAGGTTGAACTCGCTTATTAGGCTCTCGAGCCTTTCCCTCCTTTCCTCCTTGCCCATGTCCGACATCTCCATCACGGACATGATGTTGTCCTCAACTGACATCTTGCGGAACACAGAGGCCTCCTGGGGCAGGTAACCGATCCCTTTCTTAGCCCTCATGTACATCGGAAGCTCAGTGATATCCTCGTCGTCAAGATACACCCTTCCACCGTTGGGCACAATCTGTCCGGTGATCATATAGAAGCTGGTTGTCTTTCCGGCGCCGTTGGGGCCGAGGAAGCCGACGATCTCACCCTGGTTGATTTCCATAGAGACTCCCTTGACAACCGTCCTGATCCCGTATTTCTTGACAAGATTCTCGCAGTGAAGTTTCATTTTTATCGCGGTTTATTTTGTCTCCAGCCCGAAGTCCTTGACCAAACCCTGCACCTCCTCGTTCTTGCCCATCAGGGCGGTGGCTTTCTCCTGGTCGGTGTATGGCTGGACTTCCTTCTCCTCCATAGGGATCACGCCCACCTCGAGACGGATCCTGGAGGCTCCGGCTTTTTTCTGCAAATTCCCTTCCAGAGACAGGAGTCTGTTGTCTTGGATCCATTTTCTCTGGGACTCGTTGCTGACTTTGAAAGTCAATACCTTAATACCATCCCCGGTCCCTATCTCGACGGAAGCGTTCTTGAGGGTGTTGGCGAGACGTGTCTGGCCCATGGCCTCGAACTCCGCGGGAATCGACTCCCACTCCTTCAGGATGACCTCGTCGTCAGGGAGGCTGTCCGAGACGGTCTGGGCTTTCTTCTCTTCCTTCTTCCCGGTCTCCTCCTCGAGAATGGCGTTCAGCGATAACGCGGAGCCGGTCTTGGCTGGTTTGCGTCTCTCTCTCGGAGCCGCGGGGCCGGCTGTCGGTCCAGAGGAGTTTTGCGCTGATGACGCCTCACTTCGCTCGTCGCCACCAATTCCTCTTACGGTGTCGATGGTGGCACGGTCCTCTTGTGCCACGCTCCTCTGGACCCCTGAGGCAGTGGGTTCCGCGGCGGGCGCTTTGGCCAGGAAGCTGAGCCTCATCAGGGCGAACTCTATGTGGAGTCTCGGGTTGACAGCGGTCTTGTACCCCGCCTCGCAGGCCGTGGTGACCCCGAGCGCGTCGTACAGGAATCTGAGGGAGCATCTCGAGGCCTGCTCGACATATCTCTTCTTCAGAGACTCCGGCAGCTCCAGCAAAGAGTCCAGCCCTCCGTTCCTCGTGACAAGGAGATCCCTCAGATGGGAGCTCAAGGCGGCGCAGAAGTGAAGGGCGTTGAACCCCTTGGACAGGATCTCGTCGAAGTCTAGAAGGGCTTTGCCATAATCTCCGGCGAGGAAGTGATCCACCAGGTTGAATGAATAATCATAATCAAGGACCCCGAGGTTGCGGATCACATCGTCGTATTTGATGTCTGTCCCGCAGAACGCCACCGTCTGGTCGAAAATCGTGAGCGCGTCACGCATCGCCCCGTCGGCTTTTCTGGCGATCACGTGCAATGACTCGTCATCGATCTTTACGTTCTCTTTGGTCGCTATATTCCTGAGGTTCAATACCATGTCGGCCACCGAGATCCTATTGAAATCGAATGTCTGGCAGCGTGACAGAATAGTAGGAAGAATTTTGTGTTTTTCGGTCGTGGCCAGAATGAATATCGCGTGCGCCGGCGGTTCCTCAAGGGTTTTGAGGAAGGCGTTGAAAGCCGCGGTGGACAACATATGGACCTCGTCTATGATATAGACGCTGTACTTACCGACTTGAGGCGGGATCTGTACCTGGTCCATAAGGTTCTTTATGTCATCCACACCGTTGTTGGAGGCGGCGTCCAGCTCGTGGATACAGTAAGACCTGCCTTCCTGGAAGGACACGCATGACTCGCACTCGCCGCAGGGCTCCATTTCCTTGGAGGGATTGGAGCAGTTGATGGCCTTCGCGAATATCCTTGCTGTCGTCGTCTTGCCGACGCCCCTCGGGCCACAGAAAAGGTACGCGTGCGCCAATGTGCCCCTGATGATGGAGTTCTTCAGGGTCTGGGCTATCGTGTCCTGCCCGATCAAGGTCTCGAAGGAATCCGGGCGGTATTTTCTGGCTGATACGATATAGTCTGACATAACATACAAATTTAACATTATTTTATGTAAAGCAAAACGGACAGCCCGAAGGTGTCCGTTTTGATGTCGTCTCGTCTTGGATGTTTGTCATCGGAGCGGCGGTGACGCCGTCTCCCGACGCTTCGCGCCCTATCCGGGTAAATGGTCGTCGGCGTCACCGCCGCTCCTGATCCGCCAGATCCCGAAGATCCGCTCCCTATCCGGGTAAATGGTCGTCGGCGTCACCGCCGCTCCCGGTCCGCTGAATCATCAGACCCTTTGGCCGTAGCTGCGGTCGGAGGTGTTGACGGAAATCTTCTCTCCTTGGTTGATGAAGAGGGGGACCATCACCTTGGCTCCGGTCTCGAGGGTGACCTCCTTGAGGGCGTTCGTGGAGGCTGTGTTGCCCTTCACGGCCGGCTCGGCGTAGGTGACCTCAAGCTCGACATAGGTGGGGAGCTCGCAGGTGAGGCATCTCTCCTCGGGCTCCAGAACGAACATCATCTCGACATGCTGGCCCTCCTTCATGAGGTCGGCGTTCTCCACCACGTCGTGGGGAAGGTGAATCTGCTCGTAGGTCTCCTCATGCATGAAGTTGAAGCCCTCCTCGTCTGAATAAAGGAACTGGTACGGGCGTCTCTCGACAGTGATGACATCGATCTTCATGCCGGCGGTGAAAGTGTTCTCCAGGATTCTCCCGTTCTCGAGGTTGCGAAGCTTCGTCTTGACGAAAGCGGGACCCTTCCCGGGTTTGACATGCTGGAAATAAACCACTTGGCAAGGCTTGCCATTGTAGCTGATGAACAGTCCGTTCTTAAAGTCTGCGGTTGTTGCCATATACTTTATGAATTAATAACCGAAACAATCCTATATCGCGAATTTAACTAATTGCCGCTTTTCATGCAAATAATGTTGGCGACCTCCTCCAAGAGCCAGCGGGGGGTGGATGTGGCCCCGCAGACCCCGACAGTCTCGTCTGGCCGGAACCAAGACGGGTCGATCTCCGCCGGCGAGGAGATGTGGTGAGACCGGGGATTTCTTGAGAGGCAAAGGTCGAACAGTACTTTCCCGTTCGAGCTGGAGACTCCCGACACGAAGACGATCACGTCGTGGGTCTCCGCGAACCTGGAGAGCTCCTCGTGGCGGGAGGCGACTTGCGAGCAGATGGTTTGGTGGACCTTTAGTCCCGCCTTGGCCCGCTCCGAAAGGACCTTGCAGATCTCCGAATATTCCACGGGGCTCTTAGTAGTCTGGGAGAATATCTCCAGAGGCGAGTCAACCCGTATCCGTCCCTCTTCCAACGCGTCAAGGAGCATTCTCATATTCTCGATCACGACAGCGTCTCCGCCGACCTGCCCAAGCAGCCCCAGCACCTCCGCGTGCCCCACCTTCCCGAAAATGATGATCTGCCCTGTAGTGGTATCCGGCGATACGGCGACCGAGCGGAATGCCGTCAGGTCTGGCATGGACGGACCGTAGCCACCCTCGGCTCGTAAGAGGGAGGGGCCCGGCTCGATGGAGAGAGAGGGGAAACTTGTTTTCACGATCTCTCCGAGAGTTGGGAGGGGCCGAGCGGAGCGAGGAGTCCGGACTGCCAGAGCCAGACGGCAGCCGCCGGAAGTGCCTTTCATCAACGAAGTGTATGCCTCGCGGATGTCGCGTTGGAGTTTCAAAACCACGGGGCAGGTGCAGTCTATGACGTTCACGCCGGCCTCGCGGGCAAGCTCGTAAGTCTGGGGAGGCTCGCCGTGGGCGCGGATCAGAAGTGTCTCATTCTCAGGGGAAGGGATGGATCGGACATCATCGTGGCTGATGGTCACGAGCCCCTTGGCCCCGAGCCTTTCCAGCTCGGCCTCGTTGTGCACTATAGCTCCGAGAGAGTACAGCTTTTTCCCCGGATTCCCGTCCAGGAACCGCTCGGCCTCGCTGATGGCCCTGATAACACCTCCGCAGAAGCCTGACCGTTTGTCTATCTCGACTTTGAGAGCCATTATTCAAGAATCCCGAACTTGCCCTGGGTCAGTCCCTGGAACCAGACGGTCTCCTCGTGAAGTGTCATATCCGAGTTGTCGAGCACATAAGCGTCGGCGGCCCTGGAAAGAGGGGAGACCTCGCGGTGGGAATCGATATAGTCCCGTTCCATAAGATTCTTCATCACGTCCTCCATGACGGGGTTCTGCCCCTTGGCCTCCATCTCGTCGAAACGCCTTTGTGCCCTGACCTCGGGCCTTGCTACCATGAATATCTTGATCTCGGCCTCGGGGAATACCGTGGTCCCGATGTCGCGCCCGTCCATCACGACCCTTTTCCTCAGGCCGAAGGCGTGCAGGCGCTCGTCAACGAAGGCCCTGACAAAAGGGATGGCCGAGACGGGACTGACATGGCTGGAGACCTCCAGAGTGCGTATATCATGTTCCACTCTCCGGTCGCCGATATATGTCCCGTCCACCCGGAAATCCAGGTCCAGGGTTTTCAAGGATTCTTTGAGACGGTCCTCGTCGATTTTCCCCTCGGAATCAATGATCCCGTTCTCGAGGGCGTTCAAGGTGACACCCCGGTACATGGCGCCGGAGTCGAGATACAGGAAGGAATACTCTTCCGCTATAAGCTTGGCAAGAGTGCTCTTGCCGGTGGATGAATAGCCGTCTATGGCTATGATGATGTCGGGTATGTTCATATTGACAAAAATATCAAAATTCCGAGAAAATTATCCGATATTCGCGTAAAGAAGTAGTGTAAAAAAGACAATCCGAGATGAAGATTCTGATAGTGGATGACGAAAGGGCCATCAGGAACTCCCTGGGTGAGATCCTTGGCGACGAGGGATATGAGGTGGAGACCGCCGAGGACGGCCCCTCCGCTCTCGCAAAGGTGGACAAGGACCGTTTCGATGTGATTTTCTGTGACATCAAGATGCCCGGGATGGACGGGACCGAGGTCCTGGAGAAACTCGTGGCCGACGGGGTGGACTCGGCGATCGTGATGATCTCCGGCCACGGGGACATCGACACCGCTGTCGAGTGCATCAAGAAAGGAGCCTTTGATTTTATCCAGAAACCGTTGGACCTCAACAGAATACTCATTACCATCAAAAACGCCTCGGACAAGGCTGTCATTGTCAAGGAGAACCGCCAGCTCAAGAAGAAGGTCTATGGCCAGAAAATGATAGGCGAGTCGGAGCCGATCCGCCACATCCGGGAGATGATCTCCAAGGTCGCCCCCACCGACTCTAGGGTCCTGATAATGGGTCCCAACGGCTCGGGAAAGGAACTGGTGGCAAGGAGCCTCTACGAGCAGAGCGCCAGGAGCGCTATGCCTTACATCGAGGTGAACTGCGCCGCCATCCCCTCCGAGCTCATAGAGAGCGAGCTTTTCGGCCATGAGAAGGGGTCTTTCACCTCCGCTATCAAGCAGCACAAAGGCAAGTTCGAGCAAGCCGACGGAGGAACCCTTTTCCTCGACGAGATCGGTGACATGAGCCTCGCGGCTCAGGCCAAGGTACTCCGGGTCCTTCAGGAGAAGAAACTCTCCAGGGTAGGAAGCGACAAGGATATCGTCGTGGATGTCAGGGTTGTCGCCGCCACCAACAAGGATCTTCGCAAGGAGATTGAGAAGGGGACTTTCAGGGAGGATCTGTATTACCGTCTGAGCGTCATTGTCATCAAGGTACCATCCTTGGACGAGAGGAAGGATGACATCCCTCTTCTTGTGGATTATTTCGTGGAGCAGCTCAGCGTGGAGAAAGGCCTGCTTGCCAGGCCGTTCTCACCGGAGGCCATCAAACTCCTTCAGGAGAAGTCGTGGCCCGGGAATATCAGGGAGCTCGGCAATGTCGTGGAGCGCCTGCTCATCTTCGGAGGCAACCCGATCAGCGCCGAGGATGTGAAAATGTATGTTATTCCGATTCAATAGCTTTCCGGATGGTGGTGTCCACCCCGAGATACATCTTGTAGAAAGCGTCCTCGCCGAGTTTTGAATATCTGCCGATAAGGGCCCTCAGTTGCGGGACGAGATATTCCTCTGTCTCCTTCCATTCCGCCGGGTCGCATGTTATCCCGTCCACCCTCGAGGCGTATTCCCTGAACTTCGCGGGAATATCCATGTCGTCAAGGGCTTTGTTCAGTTCCTCGAAATCGTCGATGCCGGAGATCGTCCCTTTGTACCGGTCGAACATGGCCGAGGAGAACCTTGTCTGGGTGGCTTTCTTGTTACAAGCGATGAAGAAACCTGTCGCCCGGGTGGTGTCAACCGGGACGAATATGTCCGGGATTATACCGCCGCCGCCATAGACCACACGTCCTCCGACTGTCTTGTAAGCCGCGGTGGAATCGACCTTGATGCTGTCTGCCTCGTACATCTCGCCGCCCGAGTACCGCTTGTAGATGTCGTAACGGTAGTCGTCGGAATACGGCTTCTGGATGCACCTCCCCGAGGGAGTGTAGAATCTAGCCACGGTGAGCCTTACTCCTGAGCCGTCGCTGAAATAGATGGGTTCCTGGACAAGGCCCTTGCCGAAAGAGCGTCTTCCGATGATAGTTCCCCTGTCGTTGTCCTGAATGGCTCCCGCGACGATCTCGCTGGAGGAGGCGGTCGACTCGTTGATCAGGATGGCGAGGGAGACGTCTTTGAGGATGCCTTTCCCGTCGGCCTTATAATCCTCTTTCTGGCGGTGGAGACCCTGCATGTACACAATCTCGTCCCCTTTCTCAAGGAAAAGGTTGCTCAAGAGCAGCGCCTGGTCGAAATAGCCTCCGGTGTTGTCCCTGAGGTCGAGGATGAGCTTCCTCATCCCTTGGGCGAGAAGCTTGGCGGCGGCCACGCTGACCTCGCTGTAGGTGTTTTTGGAGAATTTCGATAGCTTGATGTAGCCCGTGGTGTCGTTGGCCATGAAAGAGGCGTCCACGCAGTGGACAGGAATCTTACCCCTGATGATGTCGAAAGGGATGGTCTCCTTGCCTCGCCCGACGGTGATCTTCACCTTGGACCCGGCCGGGCCTTTCATTCTGCGCACCATGCTGTCCTGCGGGAACCCGACTCCGGCAATGACCTTGTCATCCACCTTCAGGATCCTGTCACCTTGCTGGAGACCCGCTTTCTCGGAGGGGCCTCCGGGAATCACCTCGATGACTGTGGCGGTGTCGTCCGGGACGTTGAATTGGATTCCGATACCGTCGAAATTGCCCGCGAGGTCAGTCTCGGCGTCCTTCAATTCCACCGGCGGCATATAGACCGAGTGGGGATCAAGCTTCGCAAGGGCCGCCACGATAGCGGCCTCGGTCACACCCTCGTCATCGACGGTGTCCACATAGTTCTTGTCAATCTGGTCCAGGATGAGGTTCAGCTTTCGCCACTGCCCGAACTGGACATTGTACATGTGCTTCCGGGCGCGGTATGCGCTGATGGTGGTGACAGTCAGGGCGCCGACCACTATTCCCAGGACCGCGATCAGGACGGGGGATATCCTCTTCATCTTCAATCTATCTTCTCAACCTCGATACCGGCCCTGCGAAGCAGGTCCACTCCGTCTGTCAAGCGGTACTCGTCTTTGTAAACAACCCTCTTTATCCCTGATTGGATGATGAGTTTCGAGCACTCAAGGCAAGGGGAGGCTGTCACGTACAGAGTGGCCCCCTGGCTGCTGTTGCCGGATTTGGCCACCTTGGTGATAGCGTTGGCCTCCGCGTGAAGCACATAGGGCTTCGTCACCCCGTTCTCGTCCTCGCAGATGTTCTCGAACCCGGAAGGGGTGCCGTTGTACCCGTCGGATATGATCATCTTGTCCTTGACTATCAAGGCGCCGACCTGACGTCTCTTGCAATATGAGTTCTTGGCCCATATTCCTGCCATTTCAAGGTATCTGTTGTCGAATTTCTCCATCACTTTCCGCTTCTTTGGTATAAATATCTCTTGATCGAGCGTTTGGGAGTCCTCTCGAAATCCTCTGGCAGGAACTCGATCTTCCTGATTTGGGCGTATCCGGGAATCTCCTTGTTAATGTCCGGCAGCAGGCCGCTGAGGGTTTTCTCCAGCTCGTCTCGGGTCAGGCCGTCCAGCTCCGCCTGATGGTAGTCGGGGTAGATCAGGGCCGTCAGACCTCCGTTATCCTCGATCACGAGGGAGTCCACGACATACGCCACGGCGTTTATGACGGACTCCAGCTCCTCCGGATAGATGTTCTGCCCGCTGGGGCCGAGAATCATGCATTTGCTGCGTCCCCTGATGAAGAGGTAGCCGTCCTTGTCAATGATACCCATGTCCCCGGTCCTAAGCCAGCCATCCTCAGTGAACAGGTTGGCCGTGGCCTCCTCGTTCTTGAAATAGCCCAGGGCTGTGTTCGGCCCTTTGCACAGGATCTCGCCCTCGATCCGCTCAGGATCCTCGGAATCGATCTTGATCCGCATGTTGTAGGCGGCCTTGCCGCACGAATACAGCTTCTTGTCGTTGAAGTGGTCATAGGCTATTATCGGGGCGCATTCCGTCATCCCGTAGCCGACAGTATAGGGAAAGTCGATGTCCCAGAAGAATTTCTCGATCTCCTTGTTGAAAGCGGCGCCTCCCATGATGACCTCGACGAAGTTGCCTCCGAAGGCGGTGACCAACTCAGTGCGGATCTTCTTGCGCACCATCTCGTTCAACACGGGAATCCTGAGCATCGTCCTGACGCCGCCCTTCTCGATCATCTTCTGTATCTTGGACTTATAAACTTTCTCGATGATCAGCGGCACGGCGATGATGATATTCGGCTTAACCTCCTGAAGGGCCTGGGTGATGATTTTCGGGCTCGGGACCCTTGTGAGGAAATGCACGTGCGCCCCAATCGCCATCTCGAACAGAAACTCGAACATCATGCCGTACATATGAGCGGACGGCAGCATGGACACCACGTTGGACCTGTTATTCAACTCAGGCAGGACATGTTCGGCGAACTGGATGTTCGAGCAAAGGGCCCGGTATGGGATCATCACACCCTTGGAGAACCCGGATGTCCCGGAGGTGTAGTTGATCATGGCCAGCTCGTTGGGGGAGTCTTTGTAATAACAGAGATCCTCCGGGCCGAAAGTGTTCGGGTGGCGCTTGCCGAAGTACTCGTTCATGTGCTCCCTGGCCTCTACAATCCTGTCCGTCTTGGAGTAGAGGAGCTGGAAGGTGTTGATTCTCACCACGGCGTACACCCCGGGCATTTCATCGGGGCTCAAGCCCTCCCAAATCACGTCATCCACGAAAAGGACCTTCGCCTCCGAGTGGTTCACGAGATAGTGGATATTGCCCGGCTTGAACTCGTGCAGGATCGGGACCACGACGGCGCCGTAGGTCATGGTGGCCAGATAGCTGACCGCCCAGTTGACCTGGTTACGGGCGCAAATCGCCACCTTGTCCCCTTTATGCAGGAAGCATTTCTCGAACGCGATGTGCAGTTTCTCGATCCTTCTGGCGACATCCCTGTAGCACAGGCTCACCCCCTGGTAGTTCGAGAGCGCCAGCCTGTCCCAGTTCTCCCGGAAACTCTTCTCTAACAACTTGTTGACTGATTGGAACTTGAATTCTTCCATGATGTCATCTTTTTTCTTTTCCTGGTTTGAAGGTCCTTTCTTTCCCATCGTGACAGACGGCGGTGAAATTGCCCTTCTCATTTATTCTGATCTCGCTGTCAGGCCTGATCATTCTCTTGCCTTCACCGATGATCAATGGCTCCCCGCCCTCGAAAGGACAGACGAAAGCTTGTCTTGAAGTCCTGACCACCCAGTATCTTCTCCCTTCTCCCGCAAGGGGTTCCGGCAGCTGTTTGATGGTCTCGTCTGTTGTGATCCCTTTCCAGTCAGGATCCGGCTCTCCCCGCAGGTTGTAAAGTCCCACGGTGTTGTCCTTGTGAAGGACCATGACGACCCTCTCTTTCTCTGGCGGGAAGTCATAGAGTTCAGGTCCGAGAGCTATTCCCTTGCCCAGATCGATAGGAAATCCACCGGCGAACCGGCCGAGCCGGTCGATCAGATACAGTTTGCTTCCGGCGGCGAACAGGTATTGGATCTTATCGTTGCCGAAATAATCTATCTCCTTGACATAGCCGAGGATAGGGGACTTGAACGGGATTCCCCACTGATCCTTGCCGTTCTCGTCCTTAAAGCAGATTGAGAGGTGGGAGTTCTGGTAAAGGGTGTTGATCTTTCCTGTGGAACTGTTCCTGACCTTGAACTCCGGTGACGGCAGGCTCAGGTTGGTGTCCCTGGCTATCCGGATGGATGTCGCGCCAGCGGGAAGGTCGGCTCTTGAAATGTCGAGCGACAACCCCATCTTCTCTCCCTTGGGTGCGGCTGACAATGTGACAGGGACATATCCTGATCCCGAGACCATATCCCTTACCGCCTTGGCCGTCGAGGGACTGAAGCATGAGCTGATAAGGTTTGGATCCTCCGCGATGGAGTGGTAGAACCAGAACCCGCAGCCTTTCTGGGGTATCCTGTCCGACAAACCGCAGGCGGACAGCCGTTCTTCCAGAGTCTCGAAGGACATCTGGGAATATTCATCCACAATATCCCTCGGTCCGGCGACAATCCAGCCTCCGGCGGTAACTGAAGCGGTCTCGTCCCCGGCGGTGAAGATATCCCCGAAAATGGTTTTGGCGAAGCCTTCGAAGGGGGAGAAATCCTTTACGTCCCCCTCGGCCTTCCCGTTGCCGGGTTTGATGAAAAGCAGTTGACGGAGACTCCCTCCGAAATGCAGGCCCACTATGGCGACTTCTTTGATATTGAGCGATTTGGCCCAGTCTTCCGCCGACTGTCCCGACTCTTTCCTCTGCCGGGAAAGGGTAGCCTCATATTTGTCAAGTCTCGCCTTCGAGTCAAGATGGTTCCTGTAGGCTTTAAGGTAAGAGGAAATATTCCCTATAGGCAGGTCGATGATGAAATAAGTGTAAGACGGCACAGCGTCGGCTATCCCCACAGGTCCGGCTCCCGAGTGGCGGGTGACGTTCAGGTAGAAAGAGGGGTCACTCCCGTACAGGAGAGTGCCGTCCATAGACATCCCACTGGTAGAGTGCCGGGTCAGGCTGAACGCCGTCCATCCGGCGATTTCCCTGAAAAAGCCGCCGAACCTGCGGTACTTCCTCGCGAGGAAAGTGTCGATAATGTTATCCGAATAGGCGTTGGAGATGAATACAATGTCGCTTCCGGGCGCTTGGGACGCTATCTCGGAGAACCCTTTGGCCTCCTGCACGGAATGTCCCTCGGAAAGATGTCTGGCCGAGGAGTTGACAATCGTCTCGGAGGATGAGATAAGCAGAAGGTCACCGCTGACCATATGGAACAGGCCGGATGAGTCCGCTGCCGCTTTCAGTCTGGCGCTCTCGTTCCAGGTCGAGTCCGCCGCCTCCTCGCCCGTCCTTACGGCGAGAAGGGGAGGCATGTCCTTGCTATAGTGGATCGAGATCACCGCCGGAGCCTTCCGGAGTTTGTCGAAAGACTCCCTCGAGATATTGTCGAATTTGCCAGAGGTGAGTCCCCTGAACACCGTGGTAGTGTCGGACAACAGTTCCAGAGCCCTTCCGAAGTTCTTGACACAGATGACAATGGCGGCGTCGGAAGGCACTGCCTCGATCAGTTCATGGCGCTCTGTCACTCCGGCCGCGTCCTTCACCGTCTCTTTCTTTCCTGAGTCAGAGTACAGGAATATGACGGCGGCGGCGATCCCGGCGGCCAGGGCCACCGCGACGGCTATCAGGAGGTATAGGGTGCTCTTTCTCATTGCGCGATGAACAAATACACGATATTCCCTAATTGCCTTGGCGGAGCGGATGTGGACGCCGAGAACTTGGAGAGCCTGGCGGCCCTGATGGCGAAATCCCTCAGGCATCTGTCCGATGAGGAGGCGTCTTCCTGAACTTTGGCGTTCAGCACATTGCCGGAAGGGTCAACTGTGATGATCACTGTGACATGGCCGGCTCCCAGGCATCTGTAAGCCGGGATGGAGAGTCTGCTCGCCTTTCGACCGTCAAGCGCGTACGAGACCACCGACGGCCCGCTGTAAGACTCCTTTTTGGGATCCTCCTTCTTCACGGGAGGCTTGTTGACAGCGACATAATCGTCGTCGGGCTCGTCAGCCTTGAATCCGTCCTTGAGTTCCTGGGCGAGCCTCTCGGCATCCTTGTACAGTTGCTCGGCGTTGGTGTTACGGTCATCCTTGAGGGCTGAGCTCCTGTCCACGGCGATATTCCTGATCGGGATTCCGGAGGCTGAGGCGAGAAGCCGGTCAAGCCTGTCGCTGACCTCCTCTTTGAAATTCTCCTCCGCCTTAAGCCTCTCTACCTCCTCCTGCCTGGAGAAATCGAGGACGAAGGAGTCCTCCCTTTTAAGGACAGCCCCTATCTGAAAAGCCAACAGCACGATGATGATCACAAGATGGAAAATCACCGTGATGTACAGCCCAGCTTTGTCCTCGCTTCTCATCGGATCGGTATTAACCTATTCGCCTTCCTCCCGCATCTTCTCCCTGAGGGATTTCTCGACCGTGGCGGAGATGATGTCCACCGCCACCTTGTTGTGGCCTCCCTGAGGTATTATTATGTCAGCGTAACGCTTGCTCGGCTCGATGAACTGGAGGTACATCGGCTTCACGGTCTTGGTGTAGCGGTCGATGACCATCTCGACGGTCTTTCCCCTCTCAAGGATGTCTCTAGCCATGATCCTCATCAGCCGGTCGTCGTCATCGGCGTCCACGAATATCTTGATGTCCATCTGGTCGCGGAGCTCCTTGCATGTGAACACAAGAATCCCCTCTATGATGATCACGTCGGCGGGAGCCACGGTGATGGTCTCGGTCTTGGAGCGGGAGCAGGTGATGTAGGAATACACCGGCTGCTCGATGACGTTGCCATTCTTCAGTTCCGCGAGTTGCTCGCAGAGAAGCCCGAAATCGATGGCGTCGGGGTGGTCGAAGTTGATCTGCTGCCTTTCCTCCATGGGGAGGTGGCTGGAGTCCTTGTAATAGGAATCCTGGGGGATAACCACCACTTTCTCTTTCAGCTTGCTCGTGATGGAGTTTACGACTGTGGTTTTTCCAGAGCCGGAACCGCCGGCTATTCCTATGACTAACATATCGTTGAGTATTAGAATTCAGCGTTCTTTGGTGTCCTGGGGAAGGGGATGACGTCACGGATGTTGGCCATGCCTGTGACAAAGAGCAAAAGCCTCTCGAACCCGAGTCCGAAACCGCTGTGAGGAACGGTGCCGAAACGGCGGGTGTCGATGTACCACTCGAGGTTCTTGCGGCTCATCCCGAGCTCGGTGATCCTCCTCTCGAGTTTCTCGAGGGAAGCCTCCCTCTCGGATCCGCCGATGATCTCGCCGATCTTCGGGAACAGGACATCCATACCCCTGACAGTCTCCCGCCCGGGGGCGCAGCCATCGTTCTGTTTCATGTAGAAGGCCTTGATCGCCATTGGGAAGTCGGTGAGAATCACGGGTTTGCCGAAATGCTTCTCAACGAGGTAGCGCTCATGCTCGCTCTGGAAGTCGGTGCCCCAGCTTACAGGATACTCGAACTGGACGCCGTTCCTGACAGCCTCCTCGAGAATCTCCACGGCGTCTGTGTAAGTCAACCTCTGGAACTCGATTCCCAAAACGCTCCGAAGCCTCTCTATCAGTCCCTCATCATACTTACCCTGAAGGAAGGTGAGGTCATCCATGCAATTGTCAAGAGCGTACTGTACAAGATATTTCACGAACTCCTCGGCGAGGACCATGTTGTCGTTGATGTCGTAGAACGCCATCTCGGGCTCGATCATCCAGAACTCCGCCAAGTGTCTGGGTGTGTTTGAGTTCTCGGCCCTGAAGGTTGGCCCGAAGGTGTAGATCTCGCCAACGGCCGTGGCACCAAGCTCGCCCTCGAGCTGGCCGCTCACAGTCAGGCAGGTTTTCTTCCCGAAAAAGTCTTTGGAGAAGTCCACCTTGCCGTGGTCTTTCTTCGGCACGTTCTCGAGGTTGAGGGTTGTGACCTGGAACATGTCCCCGGCGCCCTCCGCGTCAGACTCCGTGATCAGGGGAGTGTTGAGATATACGAAACCCTTGTCATTGAAGAACTTGTGAATCGCGAAAGCCATGGCGTGGCGGATCCTGAGGATAGCTCCGAAGGTATTGGTCCTGGGACGCATGTGCGCGACCGAGCGGAGATATTCCAGCGAGGTGTCCTTCTTCTGCAGGGGATACCTCATAGGGTCGCACTCGCCCAGAACCACAATTTCCTTGGCCTGGATCTCCACGGCCTGACCGCTTCCGACCGACTCCACGAGTATCCCTTTCACAGCCAGGCTCGCGCCGGTTGTGACCTTGGCAATGAGGCTCTCGTCGAACAGCGACATGTCGGCGACGACCTGGATATTATGCACGGTCGACCCGTCGTTCAGCGCTATGAACTTGATTTGCTTGTTGCCTCTTTTCGTCCTGACCCAGCCCTTCGCCAGCACCTCCCGTCCCGGAGTCGCCTGGAGCAGCTCTTTCACCTTAGTTCTTGTGATAACACTCATTTCCTTCAAAACTTTACATAATCCCACAAATATACTATAAAAAACAGCCAGGACAATGGATGTCAGACACAAAAAAGAGGACGCCGAAGCGTCCTCTTTCTCAATAACGTTTGTCTTGACAGGTTACTGTCCGGCCTTTCTGGCGGCGTACATGATCTTCAGGGCGGAGCAGCGCCTAAGCTCCTGCTTCACGTCCGTGATGATACCCATCCTGACATCCTCGTCAGCTTTGATGGAAACCTGCATCAACTGTCTGTCGGCCTCGCTCATGGCCTCGCGCTCGGCGGCGATGAAGTCGCGGATATCGTTGGTGGTCTTGAAGGAGTCGTTGAGCTGGATCCTGGCCTCTGTACCGTACTGGCCCTGATACTGCATGTTAGGGGAGCCGATGTAGATATAGGAAGCCAAGTCTTTTCTATCAAGTTTCGCGACCTCGGTAGCCTCAGGAAGATGTACCCTGACCTTCACCTCACTGGAACGCATCTGCGTCGTGACCATGAAGAAGAACAGGAACATGAACACTATGTCGGAGCTTGTCCCAAGCTCGGGCATGTCTTTTTTACCGCTTCTTTTGAAAATGGGCATGTGTTGGTCCTCCTGAATTACTTTTTGGTTACGTCCTTAGGCTCCGCCTCGGAGATGTTCTGCGGAATAGCGTCCCTGGCGATCTTCTGCTGGTCCTCCG
>CADBRH010000078.1 GCA_902797035.1 uncultured Bacteroidia bacterium | reverse complement strand
ACGAAGATGTTCTCCTTGGAGGACTCGTTGCCGGTCTTGAAGTTGTCCTTGAAGCTGGCGGCGAGCTCGTATCCCTCGGCCTTGATCTGCTCCTGGCAGTACACGACGGTCTCCCAGGCGTTCATGGTCTTCCCGTTGACGGTGATCTTGGCGGCGTTACCGGCGTTGGTGACACCGGCCTCGACCTTGGCGATACCGCCGGTGAACTGACCCTGGTTCCAGTTGTCCTGGGTGAAGACGGCGGCGTTTATGGCGAGGCGGGCGAGCATGGCGTAGGCGACGGCCTTGGTCATACGGGCGTAGTACTCGCTGTTGACATCCTGGCTCTTAGCTGAAGGAAGGGCGGGGATGATGTCGCAGATCTCGTCGCGGACGAAGCCGTAGGCCTCGCTGCGTGAGGCCTGCTTCACGTCACCGATACCGGCGTCGGGTGAGGTGACGATCGGGATGCGGCCGAAGAAGTCGACGAGCCACATGTAGTAGAACGCGCGGACTCCGCGGACCTCCGCGATGTATGAATCCACGATCGCGGGATCGAGGGAATTGAGGGCCTTGATCTCCTCGAGCTTCTTCAGCGAGGAGTTGCAGAGGGCGATGTCGGAATAGGAGTTGTTCCACAGGCTGCGGATGTAGTCAGTGGAGGGGTCCCACCTGTGCAGGAAGGCGTTCTGATGCTTACCTCCATCGACCCAGTCACCCTGGCGTCCAGGGAGGAAGAGTATGTCGGCGGTGAACTCTGACATGTAGTTGTAGTTGTCGTCACCACCCTTGAAACGGCTGTTCAGCTTGTTGTACAAGCTCGCGACAGTGTTAACGTACACGAGCGTGGCGCTCTTGTAGGCCTCGCTTTCGTCGAATTTGCTCAACGGCGTCTCGTCAAGGGAGCAACCGGCCATAAGGAAAGTCAGGGCGAGAACAGCAGCGCTATAGAGTAATTTCTTCATGATATTCTATATTTTGATGTCCTTTAGAATTTGACCGAAAGCATAGCGGTGTAGGTACGCATGATCGGGAAGACATTATTGTCGATACCGCCTCCGAGGTTCATGTAGTTGAGGATCGGGGTCAGACCGGAGTATCCCGTGAACGTGTACACGTTGTTGCAGGAGAGGGCGAACCTCAGGCCCTTGATGTAGGAAAGTCCGAGCTTCTGGGCGGGGAGGTTGTAGCCGATGGTGATGTACTCAAGGTTGACATAGTCACCCTTCTCGAGCCAGTAGGAGGTGTGCTGGGCGTTGTAGACACCGAGCTCCTCGGCGGTCTTGAGGACGTTGTAGGTCGGGAAGGCCCCGAGGTTCGACAGGCGCAGGCTGGTGAAGTTGTAGATGTGGTGCCCGAAAGCGCCGTTCATCTGCGTGGAGAGATCCCAGTTCTTGTAGCGGAAGGTCCCGCCGAGGCTGGCGACCACCTTCGGGGTGGCCTGCCCGAGGAACTCGCGGTCTCCCTCGTCGTCGAGGGTGATGCCTCCGTCACCGTTGACATCCTTGACCTGATAGGTCTTCTTGCCGGTATCATCGGTCTTGAAGCCGTCGTGGACGGGGAGACGGAAGATGTTGACAGGGTAACCCTCGGTCATGTAGACGACGTTGGTGTTGGAGGTCAGACCGTTACAGCTGGCGTCCGCGAGGGCGATGTACTTGGAGGTGGTCAGCTCCTGTCCCTGGTAGGTTCCGGAGAGGCTGACGAGCTTGTTCTTCTGGAAAGCGACGTTGCCCTGGATGGTGAGTCCCATGTCCTTGGTCTCGATGGGGGCTCCCTGGAGTCCGATCTCGATACCGTTGTTTGTCATCTCACCCATGTTGGCGAGGAGGCTGGTGTAGGTGAACGGGGGGACAGGCACCTGATAGGTGTAGAGCAGGTCCTTTGTCGTTGACATGTAGACGTCGACCGTACCGCTCAACCTGCCGCGCCACATCGAGAAGTCGATACCGGCGTCGAGGGTGTACTTGGTCTCCCACTTCAGATCCGGGTTGGGGTTGGAGTCGAGGGCGTAGGTGGTGACGGTGGCGCCGTTGTAAGTGGTGGT
>CADBRH010000077.1 GCA_902797035.1 uncultured Bacteroidia bacterium | reverse complement strand
ATTATGCCAAGATCAGTCAATTCAGTAGCCTCCAGGGCTCGCCGCAAGAAGATTCTCAAGAGAACCCGCGGAAATTTCCTCTCCAGAAAGAATGTCTGGACCGTAGCGAAGAACACCTATGAGAAAGGTTTGACATACGCTTACCGCGACCGCAGGAACAAGAAGCGCGATTTCCGCGCCCTCTGGATCCAGAGGATCAACGCCGCCGCCCGCCAGTACGGGATCACCTATTCCCAGTTCATGGGCAAGCTCGCCAAGCAGAACATCGGCCTGAACCGCAAGGTCCTCGCCGACCTTGCCATGAACAACCCCCAGGCGTTCGAGGCCATCGTCAATTCCGTCAAGTAGTTATCGATAATAGTCCCTGGAAGTGAGCTTGAAGTCACTATACAACAACAGATGGGTCAGGATGTTTTTCTGGGCCATCCTTTACACGTTGTGGGTGGCCTGGCTCGGAAACTGGTGGTGGATCCTCGGCCTTGTGGTCATCTTCGACCTTCACATTACCCGCAAGGTGAAGTGGCTGTTTTGGAAGAAGGAATACAAGGAGGGGGAGAAGCGTAACGTGTGGCTTGACTGGCTCGACGCCATCATCTTCGCCACCGTGGTCGTGACATTCATCAACATTTTCTTCTTCCAGGCGTTCAAGATCCCTTCGTCATCGATGGAGAGCTCCCTTTACACGGGAGACCATCTTTTCGTCAGCAAACTCGCCTACGGGCCCAAGATCCCCCAGACGCCGCTCACGATCCCCTTCACGCACAATGTCATTTTCGGGAAAGAGTCGTATTCCACGCTTATCCAGAATGATTATCGCCGTCTGAAGGGCCGCGGGTCTGTCAAGAGGGGGGATTATGTGGTGTTCAACTTCCCTCACGGGGACACGGTGCTCACCCGTTTCCCTTCGGAGGACTACTACGCCTGGGTCCGCAACGCCGGCAGGAGTTACACGATAGCCAATGGAGGGCCTCTGAAAGTACGCCCCATGGACAAGGAAGACCACTATGTCAAGAGATGTGTCGCCATCGCCGGCGACACTCTCTCGGTGCGCGACGGCCTTGTGTGGATAAACGGCGCTCAGCAAGAGGTCTATCCAGGCGTGCAGTTGACCTACAAGGTCGTGACGAACGGCCAGAGGATCAACTCCCGCTCTATCGAGAAGCTCGGGGTCAACACCGCCGAGCTCCTGTATGACGCCAACCTGCCGGGTTACCCCGCCATGCCTCTCACTTCGGCCATGCTGGAGGAGGTCAAGGGATATTCAGCGGTCGAGAGTGTCGAGCCAAACCTCGACGTGTATCCGCCGGACTTCCCTGACTCCCACCTTAGCATATTCCCCTTCACGGAAGGGTCGAGGTGGACGAGGGACAATTTCGGGCCTCTGTGGATCCCCGCGAAGGGGGTCTCCGTGAATCTGGACTTGTCCAACCTCCCTCTCTACGAGAGGCTGATCACCTCGTACGAGGGGCATCGGTTGAGGGTTGAGCCTGACGGGAGGATATTCATCGACGACAAGGAGACGTCAAGCTACACGTTCGCCCAGGACTATTACTTCATGATGGGGGACAACAGGCACAACTCCCTCGATTCCAGGTACTGGGGCTTCGTGCCAGAGGACCATGTGGTAGGGAAGCCCTCGTTTATCTGGCTGTCCGTCGACGCCAATAAGCGGTTCCCCCGTAACATAAGGTGGCGCAGATTCTTTAAATTTGTCTAGCGATCAGGGTAAACTCTTGCGATTTTGGATTTTTTGAACGAAATTCGCGCCTCCAAATTATTTTGAATCAATAAAAAAGTTAAATATCATGGCAAAAGTTTGTCAAATCACAGGACGGAAGAGGATGAAAGGCTGCAATGTCTCTCATTCGAAGCTTCACACCAAGCGCGACTTCTCCCTCAACCTCAAGACAAAGAAATTCTGGTCTGAGGAGGAGCAGAGGTTCGTCACTCTCAAAGTATCCACCAAGGGCATGAGGACCATCGAGAAGAAGGGCCTTGACGCCGCCCTCAAGGAGGCTCAGGAAAAAGGATTTGTCGGCCTTGTTTAAAAATCGTTGAATTATGGCAAAGAAAACCAAAGACGCGAGAGTGCAGGTCATACTCGAGTGCACTGAGCAGAAGTCGAGCGGGGTCCCCGGGATCTCCAGGTATGTCACTACCAAGAACAAGAAGAACACTCCCGAACGTTTGGAGCGCAAGAAGTACAACCCTTACCTCCACAAGGTCACCGTCCACCGCGAAATCAAATAAGGAGATTAAGTTATGGCAAAGAAAGCAGTCGCTACATTCGCCGCGAAGGCCGGCGCCAAGAGCAT
>CADBRH010000076.1 GCA_902797035.1 uncultured Bacteroidia bacterium | reverse complement strand
CTATGACAGGGTAGAGGGCGAAGAGGATAGGTCCTGCCCCTTTGAGCCCGACCCATGAGACGAAAATCTTGGCCTTTAATGAGATATCCTTGAAAGGGAAAAGGCAGAGAAACACGCTGGCGGGCCTGGCTACGAGCATCATGAACAAGCCGATCAGGATCGCCGGCCCGATCACACCCAACATCTGTGACGGCCTGGCGAGCAGACCGAGCATCATGAACATAAGCAGTTGCATCAGCCATGTCATCCCGTCGAAGAATTTCAGCACATCCTTCTTTTGTGGTATTCTGGCTTTGTTGCCGATAACGATGGCCGAGACGTATAAGGCCAGAAGGCCGTTGCCATGGAGGAGTCCGGCGACGCTGTTCGTGAAGAACGCGAGGCTGAGGATCAGGATGGAGTACAGGGAAGTGTTGGAAAGAGAGATTGATTCGATCAGGAGTTTCCCACCGTAACCGGCCCCAAGGCCGACAAGGAGTCCTACCACAATCTGCAAAACCAGAATCCATGCTCCCGTCCAGATCGTGCCGGCGGCGCCAGACACCGGATGAGGGGAAAGGATCAGATTGACGCTGATGATTGTCAGCAGGTATGCCATCGGGTCGTTGCTGCCGGACTCGAGCTCGAGCATCGGGGCCAGTCGCTCCCTTAAATGCATCTTCTTCCCCCTGAGGATCGAGAACACGGAGGCAGAATCCGTGGAACCCATTACAGCGGCGATCATTATGCACGTCAAGAAGGAGTATCCGATGCCATGGGCGACTCCACCCGCCGCGACGCGGATGAATGCTCCTGTGAGCAATACGGTCATGAGTACCCCGAGAGTCGAGAGCAGGACTCCCTGCCTCATGACTGGCCTTGTCTCGCTGAGGGAGGTCTCGAGTCCGCCTGTAAAGAGTATTATGGTCATGGCGAAATGACCGATCGACTCGGCCATCTCGCGGTTGTCGAACCTGAGGCCTACACCGTCTTTCCCGATCACCATTCCAAGGATAAGGAACAGCAGCAGGGAGGGGACCCCGAACTTCATGCCTACCTTCGTGATAAGAATCGCGAAGACGGTGAGAACCGACGCCAGAAGAAGGAGGTTGCCCGAAAGTAAATTGATGGCGAAAACAGACAGAGGCATCACTCGATCACGAACAAGTTCAAGAATCCCGTCATCATGAACACGCTACGGATGTTGTCATTGATGTCCCTGACGATCACCTTCCCTCCCTTGATAGCGGCCTCTTTCCTGACAGAGAGGAAAATTCTCAGGCCGGAGCTGGAGATGTACATCAGATCCTTGCAATCAAGGATAATCGTGTCACTCGCATTCTCCAGCACAGGTTGCAGCTCTTTCGCCACCTCCTGAGAGGCGGGCGTGTCCAGACGACCGATGAAGAAAACAGTTGTCTCGTTTCCTTTTCTTGTGATTTTAACTTCCATATTATCAGATGTTTTTTATCATTGTGAGCATATTCTTACCGTCCACTCTCTTATAGCTGACGGAATCCATGATTTTCCTTACCAAGTGTATGCCAAGCCCGCCGATAGGCCGATCCTCGGCTTTCAAAGTGATATCGGGCTCAGGTTTGGCGGTAGGGTCGAACTCCTTACCTCTATCAGAGATGATGAACTTGAGAGATTTGTCACTGGCAAAGGCGTCCACCTTCACCTCGCCCTCGACACCTTCGGGGTAGGCGTACATCATGACATTCGTTACGGCCTCCTCCAACGCGAGGTTGATACCCATAGCCAGGCTTTCATCCAGATTGATCTTCTCCGCTATCTCATGAATCAGGTCATTCAGAAAGGGTATTTGCTGAATGTCGTTCTTCAGGACAATATGTCGCGCGTGGAACATGGGTGATTTTTTGACATAATGGATTAATAACATGGTCAAGTCATCGCTTCTGGGAGCGTCCTTGACGAAATCAGCGACAGCCTGCTCCAGGGCGAGGAGATGTCCGCGGGAGTCTCTTCTCGTTGACAGCACATTCGCCATCCGTGTCTCCCCGAACAACTCGTGTCCGGCGTTTTCCGCCTCTGTCAGGCCATCGGTATAGAGGAATAACACATCGTCATATCCCATCGCTATCTCCTGCTCCTGGAATTCCATGCGCGGGATGATCCCGAGAGGGAGATTGGGGACGACATCGAGTTTCCTCTTCGCGTCGGTCAGGGTCATGGGGGCGTTATGGCCGGCGTTGCAGAAACGCATGCGCCCGGTGGCCAGATCAAGTATGCCGCAGAAGAAGGTCACGAACATATTGCTCTCGTTCATCTCCACCATGCTGTCATTCAGAGTGGAGACAATCCGTCCGGGGCTTTCCTCGCGCGCCGAGATAGTGCGGAAGAGGCTCCTCGTCACAGCCATCACCAAGGAGGCGGGGACACCCTTCCCGGACACGTCACCGATGCAGAAGAACAGTTTCTCGTCCCTAATGAAAAAGTCATACAGGTCGCCTCCCACCTCTCTGGCCGGGACGAGAATCGCTGATATGTCAAGGTCGTCTCTCTCGGGGAAAGGAGGGAAAACCTTAGGTATCATAGACATCTGGATGTCCCTGGCGATCCTTAGCTCGTTCTCCATCCGGTCTTTATTCTCCGTCAACTTGTTGTACCTCTTCTGGTTCCTGGCCGCGTTCCGAAGAATCAGGAACAGCATCAGGATCCCGATCGCCTGCAACAGGTTCACGAATGAGTTGACCTTCCTGATCTCGCTGAATATCTGCTTGTCCGGAATGACGACAGACATGTACCACCCGGCCCTCTCTATAGGCGCGTAATACACCCGGCTCAACGCTCTTTTCCTGCGGATCGTGACGCTGCCGGTCTCACCTGAGAACATCGAGCGGTCCAGGCTCGCGATCGCGGCGGTGTCCTCGAACTGTCCGGCCACCTCATGGAAGGTGTTGCGCATTACCAGACTTTCCACAGGACAGACCATGATCTTCCCTGAGCGGCTGAAAATCATGTTGTAAGCGTTAGGATAGACCGGTGAGCTCCCCACGAGATCGGTCAGCCAGTCGAGAGAAATGTCAGCGGTAATGACGGCGGCTGTCTTTCCCGAGGGGTCTTTCACCGGCATCGAGAATGTCGTCATCACCATATCGCCTCCGCCTGTGTCGATGTACGGCTCCGACCAGAAACCATCCTCGTGCTCAAGACCGTTGAGGAACCATTCCTGGGAAGGGTAGTCATATTCCTCGGTGGCCAGAGACTTGCTGATGATCTGGCCGGTCAAGGGGTCCTTGAAAGAATATGGCGATAAGAGGCCCAATTTTATATTATAGTCCGGCAGGAGAGCCACGGTCGAGCCGATCACGACCGGATTCTCCCTGACGATATGCTCAGTGACCCTTGGGAGAGTGTCAGGAGTCGTCAGGCACAATCTCGCGAGCCAGATGTTGTTGCGCACAGCGTTCTCGGCCTGGTTGAGGATGTCCAGTACTTGGACCTTTGTGTTCTCAAGCTGGCTCTCGGCTCTTTTGGAAGCCTCCTCCCGGATACCTTTGCGGGAATAATGGAACTGGATGAGCGCTGTGGCCTCCAATGTCAAGGCCGCGACAACCAGCACCAGCATGCCTGTCCATCTGGACTTGTGTTTGAAGTTGTTCGCCTGAGGATTCGCTTTCATAGGATTGAGGATAAAGCCGCCCGGAACTCAGGCATGGGACAATTGGAGTCGCGCTCCACAATCAAAGTCTTGAGACCGGCGTAGGGTCGTATCATCTCGTCAATCTCATCCACAGGAGTGTCCTCGCCGAAATAGACAGGGACGAATTTGAGCCAGAATTCCCTCGCGAGGGATTTCGGCATGTGGAAGGTCTCCTTGATGAAGTCCTCGCCGCTGAGGTTGCAGCAAAGATAGACCATCCCGATGTCGAAAAGGTGATTCCCGTAGCAAAAGTCGCCCAAATCGATGAAATATCTTTTGTCCCCGGCGAAGATGGCGTTGCTGAACTGAAGGTCTCCGTGGATCGCGGTGTCCTCGTCGGGCGTGTCGGCTATGAACATCCCCAACCTCTCTTTCTCGGACGGGGTGAAAAACGGGTTCTGTTCCAGAAGCCTGTGATACCGGTCCTTGATATTCTCGAACAAGGAGGTGTCCACATGGGTGGAATGGAGACGCAGGCACATGCGGGCGAACTCCCCGGCGTATTTCCCGACATTCTCGGGATCATCGCCCGTGGCGCGGGAATATGACTTCTTCCCCACAATCCGGCGGAAGCGGATCCCGTATCTCCCGTCCTCAGTGACGACATACTCGCCGGGCTCCGGAGTGGGGATCCCCATCTCGTACACTTTCCTGGCGAGTATCATCTCGTCAAGAGGCTGCTGTATCTTGCCCGGGAAATATAGTTTCAACATCACGGAAGGGTCGGTCTTATGGTCGTAACTCTCGCCATTGAACCCTCCTCCCGAGAGGATGTAATCGTCAAGTGATATCCTTATCGCTTCCATGAGTCAATTGTCGAATACTTGGTCTATCAATCGCTCGAATTCCTTGAAGGCGAAAGTGTTCTCCAATTCCCTGAGCGAGTCGGCCAGCCCGCGGTAATGCCATTCGTGCTCCCGTCTCTCTTTCATGTGGAAAAGATCCCAAATCCCGTCCCCGATAACCGCATAGTCCCTCGCGATGGCTCTCATGTTGGAAAGCTTGTCCCCTAGAGCCACTATCTTTGTGTCCAGGGGGGCTTTGGCCAGACGGTCAATGGCGGCCTGTTTCCGAGTCTTCCAACTATCCTCCTCGCTGACTCCGTCCTCGAAGGTGTCGCTCTCTCCGGCCACGATCGATGCCACTCTCTCCCCGAACTTCTCCCGGATCATATCCACAGTCACATCGGTGTCCTCCACCGTGTCGTGCAATGCGGCCGCGGCCAGTAACTCCTGGTCAGGAGTGATTGTGGCCACTATCTCGACCGCCTCAAGGGGATGGACTATGTATGGGAAACCCTTCCCCCGCCGCTCCGTGCCGGAGTGGGCCCTCACCGCGAAGATGATCGCGCGGTCCAGTAATTCGGTGTCAATCGGTTTGTTAGCCATCTCGTTGGTTCATGAATGGGAAATCCTTGGACTGCTCGACTAACATCTCCGCCATCAATTCGTTGCTGTCTGACACCCCGTTCAGCTCGTCGAACATGTACTTTAATCCGGCTTTTCCGCCGCCTCTCTTGAGAATGAAGGCAATGCAGATGTCCTGCGGGCCGATCGTGGATGAGATGATGTCAAGGTCGGTGAGCCCGATCTGGTAGGCCGCTATCTGGTAGGCCGCCTCAGAGTTCTCTTTAATGAGCCTCGCCACATCCCCTAGTGTCTTGCATCCCAAGCCTTTGAATATCTGCAGGTAAGGCATCATGGATACCTCCTGGACCTCGGCCTGGTTGATGGCCGCTATGCTTTTGTTAAGCTGGTCGAAAGGCTTCAGTTCCAAGAAACTCTTGAGAGTGTCGCCATCGAGAGACACATCGTCAAGGTTGCCAGAGGCCACGAGAGCTTTGACTCGTCTGCGGTAGTCGGTGATCTCGGAGCGGATCCTGCTGAACTCCTCGTCGATCAGCTCCAGCATACCCGCCATCCGGCTCATGCTCCTCTTGTAACGCAAGGGAATCTCGACTCCTGATTTGTAGCCTGTATCGTGATTCATGTTCGCCCAGGCGTGCTGTAGCACGGTCCTCATCTGTATCTCGAACCGATACTCAAAATCCTTGACCGAGCAGATGTAGTGTAATGAGAGATAGCCGAAACTGTCGATCTCGTGGACTTTTCGCTTGTCAACGGAATTCTCCCAGTCCACTTCGAAGAGCCTCTCGACAGCCGAGGCCACCTTGTCCACATCGTCCACGTAGAACGTTATCACCCTGACTCCGATGATGTCGGTGATGTCGGCGAGAGTCCTGTACTTGCCCCCTTTCAACTCAAGCTTACCCGCTAGCGAGTCCTCGGACTTGACCCTGGATTCCAATGCGGCGACCAGAAGCCCGGCTTGTTTGAAAGTCTTCTCAAGCGTATGACGAATAGATAGTTCCATCTCTTGGAACCTCGGGGAATTCTCCCTGTATTCCTCGAGAATGGCTTCGGAATGGGCGTCAAGTTGTCTTTCTTTCCGCATAGGGTGGTTCTGTATAGGCTATCAAACAAAAATAGTAATAATTCTCTATTAATCAATTGGCTCGACCCATTTAATGGTGTTGTCCCTCCGCCACCAGGTCATCTGCCGTTTCGCGTAATGGCGGGTATTCCTCTGGATGAGGCGGATAGTCTCCTCAAGGGATGTTTTCCCGTCGATGTGGTCAAACATTTCCTTGTAGCCGACAGTCCGCAGGGCCTGAAGCCCCCGGTAGGGGAGCAGGGAGCGGGCCTCATCCTCGAGTCCGGCCTCAATCATCCCCAGCACCCTTCGGTCTATTCTTGAATATAGTTCTTCCCTGGGTCTCATGAGTCCGATTTTCTCTATCTCGAAATCTCTTTTCCTGGTGCCCGTGGCCTTGAAGGAAGATAAAGGACGCCCCGAGACCAGGCAGACTTCCAGGGCCCTGATAACCCTCTGCCCGTTTTTCCTGTCTATTCTCGAATAAGTCAAGGGGTCCCTCTCTTTCAGCTCTTCCGCCAGTTTCTCCACGCCTTCCGTCCTGAGCAGTTCCCACAACGATGCCCGCAACGACGGGTCTCCGTACGGCAGATCGTCCAGGCCCCCGCACACAGCGTCGATATAGAACATGGAGCCCCCTGTCATCACAAGGGTCTCATGACCTTGGTCAAACAATCTTCCGATCAATTCCAAGGCCTCTCTCTCGTAGTCCCCCGCCGTGTATGTCCCGGTGACGGGCACCGTCTGTATGAAATAATGCCTGACGGCCGACAACGTCTCCTTGTCCGGGACGGCGGTGCCGATGGACATCTCCTTATAGATTTGCCTGGAGTCGCATGAGATGACAGGTGAGCCATATTCCAAGGCTTTACGGACGCTGAAGTCCGTCTTCCCGACAGCGGTCGGTCCCAGGATGATGACCAGCCGGCGAGGCATCGTCTAGAAGTCCAGATCCTCGGAACCGTCGAAAACCTCTTTCCCGTCCTCGTCGTCGTCATCCTCCTCGTCCTCGTCCGGATCGTCGGCGGATCTGGAGTCCTCTCCCGCTGAGCCGAGCTCGGAGAGCCAGTCGGGCTTCTGTCCCGGCAGATGGCGTTGAGAGTCAGGAAGATCCTCGAAGGCCACATAGCCGTTCTCGAACTCGACCGGATTAGGGCCTTTGAGATCAACTATGACCGGAGCTGTACCTTTCCCCTCATCCGCCCCCTCGAATGTGAGCACGACGCTTTTCTTGTTGGGGACGTCGTAGAAATATATGAAAGAGGCGACGCCTTTCCCCGCCACCTGATTGACAGTGACATTGTCAATTGTCCCGGAACCTAGATCGAAGAGACCATACCTCGCCACCACTTCCCCCTCGGCGTCAAGCGCCTTGAACATGACCAGCTGGTCCTGGGGGAACTCCATATCGGCGCGCATCTGCTTGTGGAACTCATAGAGAGTGCGGTCGCCATCCATCCGGTAAACCCTGTGGAATCCTTTGATTCCGGCCAGAGTGACTCTGATTTGATAAACCATATAACCCAAATAGTTATTCAAAATTACAAAAAAATCGGCCGCGTTGCAAAATAATGTTAAAAACGTTAATTTCGTGGTATGATCAAAGACACATACTTGAGCGTTCCCGCCCCCGCCGAGGGATTGTTCAAGGACAATGGCAGCCGTTTCATATCCTATGCTTATCCCGTTGAGACAGAGGAGGAAGTCAAGGAGATCGTGAGCGGGTTGAAAAAGAAGTACCACGACGCCCGGCACCATTGCTACGCCTACAGGCTCGGCTATCTCGGAGACCGCTTCAGGGCCAATGACGACGGTGAGCCGTCGTCATCCGCCGGCCGGCCGATCCTCGGGCAGATAGACTCCCGTGGACTGAGCGACACCCTTGTCGTGGTGGTCCGTTATTTCGGGGGGATCAAGCTGGGGATTCCAGGACTCATCCGGGCGTACAAGACTTCTTCCGCCGAGGCCCTGGACAACGCGGGCTCGGTCGAGAAAATCGCCGGGAAGTGGCATAAGGTCAGCTTCGGTTACCAGGACATGAACCAGGTGATGAAGGTTCTCAAGGACATGGACGTCCGCCAGAAGGACCAGGATTTCGGGGCGTCCTGCGGACTGTCCGCCTGGGTCAGGCTATCCTCAGAGGAGGATTTCCTGAAAAGGCTTTCCGGAATAGAGGGATGTGTTGTTGAAGATATTCAGTAATAATCAGATAATATGCCTAAGAATTTGATTTCGATCCAGGATTTCTCCAAGGGGGAGATACTCCGGATCTTGGATTCCGCCGCCGGTTTCGAGAAAGACCGCGAGCGGGACTTCCTGGCCGGCAAAGTCGTGGCCTGCCTTTTCTTCGAGCCCTCGACAAGGACGAGACTCTCTTTCGAGGCCGCCATCAACCGTCTGGGCGCCAGGGTGATAGGTTTCCCTGACAACCGTAATACCAGCCAGACCAAAGGCGAGACTCTCGAGGACACCATAAGGATCGTGTCCAACTATGTGGACATGATCGTTATGAGGCACCCGATGGCCGGGGCGGCCGACATCGCCGCCTCGGTGGCGTCCGTGCCGGTCATCAACGCCGGGGACGGAGCCAACCAGCATCCGACCCAGACCCTGCTCGACCTGTTCGCCATCAGGAAGACCCAGGGCAGGCTGGAAGATCTGGACATCAATATGGTAGGTGATTTGAAGTATGGCCGTGCGGTCCATTCTCTTGTGGACGCCATGAGCCATTTCAACCCGAGGTTCACCTTCACCTCGCCCGAGGAGCTGAACATGCCGAGGAAATATCTCGACATGCTGGACGCCCGCGGCGTGCCGTACCGCCAGGTCTCGAGGATTGAGGACGGGTTGAACGACTGCGACATCCTCTACATGACCCGCGTTCAGCAGGAGAGATTCCCCGACATGGAGGAATATGAGAAGGTCAAGGATGTCTATCGCCTTTCGGCCTCGATGCTCGGCGGTGTCCGTCCCGGAATGAGGATCATGCACCCTCTCCCCAGGGTCGGCGAGATATCCGGGGATGTCGATTCGACCCCTTACGCCTATTATTTCCAGCAGGCCGGCGGAGGAATGTATGTCCGTATGGCGATTATCTCGTATTTGTTGGGTTATTCCTTTTAAATTACCTATATTTACGCCGGATTTGGTTTTGATTCCTAATCAATAGTTTAATATCAGTTAATATTCGAAATATCGAAATGAAAAAGGTTCATGTTTTCAACGCCGGCCCCTGCCTCCTTCCCCAGGTGGCCATAGACAACGCCATTGAGGCTTTGAAGGACTTCAAAGGCACGGGAGTGTCAGTATTGAGCATCTCGCATCGCACCAAGGAGTGGGATGAGACAATGGATGAGTGCCGTTCCCTCTGGAGGGAGCTGCTTCATATCCCCGACACCCACGAGGTGGTTTTCCTCGGCGGCGGCGCCTCTCTCCAGTTCCTTTATGTCGCGATGAACTATCTCGAGAAGAAGGCCGCTTATCTCGAGACCGGAGTCTGGGCCAAGAAAGCCCTCAAGGAAGCCAAGGGGATCGGCGACGCCTACGCTCTCGCCAGCTCCGCCGACAAGAACTATTCCTATATCCCCAAGGGTTACGATATCCCTACCGACATCGACTACTTCCACATCACCACCAACAACACTATCTATGGCACGGAGATCAAGGAAGACTACGACTGCCCCGTCCCCCTTATCGCCGACATGAGCTCCGACATCATGAGCCGTCCGGTCGATGTGTCCAAGTATGACCTCATCTACGGTGGCGCCCAGAAGAATGTCGGCCCCGCCGGCGTGATCTTCGCCATTATCAGGAAAGACTCCCTCGGAAGAGTCTCCAGGTATATTCCCACCATGCTCGACTACCGCACGCATATCGACAAGCTCTCCATGTTCAACACTCCTCCCGTGTTCTCGATCTACATGATGAACGAGACACTGAAGTGGCTGAAGGGCATCGGCGGAGTCGAGGCCATACATAAGATCGACACAGAGAAGGCCAACCTTCTCTATGGCGAGATTGACCGCAACCCCTTGTTCGTCGGAACCGCCGCCAAGGAGGACCGCTCCATCATGAACATCTGCTTCGTCATGGCCCCCGGTTATGAGACACTTCAGGATGAGTTCCTCGCATTCTCCAAGGAGAAAGGCATGGTCGGGCTCAAGGGACACCGTTCGGTCGGAGGTTTCAGGGCTTCCCTGTACAACGCCTGCACCATCGAGGACGTCCAGGCTTTGGTTGACTGCATGAAGGAGTTCGAGAACCTTAAGAAATAGCTTGCCATGAAGGTATTGATCGCCACTCAGAAACCTTTCTCCCCGGCCGCCGTCGCCGGGATAAAGGAGATTGTGGAGGGTGCCGGACACGAGTTCGCCGCCCTTGAGAAATACGCCGGGGCCGACGAGCTGATTGCCGCCATCGCTGATGTCGACGCCCTGATTATCCGTTCCGACAAGGTCACCGCCGAGGTCCTCGACGCCGCCGGGAACCTCAAGATAGTCGTCCGCGCCGGCGCCGGGTACGACAATGTCGACCTCGCCGCCGCCACAGCCCATAATGTGGTCGTGATGAACACCCCTGGACAGAACTCCAACGCCGTGGCTGAGTTGGCCATAGCCATGATGATATTCATGGCCCGAACCCAGTTCACCCCAGCCACCGGCAGCGAGGTCCAGGGCAAGCGCCTTGGAGTCCAGGCTTTCGGTAATGTCGGCCGCCTGGTCGGCGCCAAGGCCAAGGCCTTGGGCATGGAGATACTCGCGCTTGACCCCTTCCTCACTCCCGAGCAGATCGAGGCCGGAGGGGCGAAGCCTGTTTTCAATGTCGAGGATCTGTATTCCAATTCGGATTATGTCTCCATCCACATTCCCGCCCTCCCATCAACTATCAAGAGCATCGGCCGCGATCTTATCACCAAGATGCCGAAGGGAGCATGCCTTGTCAATACCGCCCGTAAGGAAGTTATTGATGAGGAGGGTCTTATGCTCGCCCTCGAGGAGCGTCCGGACCTCAAGTATGTCACCGATGTGATGCCCGACAATTACGCCGCCCTTCAGGAGAAGTTCGGCGCCAGGGTCTTCGCCACCCCCAAGAAGATGGGGGCGCAGACAGCGGAGGCCAACATGAACGCCGGTCTCGCCGCCGCCCGTCAGATCGTGGATTTCTTCGCCACGGGCAACACCCGCTTCCAGGTCAACAAATAAAAACCCGCTCCCCATGGTACGCGTCAAGCCCTTCGCGGCCGTCCGGCCGCCCAAGAAATACGTTACGGAAGTCTCCGCCCAGCCGTACGACGTGCTGAATTCCGAGGAGGCCCGCCGGACGGCCGGCGAGAAGTCGCTGCTGCACATCACCAAACCCGAGATCGATTTCACGCCG
>CADBRH010000075.1 GCA_902797035.1 uncultured Bacteroidia bacterium | reverse complement strand
GTGACATTCGACATCGACGCCAACGGTATCCTGAACGTGTCCGCCAAGGACAAGGCCACCGGCAAGGAGCAGAACATCAGGATCGAGGCCTCTTCCGGCCTGTCCGACTCCGAGATCCAGAGGATGCGCGACGAGGCCAAGGCCAACGAGGCCGCCGACAGGGAGGCCAAGGAGAGGGTTGACAAGATCAACAACGCCGACGCCCTCTGCTTCCAGGCCGAGAAGTTCCTCAAGGACAACGGAGACAAGGTCCCCGCTGATGTGAAGGGTGAGGTCGAGAGTAACCTCAATCTCCTGAAAGAGGCTGTCAAGAACCAGAACCTCTCCGACATCGACAGGTACTCAGAGGCTCTCAGTAAGGCTTTCGAGAAGATGTATCAGGCTGGCCAATCCGCGGGGCAGAACCCTTACGGCCCTCAAGGCGGTCCCCAGCCCGGCCCTCAGGGGCCTCAGGACCAGGGACCTGACGAGCAGTAAGCTTCAGAGATTTGATAAAGGCGGCGCCCGACGGCGCCGCCTTTATTTTATCCTCTCCTTAGTCTGAGGGAGTTGGTCACGACACAGACGGAGCTGAGCGCCATGCAGGCCGCGGCTATCATAGGGTTCAGCAGGAAACCGTTGACAGGGTACAGGATCCCGGCCGCGACCGGTACCGCCAGGATGTTGTAGATAAAAGCCCAGAACAGATTCTCTTTGATGATCCTGGTCGTCCGGCGTGACATCTTGATAAGTCTCGGGAGCGAGTTCAGGTCGGAGTTCACGATAGTCACCATCGACGCGTTCATGGCGATGTCTGTTCCTCCGCCCATCGCTACACTCAGGTCGGCGGCCGCCAGCGCCGGGCTGTCGTTTATCCCGTCCCCAACCATGGCGACTTTCCGTCCCTTGGCTTGCAAAGCCTTGATATATTCATGTTTCCTGTCCGGAAGGACGCCGGAGATGACATTATCGACACAGACCTCGGCGGCGACTCTCCCGGCCCGCTCCGGGTTGTCTCCGGAGAGAAGATATACCTTCAGGCCCATCTTCTTCAATGCGGACACCGCCTCCGGAGCAGTCTCCCTAATCTCGTCGGAGAACTCCATCTGAGCCGTGGGAACGACATCGGCCGGAAGACCCTTGGTTATCGTCCCGGTCTTGTCGAACACCACGGTGTCCACGTCCTTGGCGATCTGAAGCGAGTCGGCGTCTTTGATCAGGATGCCTTTCCGGGCGCAGTTCCCGATGCCGACTGTCAAAGCGGTGGGAGTCGCCAGACCGAGAGAGCAGGGGCATGCGATGACAAGCACCGTGACCATTGAAAGAAGACCCATCGTGACCCCGTCGGAGGGTGCCAGGAATATCCAGCACAGCAGAGTGACAATCGATATCCCCAAAATGACCGGGACGAACACTGCGGCGACCTTGTCGACAGTCCTCTGTATCCTGGCCTTGCTCCCCATCGCGTCCCTGACCATGCTTATTATCGAGGAAAGCATCGTGTCATCGCCGGTTTTCTCGGCCCGCATCACGAAAGTCCCTCTCTGGTTCATCGTACCGGCGAACACTCTGGATCCCTCTTGCTTGAGATTCGGCACTGACTCGCCGGTGAGCATGCTCTCGTCCACAAATGATTCTCCCTCAATCACTTCCCCGTCGGCGGGGATTCTCTCTCCAGGGTTGACAGTGTGGAGGTCTCCGGGACTCAGCCTAACGGTCTTTGGTCGCAGCCCGGCTAGTCCCCTGATCGCGGATCCGGCGCTACGCTTCGCTCTCTCCTCAAGAGAACGTCCTATCAGGATGAAGGCGACAATCATCGCCGAGGACTCGAAATAAAGACGCGGCTCCAGCCCCCTGCTTGTCCAGACCTCAGGGAACAGGAGGTTGAACACACTGAATGAATATGAGATCAGGACAGACAGTGACACGAGGGTGTCCATGCCGGCGCTCCCGTGCCGGGCCTGCTTCCAGGCGCTGATGATGAACCTTCTCCCGCACCAGAACACCGCCGGTGTGGCGAGCGCCCACAGAATATGGCCTTTCCCCTGGAAATCCTTGAAACCCATGCCGATAAGTGCCAGCATGAGGGCAAGCGCCGTGGCTAGCCACATATCCCTTGCCAGGGCTTTTAAATCCGAGCCGTCCTCCTCGTCGTCAACTTCCTCATCTCCGGTTACGATCAAGTCGTAGCCCGCGTCCCTGACAGCTTTTTGAATATCCGCCGCCGTGACCGCCTTCGGGTCGTATGACACCGCGGCTGAGGCGGAGAGCAATGAGACGTCGCAGCCCTTCACCCCCGGAAGATTCTTTATGACGCCCTCGACTCTCGCCACGCAGGCCGAGCAGCCCATTCCCTTGACTGGGAAGTCCCTTCTTACAATGTCCGCCATACCGGTCTCACATTAGCCACTCCGACATATCCTTTCCAGCGGCGATGCCCTCGCGGATCTCGGTAGAGGAGATATTCACTATCGGAGCGTCGATTATCTCAATGTTATAAGTGTCCCTGAGCGTCTCCTCCAGGCTTCTGCGGCCCTCCTCGGCGTATTCGTTGGCGTCGAGGACATACGGGACAGGGAGGTGCCGGCACTCCTCCAGAAGCCTCTCGCGGATGCGCTCGTGGTCATATCCCTCGCGGGGATAAACAGCGACCCCGTACTCCGACAATATCCTCTGGAAATCCCTCCAACGGTGGATGTTCTCGAGATTGTCGGCCCCGATCACAAAAGTGAAATCGTTCTCCGGCTCCCTCTGTTTCAGCGCGTCAAGGGTCTTGATGGTATATTGGGGCGGAGGCATGTTAAGCTCGATGTCATCCACCCATACATGAAGCTCCGGATGACGCTTGACCGCCTCGATAGCGGCCTCGTAACGGTCCCTCGCGGTCTCGGCCCGGACAGTGGTCTTGATAGGGTTCTTCGGGGACACGACCAGATAGACCCAGTCATATTCCTTCTCCCTTGTCAAGTACTCCATGATGGCCTGATGGCCGATGTGGAGGGGGTTGAACGACCCGGAGTAAACAGCTATCCTCATCAGATGAAGGTTGAGTAGTTGAGCCTGCCGTCATCAAGGAAGTCCTCGACCACCTTCTCAGACTCAGCGAAGGCTGTGCTTAGGTCGTCGTTGACCAGAAGATAGTCGAACTGGGGAGCGTAAGCCAGCTCCAGCTTGGCCTTGGCGACCCTCTCCTCTATCGCCTCGGGAGAGTCGGTGCCTCTTTTTATTAGCCTTTCACGGAGCACCTCCACCGAGGGGGCCTTTATGAATATGGATAACGCCGCGTCCCCGAAATATTTCTTGAGACTGACGCCTCCCTTGACATCCACATCAAAGATTATCACATGGCCGGCGCCCCAGATCCTCTCGCACTCGGATTTCAAGGTGCCGTAAAAGCGTCCCTCGTACACTTCCTCATATTCCACGAACTTGTCTTCCTCGATCATCTGGCGGAACTTCTCCGCCGTGAGGAAATAATACTCGCGGCCGTCCTGCTCCTCGCCTCTCGGGGGCCTGGAGGTCGCCGAGACGGAGAATTCCATTGAGTCGGGATACAGCCCGAGGATGTGGTTGACTATCGTGCTTTTCCCGGATCCGGACGGTGCCGAGAAGATCAATACTTTGTTGTCCATGCGGTTATAATGCTAATATTTAGACAAAAATAACTATTTTTGTGATAATCGGTCAACAGATCGTCTTAACAGTTCACGTTTTGGCAAGGAAGATCAAATCGGCTCCGGTTGTCAAACCGGACTTTTTCCAAAAGAGCAGGGAGGCGCTCAGACGTCGCCACAGACAGGTTATCTATTTAAATGATAGTGAGATAGCCGCCGTGAGAGAGTATTGCGACCGCTTCGGGATAAAGGCCCGCTCGGCCATATTCAGGGAAGCCACGATGGAACGGATTCTCGCCGAGCTCTCCGACAGTCACCCGACTCTGTTCTAGGCCATGTCAAACAGGGAGACAGATTTCTCGAGGCTGGAGCTGAACCTCTCCAATTGCCTTGACAACTACAGGTATTTCAGGTCGAAGCTCGAGCGTTCGACCAAGATGCTTGTTCTGGTCAAGGCCAACGCCTACGGCCACGGGGCTGTCGAGTTCGCCCTGATGATGAGGAACGCCGGAGCGGATTATCTGGCTGTGGCTCTTCCCGTCGAGGGGATGGAGCTCCGGCAGGCCGGTATCGACCTTCCTATCCTTGTGCTCACAGCCGGAACCGACTTTTTCGACGAGATAATCGATAACCGCCTTGAGCCGGGGATCCCCAACCTCTATACGCTGAAGGCTCTGGTTTCGACCCTCCGGTCACGGGGGATAGAGGGTTTCCCGATTCACATCAAGCTGGACACCGGGATGCACCGCCTTGGTTTCATGCCCGGAGAGATTCCGGAGTTGATCGAGTGCCTGAAGGATTCACCCGTCGTCAGGGTCAAATCCGTTTATTCCCATCTATGCGCCGCGGAGGACCCTTCAATGGATTCTTTCACGTTGAGGCAGGCGGATCTTTTCGAGAAAGGGGCCGCCATGATCGAGGACGCCTTAGGGTATCACCCGATGTTCCACCTTCTCAACTCGGCGGGTATAGAGCGTTTCCCCCGTTTCCAGCATGACATGGTACGTCTCGGGATAGGTATCTATGGGGTCAGCGCCCTGGAGGATGTCCGCCTGAAGCCTGTCGCTTCCTTGAAAGTCAAGATATTACAAATCAAGAAGCTGGATCCGGAGGACGGAGGTATAGGATATGGCCAGGCCGGGATGATAGCTCCCGCAGGGACCACCATCGCGACAATACCTGTCGGGTACGCCGACGGGATCGACCGTCATCTGGGCCGAGGAAGGGCGAGTTTCAGCCTTAACGGCCACAGGGTCCCGACAATCGGGAATATCTGCATGGACATGTGCATGGTGGATGTCACCGGCGTGGATTGCGAAGTGGGGGACACGGTGACTATATTCGGAGAGGATCCAACCGTCTCCGAGCTCGCCAGTATCCTTGGCACAATCCCTTATGAGATAATGGCTTCCGTGCCCCGTCGCATCGAACGTGTCATCGTGAGGCGCTAGACAAGCATCCCGTCTTTAACCTCATCGGCGACTTTCGCCCCTTTGAGTTTCCTGACTATCTCCAGAGCGAAGCGGATGGCGCATCCGGGCCCTCTTCCCGTAATCAGATTACCGTCCGTCACCGCGGGCTCGCCCGTGTGGATTCCGCCCTTGTCTATCGGGGCTTCCTCGAAACCGGTGTAGCAAGTGAACTTTTTCCCCTCAAGGGTCGGCAGCTGGGAGACGACCAGACCTGGGGCAGCGCAGATGGCGGCCACGACACCACCGGCCTCATAGTGATCAGTCATAAGTTCCATCAGGTCAAAGTCCATCGCCAGATTCCTGGTCCCGGGCATGCCGCCGGGGAATATCATGACATCCTCCGGCCCGGCGCCCTGACTGACCAGGCGGTTGAACTCCTTGCGGTTGAGATCCGCCGTGACGGGGATCCCGTGGGCTCCCGTGACAGTCCGTTCTTTCACGATTGAGACGGTCTTGACGTCGATGCCTCCCCTCCGGAGGACATCCACTGTGGCGAGGGCCTCGATCTCCTCGAAACCCTCGGCTAAAAACACATATACTCCTTTCATGTCCTATCTGTTCGTTTGATTTGCTAATTTACTAAAATTACGATAAATTCGCGTCACGCCTTGAGGTATGGTGTAATGGTAGCACTAGGGATTTTGGTTCCCTCAGTAGAGGTTCGAATCCTCTTACCTCAACACACCACATTATCTCTATTATCATGGAACCCGGTAAACGTCTGCTTTCCCTTGACACGCTCAGGGGATTCGACATGATTTTCATTATGGGCTTCGCGTCCGTGATCAGCTATATCTGCGCCCTTTTCCCGGGAGGAGATTCTTGCTGGCTGGAGACTCAGATGCACCACGTGGCCTGGGACGGCCTCAGGCATCACGACACGATTTTCCCGCTGTTCTTGTTCATCGCCGGAGTGTCTTTCCCGTTCTCTTACGCCAAGCAGGTCTCGAAAGGCGCCTCGAGGAAGAGCGTGTACTGGAAGATATTCAAGAGGGGACTTCTCCTTTTCTTCTTCGGACTTGTCTATAACGGGTTCTTCAAGCTCCAGTTCTCGACGCTCCGTATTTACAGCGTGCTTGCGAGAATCGGCTTCGCCTGGATGTTCGCCGCTTTGCTCTTCATCAATTTCAAGCCCAAGACTAGGGCCATCATAGCCGCCGCGATACTGGTCGGCTATTGGTTGCTCCTTAAGTTTGTACCCGCTCCTGACGCCCCGGGAGCCGGTCCTTTCACCCTGGAGGGCAACCTAGTGGGGTACATCGACAGGATGCTGATTCCCAATCATTTGCTGAGCAAGGGGGCCTTCGATCCAGAGGGTCTTCTCAGCCTTCTCCCGGCGATTGTGACGGCGATGCTGGGAATGTTCACTGGCGAGTTCGTGAGAATCGATGACAATAAGATCCCGGGCGGAAAGAAGACGCTTTACATGCTTTCGGCCGCCGCTGTGATGCTGGTCGTAGGACTGGTTTGGAGCCTAGATTTCCCGATCAACAAGAAGCTCTGGTCCAGCACTTTCACTCTCGTTGTCGGAGCATATTCACTCGGGCTTTTCGCCCTGTTCTACTATATCATCGATGTGAGGGGATGGAAGGGTTGGACGAAATTCTTCGAGGTGGTCGGACTCAACTCGATCACCATCTATATGGCCCAGAGGATATTCTCGTTCAGGGGAGTGAGTGATTTCTTCCTGAACGGGCTCGCCAAGCTCTGCCCCGAGCCGGTCGGGAATCTGATTCTCGCCTGCGGGTACTTCTTCGTCTCCTGGCTCTTCCTCTGGTTCCTCTACAAGAAGAAGATATTCCTTAAAGTCTAATTAATATATGTATGTCGCGTTCCGCGCCGCCAAAAAAAATGAAGAAGAGCAAAAGCCCTTCTTCATTTTTTTTGGCGGTGCGGAAGGGGCTCGAACCCTCGACCTCCGGCGTGACAGGCCGGCATTCTAACCAAGCTGAACTACCGCACCAGACTTG
>CADBRH010000074.1 GCA_902797035.1 uncultured Bacteroidia bacterium | reverse complement strand
GTCCGGGGCTCCTTCAGATTTTCTGCGGATAGCCCGGGTACTGAAGTCCTACGGTACCGAAGGGGAAATCCTTGTGGGTTTCCGCGACAGAGGTCCGGAAGACTTGAACCTCAAGGAACCGGTGTTCATCATGTTCGATGGACTGCCGGTTCCGTTTTTTATCGAGTCACTTAAAGAGAAAGGCGTGTCCAAGGCCTTGGTCCGGCTCACCGGGATAAGAAGCCTTGAGGACGCGGAGGAGATAGCCGGAAGCGACATTCTCGTCAAACGCTCCTCGCTCGCCGGGGAAGATGACGGGGACGAGGGGATCAGCGTCGAGGACCTGGTGGGATGGACCCTCGCTGACAAGGCCGGGAAGACCGTGGGCGCGATCACTGGATTCGAGCCTATTCCCGGAAACCCGTGCCTTTACGTCGGGGTCAGCGGGGAGACCGTCATGGTGCCCCTCCACGACGACCTGATCCTGGAGGTGGACGAGGAAAATGAGGTCATCTCCATTGACCTCCCGGAAGGATTAATCTGATTATCAAAACAAGGAAGTATCATGAGTACTGTCATCGACGTCAACGCTCACATGCACACACCCTATTCGTTCAGCGCTTTCACATGCGTTGACCAGGCCCTCGACATGGCCAAGGCCGAGGGTGTCGGCGTGGTCGGGATCAACGATTTCTACACTTTGGAAGGCTACGGCGAATGGAAGAAGGGATGCGAGGAGAGAAGTCTCTGCCCTATCATGGGCGTGGAGTTCATCTCCTTGAACAGCGAGGATCAGGCCGCCGGCCTGAGAGTCAACGATCCGAATAACCCGGGCCGCACCTACATCAGCGGGAAAGGGCTCGCATACCCGGTCATACTCAAGGGGAAAGAGGCCCGGTTGCTCGCCGAGGTAAAGGAAGAGGCCAACGCCCAGGTCGAGAGGATGTGCTCTAAACTCAACGCCCACCTGGACGCCGTGGGAGCCGGGTTCAATCTGGACTTCAAACAGATAGTCAAGGAGTTGACAAAAGGTTCCGTCAGGGAGCGCCATCTTGCCAAGGCCCTGAGACTCGCCATCGAGGAGAGGTTCAAGGATGAGGAGCAAGCCGCCGTCTATGAGAGGATATTCGGGGGAGCCCCCCTGAAGGCCTCCATGGACAATGTGGCGGCTGTCGAGAACGAGATCAGGAGCAAGCTGCTCAAGGCCGGAGGCGCCGCCTTCGTGCCGGAGGACCCGAAGGCTTTCCTCCCTATGGAGACTGTGTGTGAGATCATCAGGGCCGCCGGCGGCATCCCCACATATCCATTCCTGGCCGACAACGCCAAGGGAGAGTTCACCGATTTCGAGGGAGACCTCCAGAAAGCGGCCGACACCCTCAAGAGGCGCGGCTTCGATTCCGTCGAGTTCATCACCACCAGGAACACCTCCAAAGTTCTCGAGGAATATTCGGACTACCTCAGGGACGAGGGCTTCACCGTCACCTTCGGCTCCGAGCACAACACCCCGGCCATGGAGCCGATAAAGCTCCGTACGTCCGACCATCCCGAGGGCCTCAGCGAGAAGCTGCGCGCGACCAATTTCCGCGGAGCCTGCGAGGTGGTGGCCCATCAGGCGGGTCTCGACTCCGCCGACGCCGGAGAGGAGATAATCATGAAATCATTAAATCTTTAGGAATATGTCAGACATTGAGAAATTGATCGAAGTCTCCCGCAAATACGGAAGCGACGACAGGTATGTGATCGCCGGAGGCGGAAACACCTCTTTCAAGACCGCTGACAAACTATGGGTCAAGGCCAGCGGCCACGCTCTCGCGACCATCACCGAGGATGGGTTCGCGGTGATGGACAGGGCCAGACTCAATCCGATGGGAGAGAAGAGATACAGCGCCGACACCGCTGAGAGAGAGGAGCAGGTGAAGAACGACCTCGCGGCGGCCTGTATCACCAAGGACAGGCGCCCCTCTGTGGAAACCTCCCTTCACAACTGCATGGAGGCGGCTTTCGTGGTCCATCTCCATCCCACACTCGTGAACGGCCTTATGTGTTCGAAAGACGCGGCCTCCATTTGCGCCGAACTGTTCCCCGACGCGCTTTATATTCCTTACACCGATCCCGGCTACACCCTCTTCAAGAAAGTGTATGACAAAATCAAGGAATACAGGAAAGACCGCGGGAGCGACCCCAAGGTTATATTCCTCCAGAACCACGGCATCTTCGTGGGGGCGGACACGACCGGGGAGATCGAGTCCATCTACAACGATGTGATGGAGACCCTCGGGAAGAAGGTGAAGCCCGTCCCCGAGGGAGAGGCCCCTGTCTGTGACTGTGTCAGCGAGGTCATCCCCGCCATCAGGACCATCCTCAGCAGGGGAGGCCGCGGCCTGAAGACTTTGAAAGTCACCAACAACGCTCTCATCAACGGGTTCGTCGGAAGCAAGGAGGCCGCCAAGGCGGTCCTCTCCCCTTTCACCCCGGACGGCATAGTATACTGCAAGAGTGAGTACATCTACCTTGACAACAAGGGTCCCGAGGAGCTCGTGAAGCAGGCCGAGAAGAAGATCGAGGCATATGTCGAGAAACGTGGCCACACGCCCAAGGTGCTGCTCATCAAAGGAATAGGTCTGGTTGCGGTCGGAGCCAACGCCAAGGAGGCCAAGACTGTCACCGAGGTCTTCACAGACTCCATGAAGGTGGCCTGGTACGCCGCTTCCTTCGGAGGAGAGCACCCGATGACAGCCCGCCAGATCTCCTTCATCGACAACTGGGAGGTCGAGAACTACCGCCGCAAGGTCGCCTCATCCGCCTCAATGGGCAGGGTCGAGGGCAAGACCATAATTGTGACGGGAGCGGCCCAGGGATTCGGCGAAGGTATCGCCCGGGAGCTCATCAAGCAGGGCGCCAACATCGTGGTCGCCGACCTCAACGAGGTGACCGGCCAGAAGACCGCGGCAGCTTTCAACGAGATCGCCAAGGCCAACAAGGCCATATTCGTGAAGACAAACGTTGCGGACATGGAAAGTCTCAAAGGCCTCATCAAGGAGACTGTCGTGAACTTCGGCGCTCTCGACGCTTTCGTCAGCAACGCCGGAGTGGTCAGGGCCGGGGATCTCGAGGCCATGACTCCAGAGAATTTCGAGTTCGTGACCAACATCAACTACAAGGCGTATTTCTTCTGCGCCAAGGTGGCCAGCCATCTGATGAAGATCGAGACGGCTCTCGATCCGGAGTATTACGCCGACATCATCCAGATCAACTCCAAGAGCGGCCTGGTCGGCAGCAAGGCCAATTTCGCCTATGCCGGCGGCAAGTTCGGAGGCATCGGACTGACACAGTCGTTCGCGCTGGAGCTGGCGCCCTTCCGGATCAAAGTCAACTCCATCTGCCCCGGCAACTACTATGACGGCCCGCTCTGGAGCGATCCCGAGAGAGGGTTGTTCATCCAATATCTCAAGGCCGGGAAGGCTCCCGGAGCCAAGACCGTCCAGGACGTCAAGGACTACTACCTCTCCAAGGTGCCCATGAGGAAGGGTTGCAACCCCGAGGATGTCTGCAAAGCCATAATGTACGCTATCGAACAAACAGGCGAGACCGGACAGGCCATTCCTGTCACCGGCGGCCAAGTAATGCTGGCATAACATGAAACAACTGGATATCAAATTGATGCATCCCGCCGAGCAGATCACCATCATCATCGGCAGGATCTACCGCGGCGGGATGACCACCACCTCCGGAGGCAACCTGTCCATCATGGACAGCAACGGTGACATGTGGATCACACCGGCCGGGATAGACAAGGGGTCGCTAAGACCCTCGGACATAATGTGTGTCAAGGCTGACGGTACCATCGTCGGCCCCCACAAGCCTTCCTCGGAATATCCTTTCCACAAGGCCATATACAAAATGAACCCCAAGGCCCGCTCGGTCATCCACGCCCATCCTCCGGGACTCGTCACTTTCAGTGTCGTTCATCAGATTCCGGACACAAGCGTCATCCCCCAGGCGAGGGCTGTCTGCGGCCCGGTCGGGTTCGCCGAGTATGCCCTTCCCGGAAGCGAGCTGCTCGGGAAGAAGATTGTCGCCGAGTTCAAGAAGAATCCGGAATACAAGGCGGTCATCATGGAGAACCACGGTGTGGTGCTGTACGGTGAGGACATCGCCGACGCCTACCAGCGTTTCGAGACGTTGGAGCTTTGCGCCAGGACAATCCTGAACGCCAAGACTCTCGGCGAGCCTAAGTATTTGACACCCGAGCAGATAGGAAGGCATGAGATGGCTGTCAACACCCCGTTCGAGCACTTCATGAGTGTCGATCACCCCTCCGACGAGAGGGCGATCCGCACCGAGATATGCCAGATTGTCCGCAGGGCCTGCTCCCAGGGCCTGATGTGCAGCTCATACGGGACAGCCTCTGTCAGGTGGAAGGGCAACGACTTCCTGATCACCCCGTCAAACGTCCAGCGCTGGGACATCGACCCCGAGGACATAGTCCAGATCAAGGACGGCATGGTGGAGCCCGGCAAGATGGCGAGCCGCTCGGTGGCCCTCCATTATGAGATCTACCGCCGCAACCCGAAGGTCAACTCAATCATCCTGACCCAGTCCCCGGCTTTGATGGGCTTCTGCGTCACAGGAGTGAAATTCGACGTGAGGACCATCCCTGAGAGTTGGATATTCCTTCAGGACATCCCGACCTTCCCCTTCGGCAGCCAGTACGACGATCATCTCCCCGCCCTCGCCGACGAGTTCCGCAAACGTCCTTTCGTGATGCTGGAGAACGACTCGGTCGTGGTCACCGGTGACAAGCTGATCAACACTTTCGACCGCCTCGAGGTCGCTGACTTCAGCGCGCGGTCGCTTATTCTCGCAGCTCCTCTCGGCTCACTGAAGCCGATCACGGACGCCGAGATCGAGGATTTGAGAGTCGCCTTCCACGTTGGAGAGTAACCGATGAGAATTTTCACAATCCTTTCCGCCACGGCCATGACAGCGCTCATGACCGTGGCTTTCACGTCATGCGTTCCCTCTGTGGATCGTGCCTGGAATGATAGAGTAAACACCACATTCCAGACATCCAGCGCCTGGAAACCGACTATCGACACAAGGGCGGACGCCGTGATGGTCTATGGGACGGGGAAAACCCTCGAGGACAGGATCGCCTCTTGGAAAGAGCGTGGTTACAAGGTGGATTTCATGACCGGGATAGCCTGGGGAGGCTACGAGGATTATTTCACCGGCGCGTGGGACGGGAAGCCGCATCTCGACGAGGGACAGCGAAAGGCTGACGGCGACACGATATGGCACGGGCGAATGGTGCCTTACATCGTGCCCACCAAGGGTTATCTCGAGTATTTCAAGGAGACACAGGTCAAGCGTGTCATCGACGCTGGAGTCGAGTCGCTGTATTTCGAGGAGCCTGAATTCTGGAACATGGCAGGCTACAGCGAGGCTTTCAAGAAAGAGTGGGAGAACTTCTACGGGGAGCCCTGGCGCCCCCAGGACGAGTCCCCCGAGGCGACCTACCTCTCCAACAAGCTCAAGTACCACCTCTATTACCGGGCGCTCGACGAGGCCTCGTCTTTCGCCAAGGAATATGGCCGGAGCAAGGGGATGGACATCAAGTGCTATGTCCCTACCCATTCGCTGGTCAACTACTCGCAGTGGGAGATCGTGAGCCCGGAGGCGAGCCTGGCCTCGATGCCGGGGATAGACGGCTACATCGCCCAAGTCTGGACCGGGACCTCCCGCGTGCCGAACTATTTCAATGGGGTAAGGAGGGAGAGGACCTTCGAGACCGCCTACATTGAATACGCCTGCATGAACTCGATGACAGCGCCCACGGGAAGGAGGGTGTGGTTCCTCACCGACCCCATCGAGGACGGGACACGTGACTGGGAGGACTACAAAAGAAACTACCACGCCACTTTCACGGCCCAGCTCCTCCAGCCCGGAATCGCGGACTATGAGATAATGCCATGGCCCCAGAGAATCTACGAGCGGCTCTACCCTAAGAGCGCCGGCAGCGACGAGATGATCCGCATCCCGGAGGACTACGCCACAATGATGCAGGTCATGACGAACAGCCTTGAATATATCCCCGTCTCGAAGAACAAGGTCTCCGGAAGCCAAGGGATCAGCGTCCTGATGGCTAACTCGTTGATGTTCCAGCGTTTCCCTATCCACGATGGCTATGAGGACCCTTCATTGAGCGACTTCTTCGGGATGGTTATGCCACTTCTGAAAAGAGGTGTGCCCGTGGGGATCACCCACATCGAGAATGTCGGCTATGACAAGGCGTTGGCTGATGTAAAAGTCCTCTTGATGACATATTCCAACATGAAACCGATGGATCCCGAGGCGCATTCGCGCCTCGCCTCATGGGTGAAAGCGGGAGGGAGACTCATCTACTGCGGCCGCGACAACGATCCTTTCCAAAGCGTGAAGGAATGGTGGAACACCGGCGGTTTCTCACACACCGCGCCGTCCGGTCATCTATTCTCCCTTATGGGTATCGGGGAGGACGCTCCGGAAGGGGAATACAGCTTCGGGAAAGGGTCCGTCACGGTAATCCGGAAAGACCCGAAAGAACTCGTAATGTCTCCGGACTCCGACACCGCGTTAGTCACGGCGGTGGAAAACATGTATTCGGCTTCAGGGGGAAAACTCGAGTTGAAAAACCATTTCCGCCTTTCAAGAGGCCCCTATGAGTTGATGGCCGTTCTGGACGAGAGCGTGAGCGACAAGCCTCTTGAGACAGAGGGACGGTTCATCGACCTCTTCGATCCGGATCTTCCGGTCATGACCAAAATAGTCCAGACCCCCGGGAGCCAGGGATATTACTACAATCTTGACAAGGCTCCGAAGGCCCCCGCGGTCCTGGCGTCGGCGGGAAGGGTGTATGAACCCTTGAGGAAGGGCCGCGTTTATTCATGGATAACAAAAGGACCCTCGGAAACTGTCTGCGCCGCCAGGGTGAAACTACCCTCGAGGCCTGTCAGCGTCCTGATCGGTGGGGAGGAAAAACTCGACCCCGCCCTGTGGGACGAGGTCGGAGAGACTTATCTGATAAGATTCGATAACGATCCGGAAGGAGTGAGGATCGCCATCAGGTGGTAGCCTAATATTCTACATTAACCCTGGCGACAAAGTTGTCGAGGCAGAACTCGGGTTTGAGTGAGGCTCCCGAGCAGGACAACTTGAACTTGACGGCGTTGACATTCGACGGCGTGCCACCCTTGTCTTCCATCTGCTTGTTCATGTCCCAGACGACCCAGTCGTTGTCCATCTTGAGTTCCGTCCCGGTGTAGTCGACAAGGTATTTCTCAACGGAGTCCAGAAGGGTGGAATTGTTATAGAACTCGACCGTGACTTTGAGATAGTCGCCATTACCGATCTCATCGTTCTCCAACAAACGCTTGTTATACAAGGTGTTGCAAATATAGCAACCGATTATCTGGGCGTTGCCGCTGTAGTAGGGAGAGAAATCGAACTCGATGTCATAGTCAGGCATGGTGGCTGTCTTGTTGAACGCCAGGTAGCCCCTGCTGAAGTTGGTTGACGTGCCGTCAGGCGAGGCGCCTCCATTGGTGGACGCCGAGGTGAAGGAGGAGAACTGGCCGGGATCGGCGTCGTTCCCTGTCCTGACGGAAAGAGCGAATCCGCCACGGTATCCTCCGAAATTGTCGTCATACTCTGACATGAAATACACCACCTGGTCGAAAGTGTAGGATTTGGCGAACATCATGCCGTCATGGAAATAATTATCGACCTCATTGTCGGTCACCTCAAAACCGACGCTGACATCGAAGGTGGCTGTCGAATGATTGTTCTTGTTCATACACGAGGCCGCCGCGATCATCGCGAGGGCCATAATGAGAATCTTGATTGAATTTTTCATAATTTCATGAATATTATTATTTACATCTATCTATAAAAAGCACTCGACTGTCCCGATGAATACCGCCGGGCCGGTGAGCCAGATGTCTCCGGCACCATTGTCCCCAGGGTTGAAATCCACGGAGAGAGTTGAGATCGCCGCGGCTATCTCATAACTGGCCCGCCCGTTCCCGCTCCCGAAAAATGGCACTCCTTTGAAACAGGCCGCGACAGCTGAGGCGACAATACCCGTGCCACAAGCCAAGGTCTCGTCCTCCACTCCCTTCTCGAAGGTGCGGATTCTAAGTATAGGATGATGAGCCGGCCCGGTTACCTCCACGAAATCCACATTAACCCCCTCCGGGGCGAAACGGGGATCGAGACGAAGAGACTTCCCCAGCTCCCTCACAGGGAAGTCATCCAATCCAGTCACGAACTTGACAAGATGCCTCGCCCCGGTCTCAAGGAAAAAAGCGTCCTCCTCTTTGTATCCGGTTATGCCGGACACGTCGCTCATTTTGAGGCGGATAACCCGCCCGTTGGCGTCACCGGGAGTCCCGGGACCTTTTGAGGTGTTGAGTATGACGGCGGTGTGAATCCCGTCGGGGGCCTCGAACTCCACAGGGAAATTACCGGAGACCGCGCCAAGGTCGGCGGCAAAGGCCACAATGCATCTCCCTCCGTTGCCGCACATCATCCCACCGCTGCCGTCCGGGTTGTGGAAGACCATCTTGAAGTCCTTGGTCTCGCTCTTCTCAAGCAGCATCACCCCATCGGCGCCGAATCCGGTGTGCCTGTCACAGAGACGGCTTATCTGGGCCGGGCTAAGGCTCAGAAGACCCTCCCTGTTGTCCGCCAGAAGAAAGTCATTTCCTGCTCCGTGATATTTGAAGAACTTCTGTAACATCTTATCTGAGAAGTGTTTCCAATTCGACCGAGGCATCTGTGCGCCCGTCCCTCCACTTGACGATCACAGGAGTGCTGACACAAATCCCGTCCTCCTTTCCAGGCCCTCTCAAAATGGGACGGCTTCCAGGTACCACCACCGCTCCCGCGGGAACCACCGTCTGCCCGGAGGCGGATTTCGGGACAAACTCCCCGGCCACGGCGTCGTACAAGGCTGTGCCGCGAGTGAGTATGACCCCGGATCCGATAACGGCCGCCTCGCCCACTATAGTGCCCTCGTAGATCCCGCAATTACCTCCAATGAAAGCGTTGTCCTCTATGATCACCGGAAGAGCGCCGGCCGGCTCGAGGACTCCCCCGATCTGCGACGCCGCGGAGATGTGGACATTCTTCCCCACCTGGGCGCAAGATCCCACAAGGGCGTGCGAGTCGATCATGGTTCCCTCATCGACGTACGCGCCGATATTAACGTAAGACGGTGGCATCATGATCACTGACGGGGCGAGGTAGGCCCCGGAGCGGACGCTGCTGCCACCAGGAACGATCCTGACCCTGTCCTCGAGCGAGAACCGCCTCAACGGCAGGGTGTCCTTATCGAAGAATGAATATTCATCCTTGGACATGTCGACGAGGCGCCCGGTACGGAATCCCTCCAGGATGGCTTCCTTGACCCACGCGTTGACTTTCCACCCGTCGGAGGTCTTCTCGGCTACCCGGACACTGCCCTCCTCGAGGGCTTTTATGACTTCCTCGAAACCCATCATATCCCTAAATCCTCAATGATACCCCGCATAGTGTCAAACGTGGAAGGGACCGCCGTCGTGAGCGGCAGACGCATGTCAGGCTCGCAATATCCCAGAATCGACAGCGCCGCCTTAGCCGGAATGGGATTGCTTTCCACGAAGCAGGCGTCGTACAAAGGCGCCAATCTCGCGTCCAATTCCCTGGCTTTCCCGAAGTCACCGGCAGCGGCCGCCTCGACCATCTCAACCATCAGTCCGGGCGCCACGTTCGACACCACGCTGATAACGCCTTCCCCACCGAATTCCATGACCGGGAAGGTTTGGTCGTCGTTGCCACTGAGGACGCTAAACCCTCCGGGGCGCTCTTTCACGATCCTCTCTATCTGGGCGAGGTTGCCGGATGCCTCTTTGACAGCGATGACACCGGGGATACCGGCGACACGCAAGGCGGTCTCGGCTGTCATGTTGGTCCCGGTCCTACCGGGAACGTTGTACGCCACTATCCCTTTATCGGTAGAGGCGGTGATGGCGGTGAAATACTCGAATATTCCCTGCTGGGTTGGCTTGTTGTAATATGGAACCACCACCAGCCATGCGTCGGGGCCGCAGCCCTCCAACAGCCTGATGTTGCGGATGGTGGCCGCCGGAGAGTTGGTGCCGACACCGGCCACGACAGGCCTGTCAGGGCACAACTCCCGGGTTATTCTCAACAACTCGACCTTCTCGTCATCCTCCAGGCAGGGAGTCTCCGCGGTGGAGCCGAGAGGCACGAGAAAATGTATTCCGGCGTCGACCTGCCTCTTGACAAGCCTCCTGTACGCCTCGAAATCCACCTTGCCGTTCCTGAACGGGGTGGCCAGCGCTGTTCCGCATCCTGTAAGTCTCATTTTGACAGCCCTCCGAAAAAAAGATCCCTGAATTCCCGGACACCTGAGAGTCCCTCGGTCATAAGAGCGGCTGTCACGGCGCCTTCGGCGAAACCCTTGCGGGAGAACGCCTCGTGAGTGACCGTGATCCTGTCATTGAGCCCCTCGAATCCCACAGTGTGGATCCCGGCCAGCTCGCCGACCCTGACGGAAGCCACATCAGGAGCCTTGCCCATCTTTTCTGAAACCACTTTGGCCAGGGATTTGGCGGTTCCGCTCGGGGCGTCAAGCTTATGGATGTGATGCTTCTCGGTGATATAGGGAGAATAGCCCCCGGCCTTGCCGAGCGACTCGGAAATGAGCCCTACAGCGGCCAGCAGGACATTCACGCCCACGGAGAAATTGGATGAATAAATCATCGGCGTCCCCTTGGACTCGAAATAACGGATGACCTCGTCCTTGATGTCATCCCAGCCGGTGGTACCGACTACCACAGCCTTGAAATTGTCGGCCAGGAACCTGTAGTTCGTCCTGAATGCCTCCGGAGTCGTGAAATCCACACACACGCATTCCCTTGCCAGGGCCTTGTCGAAGGAGGTAATGTCCTCACTCGCCCCGGCGAAACCGACCCCCCTCTCATTGAGGGCGGCCTCAATCATATGGCCCATGCGGCCATAACCGCTGATAACCACTCTCATGTCAGGCGCCGGTTTTGAAAATATAGTCATGCAGGCTCTCCATAGTCACTTGGAGCCTGTCCCTGTCGATAACGAAATTCTCGCTCATCATATTGGCGCTCACATTGGCCAGATGAACCTTGCCGGAGACGCTGATGACCTTGTCTCCCAGTCCCTCGAAGCCGACGATGTTGCGACCGACAACCGAGATGAAAGCCTTGTCGCGGTAAACGGTGACATCAGCCCATTTCCCGATCTCATCCAGGGCGTCCTGAAGGGCCACCCTCTCCTCTGGCATCACAAGGAAGACCTCGGACTCCGTGGCTTTGGCGAGCGTCACTGGGATCCTGCGGGGATACAGGGAGGCGAAAACCTTCCCGAGCATCCTTGTGACTCCGTCCAGCTTGGGGGAGATCACCTTTATGAACAGCACATCCTCCTTGAAAGCCACCGACTTGGGGCCGTCTGGAGATTGGTCGCCCCTGATCACGAGCGTGCCGTCGCAGGACGGGTTGGTGGAGTTGAGAACCAGGATGGGGATATTCTTTTTCCTTGCCGGCTCTATGGTCAGAGGATGCAGGACCCTGGCTCCCATCGCCGCCATCTCGGCGGCCTCCTCGTAGGAGATGACATCTATCTTGCGGGTGTCCCCGATAACTCTCGGGTCGGCGGAGCGGATACCGTCAACATCGGTCCAGATCTCGACTCTCTCCGCGCCCAGGGCCATGCCGAAGATGGCCGCCGAGTAATCGGAGCCCTCGAAGCCGAGAACGGATGTGGCGCCCTTGTCGGTGGAGGCGACGAAACCCTGTGTCAAGACAAGGTCCGCGCCCCTGTATTCCAGGCCCACGATCCTTTTTATGTTAGCCTCGGTCACATCCATGTCGGGACGGGCGTTCAGGTAGTTGTCGTCCGTGGTTATCATCCTGCGGGCGTCGATCCAATGGCAGGAGATGCCGTTGGCGTTGAAAGCGTATGAGATGATAGTGGAGGAGAGAAGCTCTCCGGTGGAGATGATCCTCGCCTCGCTCCTCGCGGAGAGCTCGCCCAGGAGACAGACTCCCCCGACAAAGGTCTCGAGGGAGGAGATCAGCCCCTCCACATCTTTGAGACATCTGTCAAGCAGGTCCGGCCTTCCGGCGAGAAGGTTCCCGGCCAGATTGAAATGCCTTTCCCGGAGCTGGCGGAGAAGATCTTTCACGCTGTCCTCACGCTGGGCCTCAGCCTCCTCGGCGATCGAGCAGAGCAACCGGGTCACCCTCGCCAGGGCTGAGACTACCACCAGGGGTTTCTCGCTCAAACGGCCCCTCACAATGGAGATCACTCTCCCTATCGCCTCCTCGTTCTGGACGGACGTGCCGCCGAATTTAATGATAATCATGAGTTTCTATTAATTAAGTTCGTTAATGACGGTCTTGAACACCGACACATAACGCCCGACGGCGGCGGCGATGTCTCCGACGAGGATATATTCTTTGTCAGTGTGGGCGGTGAGAATGGACCCCGGGCCGAGAATCGCCCTCCGCGCGAACTTCTCCAGCCTCGGCGCGTCGCTCCCGAAAGATGCCGGCCCTGAAGGGATACCCTCGACTTCGGAGAAATATCTCATCGGCGAGTCGCCACCGAAAGAGCGGATCACGGTGCCGGGAGGGCAGGCCCCCAAAAGCTTGTTCTGGATGAGCTGGTCGGTGGCGAAAGTGGTCCGGAAGTATATCCTGAAACTTATCTCCGGGCTGAGGATATTCTGGGGGTTGGAACTCACAAGGTCGCCCACGTTCCAGGTCGTGGGACCTAGAGTCGGATCCTCGGGGAACTCCACGAGTTTCAGGGTATTCATAAGATCCACGAATCTCTCCACGGCGCTGACCCCTCTTTCCGGATATCCGGAGTGGCAAGCCTTCCCGGGGATGGTCACCTCAAAGGCTTTTGTGCCTTTGCTGGCTGTCACAAGGCGATTGCCTGTCGGCTCCCCCACAAGGACGAATCCCCCCCCAGGGTTATCCCGGTTATACGCGATGGCCCCGTGGGAGCCTGTCTCCTCCCCCGAGAGCAGGAGAAGACCGAAATCCTTGAATCCCTCTTTCTGAAGCGTAAGGCAGGCGTTGTACATGGCGAATATCTGGCCTTTGGCGTCGCATGCCCCTCTCCCCTTTATCACCGTGTCGTCATCAAGGGCGGATGTCCCGTCCGGGAGCTCGTCCCCCGCTTTCACTAGCTCTACACTCGGGGGGATGTAAGGCGGCACGGTGTCCAGATGGGTGCAGAACACGAAGGACGGGCGTCCGGTGCCGG
>CADBRH010000073.1 GCA_902797035.1 uncultured Bacteroidia bacterium | reverse complement strand
GTATCCCGCTGCGGAATTAGCTCAGTTGGTAGAGCATCAGCTTCCCAAGCTGAGGGTCGCGAGTTCGAATCTCGTATTCCGCTCCAAGTCTTACGCCTCGGGAATCTCTTCTCCAGCGGGAACGTTGAAAGGAGAGACCGAGGCTTTTCCGATTTTATATGTGTCGTCGTCATCCTCCGGGGCGGGAACGTCGTACATGGCGGGACGCTCCCCCGTGGTGAGCTGGGTGAACTCGCTCTCGGAGATCATCTGGCAATTGCCGTTGAAAGTGGCGTCTAGATCGACCTGAAGTCTTCTGATGTGCAGATTCCCGGTCACGACGCAGGTGTCTTTGAGGCTAAGGGTGTCCTTCACATAGAAATCACCGTCTATCTTTCCCCAAAAGTCGCAACTCGAGCAGACGATGTCACCTTTGACAACCGCCTTCTCTCCTACCACGACCTTGGCCTGGGATAAAATCTTCCCCTCGAAAGTGCCGTCAACGCGGATGTCGTTCGGAGATGTGATCTCTCCTTTGATGGTTGAGCCGGCAGATATCCTGCTGACGTCGTTAACGCCGACGGTATCTCCGGACCTATCGTAATTAGATGCCATTGAAAATATCCTTTAATTTAATAATATTCAATTAACTAAACAAGGCCGGCCCCATGGCAGTTCTTGTACTTCTTCCCCGAGCCGCAAGGGCAGGGATCGTTCCTCCCCACCTTTTTCTCCACCTTGACCGGCGTGTTGGCCTTCTGTTCCCCGTTCGTGACAAGGTCGTTGCGGCGGGTCTGCATCTGGCTCATGTCGGTCCTGCGCCTGGGAGCCTGGGCCGGGCGGGCCTCATTCTCGTCCCTCAGAGGCACGAAAGCCCTCAGGAGGAATGAAAGCACGTCCTTGTTGAGCTCCTCAAGCATGGAAGCGAACAGGTTGTAACTCTCGAGTTTGTACACCACAAGCGGGTCTTTCTGCTCATACGCGGCGTTCTGTACGCTCGTGCGCAAGTCATCCATCTCACGGAGATGACGCTTCCAGTGCTCGTCAATCTGGTAAAGGATGATAGTGCGGCTCAGGGCCTTGGCTATCTCCTTGCCTTGGGTATTATATGCTTTCTCAAGATTGACACTGAGGGTCAGCATCTTGCGTCCATCCGAGATGGGGATCGCTATGTTCTGGTACATGCTCCCCTGTTTCTCGAAAATCTGCTTGATGAAGGGATAAACCTTCTCGGCCAGGGTGTTCATCCTGCGGTCATAGACCTCGGCCATATGCTTGCAAAGGCTGTCGGCGAGATCCTCAGGCTTCGCGTTCGAGAAATATGCCTCGTCGAAGCCGAGGTCGATTGATAGCTGGCCCATCACATACTCCTCAAATCCCTGATAGGACATCCCCTCGGCCCTGTCCGCGATCAGGTTGGACGAGTCGATCATCATGTTCTGGACGTCAATCTCGATCCTCTCTCCCGAAAGGGCGTTGCGCCTGCGGGCGTAAACCGCCTCGCGCTGATAGTTCATCACATCGTCGTACTCGAGGAGCCTCTTTCGGACTCCGAAGTTGTTCTCCTCGACTTTCTTCTGGGCGTTCTCGATAGACTTCGAGAGCATCCCGTTGACGAGGGCCTCGTCATCGGCCATTCCAAGCTTATCGACCACTCCGGCAATCCTCTCTGAGCCGAAGAGACGCATCAACTTGTCCTCGAGAGAGATATAGAACTCGGACGAGCCCGGATCCCCCTGACGGCCGGCGCGGCCCCTGAGCTGACGGTCCACACGACGGCTGTCATGCCTCTCGGTTCCGATGATGGCGAGACCGCCCTTCTCCTTCACTTCCGGTGCGAGCTTGATGTCGGTTCCACGACCGGCCATGTTAGTCGCTATGGTCACATTGCCGGTCTGGCCGGCCTGGGCCACTATCTCGGCCTCCCTGGCGTGCTCCTTGGCGTTGAGGACATTGTGCTTGATGCCTCTCATACGGAGCATACGGCTCAATAGCTCAGAAGTCTCCACGTCCGTAGTGCCGACCAGGACTGGCCTTCCCGCGTCCACGAGTTCCTTTATCTTATTGATGACGGCCTGATACTTGGCCTTTTTCGTCTTGTATATCTGGTCGTCCTGGTCATCCCTGATGACAGGCCGGTTCGTCGGGATCACGACCACGTCCAGCTTGTAAATGGACCAGAACTCTCCCGCCTCGGTCTCGGCGGTACCGGTCATTCCGGCGAGTTTGTGGTACATCCTGAAATAGTTCTGGAGAGTGATCGTCGCGAAAGTCTGCGTGGCGGCCTCGACCTTCACATTCTCCTTCGCCTCAACCGCCTGATGGAGTCCGTCGCTCCAACGACGTCCCTCCATGATACGTCCGGTCTGCTCGTCAACGATCTTGACCTTGTTGTCGATGACGATATAATCGACGTCCTTCTGGAACATCGCGTAGGCTTTCAGGAGCTGGATCATGGTGTGGACCCTCTCGCTCTTCAAGGAATATTCCTCCATCAGCTTGTCCTGGCGCTCCTGCTTCTCCTCGGCCGACAGGGTCTCGTCCTTCTTGATGTCGGCGATCTTGCTTCCCATGTCGGGAAGGATGAAGAAATCAGGATCGGACACGGAGTTGGCCAGGGCGTCGTGACCCTTGTCGGTCATGTCCACGGAATGCTGCTGCTCGCTGATCACGAAATACAGCTCATCGGTGACGATGTGCATCTGGCTCTCGTTGTCCTGCATGTAGTAGTTCTCCGCCTTCTGGAGGAGCACCTTCATGCCCGGCTCGGAGAGGAACTTGATG
>CADBRH010000072.1 GCA_902797035.1 uncultured Bacteroidia bacterium | reverse complement strand
CTACGCCAACATCGGATACGCCGACCTCCAGGCGCTAGGCCTTGACAAGAGAGGGGTGTCGAAAGTGGCGGGGAAGATCGACGCCAACTACATGATGGTCAGCAGCGGGGACATTATCGGGGATCTGGACATCCTGGATGTGGATCTGGAGAACTCGCTCGGAATGAGGAACGTGGGCGACATCCGGATCTCATCGCATTCCAGGGACGGGTTGCACAGGATCAACCTCAACTCCGGCTTCGCCGACGCCTCTTATGTGGGTAGCGAACCTTTCACCAGAATCGCCAAAGACCTGAGTGATCTCACGATCCTGCGGGAGCTTCCAGTAATTGTGAAGGACACCGTCAAGACTTGGGACTCAGACAGGTACGATGTCAGACTCGACGTTCACGACGCCCGCGACTTCCTCTCTTTCGTCATGCCGGGCCTCTATATAGCCGACAGCACGAGGGCCGTCCTCTCCGTGTCCCGCTCGGGCGAGGTGAAAGCCACACTTAAATCCTCGAGAATCGCCATGGGGAAAAACTATCTGAGGAGTCTTGACCTGGCTTTCGACAACAAGGGAGGCAGCCTGAACGGGGCTGTCACCGGCACGGAGTTGGCCATCGGGGGACTCACGCTCAAGAACGACCATATCTCGTTCTACGCCAGCGACAACCACGCTGGGATAGGATATTCATACGACAACGAGGGAGATCTCACCGACAAGGGAGAGATTTACCTTTCCGGCGAGCTCTCGAGGGCAGATGACGGCCGGCTCGCCCTTGACGGCAAGATTCTTCCTTCCAGCGTATGGTTCAGCGGACGCGAGTGGACTATCGCGCCCACAGGGTTCGACATAGTCGGCGAGGACATTAACCTGGACAACTTCATAGCCTCGTGCGGGAACCAGTCGCTAAAAATCGACGGGGGGTTCTCGTCCTCCAACCCAGACTCGTTAACCATCGACATGGACCGGTTCGACATGAGTCTCGCGAATGTCCTGGCAGGAGGAGACTACGGGATCTCCGGACTGGCGACCGGCCAGGCCAGGCTCATCTCTCCTTGGGGAGAGAAAGCCGGTCTGTCCGCGGCGGTCGACTGCGACTCGGTCAAAGTCGGAGGCAGGGATGTGGGATCGCTTTGGCTCGATTGCTCCATGGAAGGCGACGGTAAGATCAAAATCATGGCCAACAATGTACTGGACGGGGCTAGGACTTTCGGTGTGGATGGAAGCTATTCATCTGAGGGCAAAAGGCTTGATCTGGACGCGACTCTGGCCGGAATGGACGCCGGCTACCTTTCTCCCTTCCTTTCCTCTGTGTTCAGCGAGGTCGGGGGCAAGATCCACGGGAAGATCAGGATCACCGGCAAGGACGGGGCCATGTCAGTGTCCAGCGAGGACGGAAGGCTGGAGAACGCCTTGCTGAGAGTCGATTTCACTAACGTCCCGTACTATGCCGACGGCCCGTTCTCGATCGATAACTCCGGGGTCCATCTTGACAGGATATCTGTCAGGGACAGGCACGACGGCACCGGCTCGATTAACGGAGGCATCCTGTTCGACCATCTTAAAGACATCCGGATGGACACGAGGATCGACATGAACCGGATGGAGGTGATCAACATGACCCCGGCAGCCGGACAGCCGATCTACGGCAATGTGTTCGCCACCGGTAATGTGACGATAAGGGGACCTTTGGACGCCATCACCATAGATGTGGACGCCAGGACAGACAAGAATGGGGCGATCCATATTCCCATCGACAACGCCACCGCCGACGCCAACACGAATCTTCTCACTTTCAAGGAGCCTTACAAGGAAGTGTATGTCGATCCTTACGACGTGATGATGAACAGGCTGGTCTCCGAAAACAGGAAAACAAGCGACCTCGGGGTCCGGATCCGAGTCAAGACCGACCAAAGGACTGAGGCGTTCGTGGAGATCGACCGGTCGGCCGGCAACACATTGAACGGAAGAGGACAGGGGACCATAGACATAGATGTGAGACCGGAAAGCGGGCTGTTCACAATCAACGGCGATTACACCCTAGCGTCGGGCAACTTCCATTTCAACGCCCTTGACATAGCCCAAAGGGACTTCACCCTCTCGGAGGGCAGCTCGATCCGCTTCAACGGTGATGTGATGGACAGCGACCTCGACATCAACGGCGTCTATTCCACGAAGGCCTCCGTGGCCACATTGATCGCCGACACATCGGCTGTCTCCACGCGAAGGACGGTGAATTGCTGGATCGGGATCTCTGGCAAGCTCAGGGAGCCGCGCCTGACGTTCTCCATCGACATCCCGGACCTCGACCCCACGACCAAATCAAAGGTTGAGAGCGCCCTCAACACCGAGGACAAGGTCCAGAGGCAGTTCATCTCGCTTCTTATCTCGGGCAGTTTCCTGCCAGAGGAACAGTCAGGGATCGTCAACAACACATCCACACTCTACACCAACCTGGCCGAGATCGTGGCCGGGCAGTTGAACAGCATCTTGCAGAAACTTGAGATACCTTTGGATTTCGGCTTGAACTACCAGTCCAACGAGAGCGGGACGAACATATTCGACGTGGCTGTGTCCACGCAATTGTTCAACAACAGGGTGATAGTGAACGGCAATGTCGGTAACAGGGAATACGGGAATTCCTCAGGAGGCGATGTTGTCGGAGACATAGACATCGAGATCAAACTGGACAAGCCGGGACAGGTCAGGCTGACCCTGTTCTCGCACTCCTCCGACGACTACACCAAATACCTCGACAACTCCCAGCGAAACGGGGTTGGTATAACTTACCAGAAGGAGTTCAACACCTTCGAGGAGCTCGTGAAGAGCATATTCACTAGCGGGAAACGGCGCAAAGGGCAGGCGGAGGCCGCGTCGGCGGAGGTGAAGGAATACAATCGCTACTCTATTCCCGCCGAATAGACACAGGACCGAGAAGGCCAGAGGGAAGGAGAGGATCCCCCTCCTTGTAGAAACGCCTGATCGCCGTCACGGGACGGGTCTCCCCAGGCTGGACATCTCCGATCATCCGGTTGCGCCACAGGTTGGTGACTTTGATCTCGACACGATTCGTCCCCGGCCGAAGGGCAGGCTTTATGTCACCGGTCACGAAAGGCGCCTTCCAAAGAGTCACACCGGGGTTCCCGTTAACCGACACTTCCGCGATATTCTTGACCGCGCCGAGATCCATGATCAGACCGCCATCGGAGGCAAGTATCTCTTTATCAATAACAAAAGTGGCGCGGTACATCGCTGTTCCAGAGAAATACCTCACGACGGGATTGTCGCTCTCTGTCCATGAGTGAAGCGAGGCGAGAGTCTCCTCAGCCTTTCCTCCGCCTTTCTGGTCGAAAGACACTTTCCATGGTCCTCCGATCTCAAGGACTGTCTCCACAATCCGGTCTTTCCGGGCCAACCGGGTATCCTCGGGATAGTCTGAGGGGGTGTCAGTCAGGAGAATGAAAAAAGCGTCAGTGGACAGCATAGGCAAGGTGACGGTGGTCAAGCCGTCCGAGATGGTCGTCCCAAGAGACGTTATCTCACCGTTCTCCGGGTTAAGGAGCGAGGCCGACGGCCCGCCGGACCTGAAACGGATGGTGGCGGTGACATCGGCGCCGGAGAAGTTTCTCACCCAGTAGATGTGGGAGCCGTCCCCGAGGTCCCTGTGGACATAACGGAACGCCCCTGGTCCGGCGGGCCCGGATCCCTCGAAGGAGGCCGAGCAGTCCGGCTCAAGGCCTTTCAGAGCCTCTTCCAGAGTGCTGAAAACGTTGGCTCTTCCGCTCCCCCAGATGTCCTTGACAATCCTCTTGAACACCCTCCTGTCGGCTATCTTCCCAGCCGGGCGTGTAGGAGCTGGGCCGCAGATCCGGACACCAGCGTCGGCATATTCCTTGATTTTTCTGAGCACCTCCAGTGACATCGTCTCCGTGTTCTTATCAAGCCAGAGTACCTTGTAACCGGTCCCCCCCCTGCTTTCAAGGGTCGGGAAATCACCTGAGCTGTAGGGAGTGAGATAGTGAAAAAGAGCCGTGGGGTTGGCGAAGTCATATTCATAACCCGAAGGAACCTGAGGTAGGAGGTCGAAAGACTCGCCTCCATAGAGGGAGGTGATGTTGCTGTCCTCCCCGTAATAGAGAAGGATGTCGGCCACAGGACAGCCTTGTTGGAGCATCACTGAGGATCTCCCGAGATAGTCCATAAGCGTCCAGGCATATTCACCCCAGGTCTCGTTCCTATGGAGCCACTGCCCGTAACGGAATAGCTGGAGACCGGGAAGATAGGCGTCATTGGGCTGGGAGGCGCTCTCATGGATCACGAACCTGTTCAGTCCAGAGGCCATGGCCACGTCGGCCACATATTTCATATTCTCGGGGCAGTAGGTGTAGGCCCTCCCTTCGTCCCCGTTGACAGAGAATGACTCGGCGGCGACCAGTCTTCCGCCCGACAGATGAGAGGCCGAGGCTGACTCCCGGATGTCCGCTATCGCTGACGGGATTCCCGATCCGGTGGGAGTGTTCTCCATCCAGATCGCCGCCATCGGGATCGTGGCGGTGAGTTTCGGATCCATGCCGTCCCCGGTGTATGCCCTCGCGCCCTCATGGGTCTCGCAATAGTTCCCGGCGAGACCATATTCAGACAGTATCTCGCTGATCCTGTTATAGTTCTCGACGAATAACTCTCCAAGGGTCTTCCTCCAATCCCATAGGAAGCCCTCGCTTGTCTCGGAATCCCCGATAATCTCCCCCGCCAGCACAGGCAGCCAAGTGATGAGATCATAGCGGCGGCGACGGGAAAACTCCTCAGGCAAGGTCGGGGTCCATGTGAAGGAGCCGGCCTCATAGCTGTCAATAAGGAGATACCGGATTCCTCTCTCCCCCAGCATTCCGCCTGAAGCCTCCTTATAGAGGTCAAGATAATGACGGAAATACCGCATCCACGCGTCTGTATCGAGTTTATCCACCTCCAGGCCGGTGGCCTCGGGTGATGCCGGGTGGTTCACTTTCCCGGTGATCGACCAGCCGAAACGGTAAATTCTCCATCTGCCTTCAGGAAGGGAGCAGACCAGATGTCCGTCCGGGGTCATACTCCCGGTCAAGTCAATGATGTCCGGAGGCTTCACGGAATCCTCCCTTCCGAGGAGCCCTTTGACCGGCTTTGTACGGAACTTATTGAAATCAAATACGTTGCTAAAACCACCTGATTCCTCGTGATGATTGATCTTCCTGACAGTGAATAGTTCTAGGGACTCGAGCCCTTCTCCCCTCACACGGAACCACCTTGCCCTGACCGGAGCGATATTCTCAGTGATATACGGGACCCTTGACAAAGAGATGCTGGTGACCTTCCGCCAATTCTTCCCGTCCCGGCTGCACTCCAACACATTCGGACCGGACGGATCCCCTTTCCTTGGCCTTCCACCCATCCTCAAGGATTTAAGCGTGAAAGACTTGATCCTTCTCACTCGATCCAGCCGGATAGTGATGAGGGTGTCGGAGACATTGACCTCGGCGCCCATCTCCTCCATGGAACGATCCCGTCGCGGCCTTCTCATGGCCAACACATAAAGATCTTCCCCATACGGATCGATCTCCACACGGTCATTCCCCTGAAAAAAGTCCTGATACGGCCCGGTGACCCGATAGAGGTCGGGAAGAGTGATATCGATCCGCCCTCCAGCGACATCCACAGACCTCCATTCAAGCTTCTTGACGGCGTCCTCCGGAGTGACCCACACGCCTCCAGTCGAACTCCAGCCGGGAGCGCTCGCTATAGTTACATCCATCCCGCGCGAGTCCGCCAGCGAGATGGCGTGTCTGAAAGCCTCCTTCCAGCCTTCTGAGAGATACGGGAGCCTCACCTTTGCCGCCCTGGGCATATTGATCCCCCCGGCGTCGAACTGATGGAAGCCTCCGATCCCCGAGCTGGTCATCCAGTCAATGTCTTTCCTTATCCCTTCCCTGGAGACGTTCCCGTCCATCCAATGCCACCATACCTGCGGCCTTGCGGACGCGGGGATATTCCTGAATATGGCGGCAAGGCTGTCAGCCCGGCTCACTGCCGCGAGGGCCTGCGGGCTCGCGGAGGCCAAGGCGATGATCAACAAGGAAAGGACCCGCCTCATCTAGCGGCAGGCTTTGACAAATGCCTTGAACAAGGCGAGCCAGCTGTCGTCCACCCTGACAAGCGCCTCCGGATGGAACTGGACGGCGAGCAGCCACCGCCCTCTCTCAGTGCCCTGATAGGCCTCCACTACCCCGTCCGGAGCGTATGCCGTGACCAGGATCTTGTCCGAGGGAGCCTTGACCGCCTGATGGTGGGCGCTGTTGACCAAGAGAGTGTCCTTCTTCATGATGTCGTGAAGGAGGGATCCCTTCGCGACAATGATCTTGTGAGACGGGAGATTGAATTCCTCTTTCTGCCGATGGGCGATGTCACTGGGTTTCTGGGTCGGTAGATCCTGATAAAGGGAACCGCCCAGGACCACATTGAGAAGTTGCTCGCCCCGGCATATCCCGAGAATAGGAAGTTTACTGCCGATCGCCGCCCCAGCGTATAGCATGTCTATGGCATCCCTGTGGGAATCTATCTCGACAGACTCGTTCAAAACTGTCTCACCATAATGGGCGGGATCTATGTCAACACCCCCGGTGAAAAGGATCCCGTCCAGTCGGCCGACTATCTCGGCCGCGGCCACCGGGTCGTCTACCTGGGGAAGAATCAGAGGGATTCCGCCGGCGCGGGCGACAGCGTCTGTATAAGACCTGCTAACTGTAGAGCTCATGGAGCCGTTGTAGCCGGGGACTATCCCGATCAAGGGCTTTTTCCTGGCCTGGGCCGCCAAACAGAGCGACAAGGACAGAGCGATGAGAATTATATGTCTGGCTTTCATGGTATAATATTACGTGTTTGGTCGAGAAAAAATAGCTTTTGGTTGAAAGTTTTCGTTTTGTCACGTGTTATGGCAAGGTTAATGCAATATAGCACACACGGATAGATAATATTACATTTTATTCATAAATTAGGTTTGTATTAAGTGGGAAAGGTCATTGCCGCGAGGTAACGACCTTTTTTATTCCACCAGGCAGGAGTCCATCAGCTCGTCAATGGCGGCCGGGTCCAGACCGCGTCCGATGAAGACGATTTTCACCATGCGGTCGCCGTAGCTGGGATCCCAGTCACGGCGAAGGTTCTTGTCTTTTCTCATCATCTCCTCAAGCTGGTCGTCAGGCATAGTCGCGAACCACAGCCCCGCCTCCTTGACCGACTTTTGGGAGCCGCTCTGCTCGAACAGGTAGCATTTGTCCGGCTCGTCAGCGAAATAGCATATCCCCTTGGCCCTGATAATATTGGAGGGCCATTTTTTAGACACTACCCAGTCAAGGGTGTTGATGTCCATGGCGGGGCGGCGGTAATAGACATAGGTGCCGATATTATACTCCAGGGCCTCGCCTGACTCCTCGTTATGGATCTCTTCATCCTCGTCCCCCTCCATAGCGGCGATCCACGCCGCCGATGTGGCGACTTTCTCGAAGTCGAAGAGTCTGGTCCCGATGATCTTGTCGAGAGGGATGTCCCCGTAGTCGCACTCATACACCTCCGCCTGGGGATTGAGCGCCTTGACTATGCCCCTGAGCTCACCGAGATCCTCCCCGGAGACCTCTGAGGCCTTGTTCAGAAGGACGATATTACAGAACTCTATCTGCTGGATGACCAGAGACTCGAGGTCGTCCTCCTCGATGCCGGGCCTTCTTAGAGCATCTCCCGAGGCGAACTCTTCCTTCATCCGGAGAGCGTCCACAACGGTCACGATCGCGTCGAGCCTTGGAATGTTCGTCCTGGACCCATCGGGAAGCATCCTCGGAATGGAGCATATAGTCTGGGCGATAGGGGCCGGCTCGCAGATACCGCTCGCCTCGATCACGATGTAGTCGAACCTGCCCATCCGGCAGAGCTCGTCGATCTGGGTCACGAGATCCGCCTTAAGCGTGCAGCAGATACATCCGTTCTGGAGAGGGACGAGGCTGGCGTCCGTCATCCCCACGACACCGCCCCTTTGGATAAGGTCGGCGTCGATGTTGACCTCCCCGATGTCGTTCACGATGACAGCGAACTTGATACCCCGCTTATTGGAAAGGATCCTGTTGACCAGCGTGGTCTTCCCGCTTCCGAGATAGCCCGTCAGAAGCAGTACCGGAATCTCCTTGTTTTCAATGGTAATCGTCATGAGAATAATATACTATACGCGAATTTAGCTATTTTGCGCGAATAAAGAATATTTGTTAAATTCGCGTTTGGCGGGTTAGACCGGCCTTTCTGATATGCTTGAAAGTTTAAGGAAAGACATAGAAAAGCTTATCTCTCTCTACGAGGCGGAGAAAGCGGAGCGTATGAGGCTCCAGTCTCTGCTCGACGAGTGCAAGGCCGAAAACGAAGCCCGCGGGAAACAGATCGGCGATCTGGAGCAACAGGTAAACAACCTGCAGCTTTCGGAAGCTTTCGGAGCCGGAGCGGACAGGGCCGGAGCGAAGGAGAAGATCGAGAGACTCATCAAGGAGATCGACAAGTGCGTCTCCTTGTTGGATAAATGAGAATGGGACAGAGCATAAAGATAATAATAGCCGGCAATGAATATCCTCTGGTCGCCTCCTCCCCTGAGATGGAGCGGCTCATGAGGCTTGCCGCTGAGGCGATTAACCAGAAGTTGACCGCCTATGACGCCCGGTTCCCGAACAAATCGCTCTCGGACAAGCTTGCTTTCGTGGCTCTTAACGAGACAGTAAGCAGGCTTACCTATCAGAAGAGACTCTCCGACACAGGCGAGGAGGCTCAGAAGCTTCAGGAGGATGTGGAGTCCTACCTTAAGAATATCGAAAAAGACGGCCGTTAGTCCCACGTGCTATTATCAACAAGTTCCACGGAACCGAGAACACTCAGGACGGCAAGGACAGGCCAAGGTTACCTTTCGGGATCGCGCCGGGCGCGCGACGGTGGATTTCCGAACCGGCCCGGATCTCAAATCTTATTCATTAAGATTTTAGACAAGCGACTAACGGCTTTTTTTGATATCTCAGACGACCGACTGGTTTCAAAGACCGGCGGTCGTCTGTCGCTTCCGCCGGACTGTGAGAGGAGAGTATTGTTATTAACTATAAAGAGACAAACAAATGATACCTTACCTTATTGGAGCCCTGGTCGGGGCGGCCATCGCGCTTATGGTATATCTCGTCGTTCAGAGAATGGTGCTTAACGGCCGGAAGAACGAGATTATCGCGAAGGCTGAGATCGAGGCCGAAGGGATCAAGAACGAGAAGATCCATCAGGCTAAAGAGAAGTTCCTTCAGCTCAAGACAGAGCATGAGCGTTTCATCAACGAGAAGAACAACCAGATCCGCGAGGCCGAGAGCCGGATCAAGCAGAAGGAGAACACCCTGAACCAGCAGAACGGGGAGCTCCAGAAAAAGCTGCGTGACGCGGACAACGCCCGGAACAGCCTCCAGGCGCAGCAGGATAAACTAGCAAGGAAGACCGAGGAGTTCGAGAGATTGAGCGCCCAGGCCAACAAGCAGCTTGAGACAATCGCCGGGATGAGCGCCCAGGAGGCCAAGAACATCCTGATGGAGAACATGAAAGCGGAGGCCAGGACTGAGGCCCAGGCATATATCAACGACACCATGGACGAGGCCCGTCTCAACGCTTCCAAAGAGGCTAAGAGGATAGTCATCAACACGATCCAGAGGACCGCTACCGAGACCGCTATCGAAAACGCCGTCACCACCTTCCCCATCGACAACGACGAGATCAAGGGAAGGATCATCGGCCGTGAGGGACGTAATATCAGGGCCCTGGAGGCGGCCACGGGGGTCGAGATCGTGGTGGATGACACACCTGACGCCATTCTTCTCTCCGCTTTCGACCCGGTGCGCAGGGAGGTCGCCAGATTGGCCCTGCACCAGCTCGTTGTCGACGGGCGTATCCATCCGGCCAGGATCGAGGAGGTCGTGACCAAGGTCCAGAAACAGCTTGAGGAGGAGATCCTGGAGACCGGCAAGAGGACTTGCATAGATCTCGGGATCCACGGGCTCAACATCGAGCTTGTCAGGATGATTGGACGTATGAAATACCGTTCCTCATACGGGCAGAACCTGCTTCAGCACTCCCGCGAGGTCGCCAACATCTGCGCCATCATGGCCTCAGAGCTGGGCCTCAATCCAAAGACCGCCAAAAGAGCCGGGCTGCTGCACGATATCGGCAAAGTCTCCGAGGAGGAACCCGAGCTGCCTCACGCCCTTCTGGGAATGAAGCTAGCGGAGCAGTACAAGGAGAAACCGGATGTCTGCAACGCCATCGGCGCCCACCATGAGGAGATAGAGATGACATCCATCATCTCCCCTATCGTGATGATTGGCGACGCCATTTCCGGGGCCCGTCCGGGAGCCCGACGGGAGGTCATCGAGTCTTACATCAAGAGGCTCAAGGGCATGGAGGATCTCGCCGCGGCCTATCCCGGCGTTACCAAGAGCTACGCCATCCAGGCCGGGCGCGAGCTGAGAGTCATCGTGGGGGCCGAAGAGGTCAGCGACGACCAGGCCGCCAGGCTTTCCGCCGACATCGCCCAGAAGATCCAGGAGGAGATGACTTATCCCGGACAGGTCAAAATCACTGTCATCAGGGAGACACGCTCCGTATCGTACGCGAAATAACAACCGTCATGGCGACTGTTCTCAAAAGACTACCGGCCTTACTGGCGGCCCTGTTTTTGGGCGCCGCGGCCTTCGCCCAGGCCCCTGAGGCCACGGCGACCTGGAAGGTGACTTCCAGGCCCTTGGACTCAGGCGAGTTCGAGCTTGTCTTCACGGCCTCGATCGAGCCGGGATGGCACATCTACACGGTTGACCACAAGTACAACCCCACAGAGGTGGAGTTCGACTCCCCTGTCGGTTATTCCTTGACCGGAGCCTTCGCACAGTCCACGGAACCTGTTGATTTCAATGGCGATAAGGTTTTCTTCGACTCCGCCGTCTTCAGCCAGAGGGTCAATCTGGACGCTCAGGAGGCCACAGTCGAGGGGGAACTCACATGGAGCGCCTGCGACGACCACTTCTGCGCCGCTCCCGAGCACTGGGAGTTCTCCGTCAATCTCGCGCGGCCGGACAGCGACTCCCCGTCGGCTCCCGACGCTTCGCGCCCTAACCGGGTAAATGGTCGCGACGAGGGATCGCTGTCCGGCGGACTGTCGGGACCAGACACCACCCCAAACAGCTCCAGAGGCCTGTGGGCGCTAATTATCGAGGCGATACTCTGGGGCTTTGCCATGCTCATGACGCCTTGCGTCTTCCCGATGGTACCCATGACCATATCCTACTTCATGAAGCAGTCCGCCAGCCCTGTCGAGGGCCGTTTCAAAGCCTTCATGTACGGACTATTCATCGTGCTGCTGTACACCGTCCCCATCTCGATAATCATCGGCCTGACGTGGCTGATCGGGGGCAACGCCGTCACGGCCGACATATTCAACTGGCTCGCCACCCACTGGCTCCCGAACATCATATTCTTCATCGTGTTCATGGTCTTCGCGGCCTCATTCTTCGGGGCTTTCGAGATTGAGCTGCCCTCCAGCCTGGCCAACAAGAGCGACGCCAAGTCAGGCAAGGGAGGTCTTGGGGGGATATTCTTCATGGCCCTCACACTAGTGCTGGTCTCGTTCTCCTGCACAGGCCCGATCGTGGGGACAGTCCTGATCAAGTCCACCTCCGGAGAGTTCTGGACCCCGATGATCACGATGCTCGCTTTCAGTGTGGCTTTCGCGCTGCCGTTCACCATCCTGGCCATGTTCCCTTCCCTTCTCAAGAAGATGAAGAGCGGGTCATGGCTCAACAGCGTCAAAGTTGTCCTTGGATTCATCGAGGTCGCGCTCGGTTTCAAGTTCCTCAGCGTGGCCGACCAGACCTATCACTGGGGACTGCTTGACCGTGAGGTCTACCTTGCCATCTGGATAGTGGTGTTCTCCCTGCTCGGGCTTTATCTTCTCGGCAAGATCAGGTTCAAGAACGACTCCCCCGCCGGACCGCTGTCAGTCACTAGGCTGGCCCTGTCGATCGCGGTGTTCTCGTTCGTGGTGTACATGATCCCAGGGATGTGGGGAGCCCCCCTCAAGGCCCTGTCTGGGTACCTGCCACCTATTGAGACACAGGACTTTGTGGTCTGGAATTATGCCGACAGCCCTATGTCCGGCAATTTGGCACAGACGTCGACCACGAAAACGGGAGGTAACGATTTCGGAGAGAAGTACAACCTCCGCATGCCGATGGGGTTCACCGGCTATTTCACCCTGGAGGAAGGCGTGGAGGCGTCCAAGGCGCAGGGGAAGCCTGTGTTCGTGGACATCACCGGCCACGGCTGCGTGAACTGCCGCGAGATGGAGCAGCGTGTCTGGACCGACTCCGAGATCCAGAGGATAATGAAGGATGAATATGTCCTGGTGGTCCTCTACAACGACGACAAGACCAAGCTCAAGGAGGAGGACTGGCTCGTCACTGATGAGGGGAAGACCTTGAAAGAGCTCGGCCGGGCCAATTCCTACATTGTCAGGAAGAGGTTCAATGTCAACGCCCAGCCCAATTACGCCCTTCTCGGCTCCGACGGCGGCCTGTTAGTGCCGGTACGGGGCTATGACCTCTCCGTGGAAGGCTTCGTCGACTTCCTCAATTCCGGACTTAAAGCCTTCAGATCAAAACAATAAAGTAAGCCGGATCACTCGAATATCGACATCGGGACCTCGCCTGTCCAGCAGAGGGGCTGCCCGATCCCGAACAGCTTCAGGACGGTGGACGCGGTGTTCACCGTGTTGTTGGCTTCAGTGATGGTGAATCCTTTCTTGATGCCGGGGCCCTTGATGACCCAGGGAACCACCATCTCCTCGGGACTGACACCTCCATGTCCTTTTCCGATCCCGCCATGGTCCGTGATCCACATTATGTGGGTGTCCTCGTACAGGCCTTCCCTCTTAAGGAAGTCCAGCATCCTCCCCACCTGTACATCGCCCTCCTCGATAGATTGGAGATATTCAGGAGACATCCAAGAGGATGTGTGGCCCACATGATCGGTGTGAACGTTGTAAAGGAACATGAACATCCTCTCGTTCTTGTTAGCGGCGATGTACTCCATCGCTCGGTCATAAAGGGCGGGATACCCCTCGTCGCTGGCGGACAGTTTCTCGTCTATGTACTTGGGATTCATTCCGTTGATGAGCGGAAGCCAGTTCCAGTAATATGCGGTCTTGATCTCCGGGGCGTTGTCCTTTATCACCTTGAAAACCGAAGGGAAATAGCCGTCCGAGTCCTTCTCCACCGCCTCCAGCTTAAAGTTGTCAACCTTCCAGCCGTTGTCGGCGACTCCGTGGACCTCAGGACCCGCGCCGGTGAGATGGCTGGTGTAGTTTGGCAGTGTGATCGATGGCATCACATCGCGGGTGGCGTAAGACGTCGAGCCTTCGGCGATCAAAGAGTCAATGTTGGGGGTCTTGGCCTGAGCCAGACCATCCACCCGAATGCCGTCGAATGTCATGATAATCACTCTCTTGGCCTTGCGGAGTTTCTTGGCCTTAGCCTCAGCCTCAATAGCCATAGGGCCGAACATCGTCGTGGCGGCCATTCCGGCTCCCGCCACAAGGCTCTTCTTGAAAAAGTCTCTTCTTGAAATGTCCATGTTATCAGTTGTTTATTGGTTATCGCTACATATCAGTCTCTTTGAATCTCTCGTTCAACTCACGCGTATAGCGGAAGGCGATGTCATCGAAGTCTCCCTCCTTGAAACTCCACTCGATCTCGCCGTGGAGGGCGAAATTCCAGACCAGCGAGAGCTGGATCCGCTGGTTGAAATAGGCATCATAATGGCTCTTGACCAACGTTGAGTCACCCATAGCGGTCCTCGGCCCGGTGAACTCGCCGACATAGTACACCTTCCCGTTCATGGCCGCGGCTTCCTTCGCCTTGGCTAGCTGGCTTTCCCTGTCAAGAGTATCCAGGCCGGAAAACACCCGAGGCTCCTCGTATATATGCTCCGACATCCCCATCATAGGCTCCGGGGTCATCAGGGCGGAGATCTCGGCATATCGGGCGAAAGAATCGGCCTTCAGGGAGTCGGGATTGACCGACGCTCCCTTGGCCAGGCTCCATTGGGCGTTACGCATTATGGAGTGCCCGCTGCCGATTAGCCTTCCCTCAGGATCAAGTTCCCTGACAAGCTCGGCGAAGCCCTCGCAGGCCATGCTGACAGCCCTGGCGGGAAGGTCCGGATATCCCCAGCCGGTAATGTCGGCCTGAAGGTTGAACTCATTGCCGAACTCCCAGAAAGCCAGGCTTTTGTGATCTTTCAAAGTATTGACGATGTCTTTAGTGTACTCGAGCATGAATGAGTATGTCGCGCTGTCCTTATCGCCCCAGGCGGAAAGCGGCTCGCCTCGATAATCCGGAACGCAAGAGGAGTTCCAGAACACTGAAGGGATCAACAGTATGTGGCTCTCGTCGCAAAGCGAGGCGAGATGGTCCAGGTTCTCGAGGTACTTCTCCCGAAAGTCAGTGTAATAGCCCATCTGGCTGGCGTAATAGGGCCCGCAACTGAACCTCACTATCGGGACCTCCTGACGGGCAAGCGTTCGCACCGTCTCCTCAATCTCGCCGACACCCATATTGTCCCGCTCGAAACACTGTACAAACAGGTTATAGCAATTGACACCGGTAACATAGAGAGGCTTTCCGGCCAGCGTCATCCTTGGGCCTCCGTCCTCTATTGTCGCTTCCTCAACCTGTATACCAAGTTTCCCGGAATAACCGTCGTCCCAGTATGTCTCAAAGGCGTCGGTGACCACGACATGCTCCTTGCTTCCAGGGTATCGCGCAGGAGCGGCCGCGCTGACAATAAGCGAGGCGGACAGGATGATCAATATGCCAGGTCTCATTATCCGATAGGTTTTTAATAATGATAAAAATACAAATAAATCATGATTTCTATTCTTATATTTGTATTACTATGGACAATAGATTATTAATAGGGGTCGATATAGGCGGCACAAAGTGCGCTGTGACCCTCGGGATTCCCCAGGGAGATGGTATTCTCATCAAAGACAAACTCCGCTTCCCCACCACCGACGTGTACGGGACGATCAGGGACATCAAGTCCGGCGTCAGTGAGGTTATCGGAAGGAACGGGCTCGGGGTGGACGCCATCAAGGCCATAGGAATAAGTTGCGGCGGGCCTCTTGACAGCAAGACCGGGGTCATAATGTCCCCTCCCAACCTTCCGGGCTGGGACAATATCCCTATAGTGGATATCCTCTCAGAGGAGTTCGGGGCCCCCGCGGCGGTCCACAACGACGCTAACGCCTGCGCTTTGGCGGAATGGAGGTTCGGGGCCGGCAAGGGCACGAGGAACATGGTATTCATGACCTTCGGCACAGGACTCGGCGCCGGACTGATCATAGACGGGAAACTCTACACCGGGACGAATGACAACGCCGGTGAGCTTGGTCACATAAGGCTTGAGGAATATGGCCCCGTGGGCTACGGGAAGTCAGGCTCATTCGAGGGCTTCTGCAGCGGGAGCGGCATAGAGCAGCTCGCCAGGGATCTGGCCAAAGAGAGGCTCCAGATGGGCGGGGACGTGTCCTGGTGCCCGGACGGGGACCTTGGCGGGATTACCGCGAAAAAAGTGGCTGAGGCTCTCAGGGAAGGCGATTCCCTGGCCAAGCGTGTCTATGAGATCTCGGCCAGGCACCTCGGGGCCGGATTGGCCGTCGTGATGGATATTCTCAATCCGGAACTGATAGTGATCGGCAGCATCTACGCCAGGAACGAGGATATATTCAAGCCCCTGATGGACGAGGTCCTGAAGAAAGAGGCGCTGCCGCTGGCGAGAAAGGTTTGCAAGGTGGTCCCCGCCTCTCTAGGTGAATCCATAGGTGACTACGCCGCGCTATCAATAGCGGCCGGAATCAATTGAGAAAGAGATGATTGAGGTTATTATCAAAAACAGCCTCCTGGAGGCGAGAGAGGAGCTTGAGGCTTTCATGGCGGACCCGGGGGCGGTCTCTGGCATAAAGGCGGCCGCCGAGGTCATGGCCGGGTGCCTGTCCTCCGGCGGGAAGATCATCGCCTGCGGCAACGGAGGCTCGCTTTGCGACGCCACCCACTTCGCCGAGGAGCTTACTGGCCGTTTCAGGGATGACCGTCGCCCGATGCCCGCCATGGCGATCAACGACCCGGCCTACCTTACCTGCGTCGCCAACGATTTCTCTTTCGAGGATATCTTCAGCCGTTGGGTGGAGGCTTTCGGTAAGCCAGGAGACGTCCTGCTGGCTATCAGCACGAGCGGGACCTCGATGAATGTTCTCAAAGCGGCCGGGACCGCGCGGAGACTCGGGATGCCTGTAGTGGCTCTCACATCAAAAAAAGGCAAGCCCCTATCGGAGCTTGCCAGTGTCTCGATCATGGCTCCTGACGCGCCTCATTCTGACCGCGTGCAGGAAATCCACATCAAAGTTATTCACATCCTCATAGAGGCTATAGAGGATCTCACCTCTTGGAAGTGACTTCCTTCTCGTACTTCTCGATGCAAGGGATGAACTCCTCGCCGACCGGCACGTTGTTCTTGAAGTTGAAGTAATCGAACACGGCGCCGAAAGGAAGTGTCTTGGCCTCCTCGAGGAGGGCGAGCTTCTGGAAGCCCTTGCCCTCGGCCTCGTACTCGCGCAGTTTGGCGAGAGGCTCGAGAAGGGCGCTCAGGATGCACTTCTGCGTGGCGCGGGTTCCGATGATGTAGGCACCGATCCTGTTGATGGAAGCGTCGAAGTAGTCCAGACCGACATGGGCGCG
>CADBRH010000071.1 GCA_902797035.1 uncultured Bacteroidia bacterium | reverse complement strand
TAAATTCCAATACCTACACCCACAATATAACGCAGTACAATAATGATTTCTACAGTCCTCTGTGGCAGGTTTTACAAGATTTTCGTTTCTCCTATGCTCCACAGAAGAGGTCCGGCCAATCGGCCGGACCTCTTCTTATGTGGTTTCATCAACGGAATAGTGTTGGTTAGAACACCATGTTGATGGCGGCGCGCTGGGCACGCTGGCTGTGGGCGGCGTTCATCTTGCCGAAGTTCCACTTGACGCCGAAGAGGATGTAGCGGCCCATCACGAGGTTGTAGGTGTCCTCCTCGTAGTTGGCCGTGACCGTGTGGGTCAGGTTACGGGTCTGGTCCAGGATGTCGTGGATCTTGACGCTGAGGTTGAAAGCGCCTATATTCTTGGAAATCTCCGCGTTCCATTGCCATTCCGGGGCTCCGTAGCCCGCCGAGTAGCCCTTGTACCAGGCGTAGCCGAGGTCTGTGTCGAACTCGAACTCGTGTTTGGTGCGGTAATTGGCCGCAAGACCGAACTTAGAGTCCATGGTGTTCATGTCGGCCCTGTCATCAAGGGAATATCTGGCGATGTCGCCGTCGACATTGGTGTAAACCCTGCCGCTGAAGCTCCCTGTGGTGTATCTCAACGTGAAACCGAAGGAAGGAGAGTAGGTCCTTGTGTCGCTCTCGGCGAAGCCGCTCTTGCCGCCGTAGAACAACTCGCCGTCCTTGCCGCCCCAGAACTTCTCCATGAAAGCGGAATAGTCGAAGGCGTCCTTATCGAGTCCCGCCATGGTACCCTTGGCCTGATAGCTCGTGGAGCGGAAGACCCCGGCGCCGACGCTGATATTGACGAACCACTTCTTCGCCTCGTCGATAGGCCCTGTGTAATAGGCTGATCCTGAGATATTCACGGAGTTCTTTCTGGAGTTGACCGGAATGGAGTAGAGGATGCCGTCGGAGTCGTACCAGCGGGCGTAGGTGATAGGGTTGTAGGTCAAGTACGAGTAGAGCGAGGCCATGATGGTCGAGAACTTCTTCGTGTCGTTACTGTTCCAGCTCAGATACACGTTGGTGTTGCCGTAAGGCCTCAGGTAGATGTTGCCGATCGAGGGCCGGGATGGGTCGGCGATATTCATGACCGGGAGCATCCTCGAGTTGCCCGGCTGCTGGCTTGTGCCGGAGGCGTCGATATAAAAGCGGTTGCTGCCCTTCGTGTGCTGGAAACTCACCTGGGGGGCGACATTCCAGTACCACTCGCCCTTGCCGGTCACGCTCGACACGTTGAAACTCTTCGAATATGTCTCGTTGAGAAGGCCGTTGACCCTTGACCCGAGCGACAGCCATATCTTATCGTCGAACTTGTATTGGAGGCGAAGGCCGTAAGCCTGTCTGACTGAGTGGTTCTTGGACTCGGAGGAGAAGTAGTCGTTCCTGCCGTCCGCGTCGAAAGCGTCCCGGACGCTGTTCCTGTCGGAATAGCTCAAGTTTATGTCGGCGTTGAGGTTGAGTTTGCCGGAGATGGGCTCCATATAGGTGATTCCTCCACCGAAACCGTTACTCCGTGAGTCGGAAAGATATCTCAAAGAGCGGTTGTCCTCGCCGGAGACCATCTTCATGACACTGGTTTCCCTGCTGTCCTCCTCGGACCCTTCTATAGAGAAGTTGTAGTTGATACCAAGAGTCCTGTCCTTTTTCCCGCCGATCTCGCGGAAAGTCACATCGCCATAGGCGTCGGCGGACTTGTCCGTGGAGGTGGCGTCGCTCTCGCTCCGTGAAGAGTTGACCAGCTGGCCGCCCTTGGTTGACTCAGAGGTCGACCCGCCGCGGGTGATGTCTTTCGAATAGCTGAATCGCGGCCTCAGGTGGAACCGCACCTTCCCGGTCTCTTTCTGGAACTCCAGATTGGCTGACAGGGAGTTGGCGAAAGCCCGGCTCTCGCTGCCGAAGTTCGAGAGCATGTCCCCGTCGCTGAGGAAGGTCGTCCTCGCCGTCGAGGAGCCGCTCATGGTGTCGCCGTATTTATAATTGGCGCCGATGGTGGTCTGGACATCCTTGATTCGGGAGGTGTTGAGGTTGACACCGGCCTGGGCCGCGGAGGACAACCCTCCGCTTCCGAGGCGGGTCCTGGAACCGTCGGCTCCCACCACGACGAACACCACGCCATTGGAGTCATTGATATTCATTCCGTTACCAATCAGCGTCAGCTGGTCTTTCTCTGAATATGCCGACACGAGGACGTTACTGCTGTAGAGCGCGCCGCGGTTGTCCCTGAGGGGGCTCTCGGTCTCGCCGGCCGCCGTGGCGCCGCCTTTCACGCCCGCGTTGCCGAACCAGCCTTGCTCATATTCCTTCTTAAGCCCGACATCCAGGATCTTCTCGCGGCTCCCGTCCTCGATCCCGGTCGCTCGTGTGGCCTCCGACTCGCGGTCGATAACCCGGACCTTGTCCACGATCGACGCCGGCAGGTTGTTGAGGGCGGTTGACTGGTCGCCGAAGAAGAAGGTGCGGCCGCCGACGGTGAGCTTGTCGATCTCCTCACCGTTGAACTTGACCTTCCCGTCCTCGGTGACCTCCATTCCTGGCATGCGCATGAGCAGGTCCTTCAGCATCGCGTTCGTGCCGACCTGGAAGGAGGAGGCGTTGAACTCGACCGTGTCTTTCTTCACGATTATGGGGTTGCCGACATCGGTCACCATCGCCGCTTTGAGGTAGTTCTCATCGACGACAAGTTTGATCTCGCCAAGATCGACTTGCCTGTCCCTAAAGTATCTTTCCTTGATAAATGGCTTATAACCAAGCATTTCCACCCGGAAGACGTAGCTTCCGAACGGCACGTCCTCGAGTTTTACCTTCCCCTCTTGGTCGCTCAGGGTGAAATTAGTGATCGTGGTGTCCTTGCTCGGGATGACGTAGGCCGACGCGAAGGAGATCGGCTCGCCGGTCAGCGAGTCAACGACGGAGGCCCGGATCTCGGACAGACGGCCCGTCGTGACATTGTCGTTCAGTATGAAGACTTGCGCCTTGGCGGAACAGACCATCGCCAGAACCAAGACCGCTATGAGTGTGAGTCTTTTCATCATCCGATAGGAATATGTCGTCCATAAGACGAGAATTCATCGGTAAAGTTAATTAAAAAACGTTATATTAGTCGAACTTTTCACATTTGGGAGAAATACACTGATATGTACAGGCAGAAAGGCAACCCCGTTTATCTATTCTCGATAGTTCTTGTGGCGGTCATCGGGGGACTGCTGTTCGGTTACGACACGGCGGTCATCTCCGGGGCCGAGAAAGGGCTCCAGGCGTTCTTCCAAGGCGCCGCGGACTTCAGTTACACCGACGCCTTGCACGGTTTCACGAGTTCCAGCGCCCTAATCGGATGCATTCTGGGAGCCTTCCTGTCGGGAGTCCTGGCCTCCAGGCTCGGCCGTAAGAAGACCCTTTTCGTGGCCGGAGTCCTGTTCCTGCTGTCCGCCCTGGGGTCATATTTCCCGGAGTTCATATTCTTCCAGAAAGGAGTCCCCACAAAGGGTCTGCTAGTGGCTTTCAACCTCTACCGCGTCCTCGGTGGAGTAGGTGTCGGCCTGGCCTCCGCCCTCTGTCCCATGTACATAGCCGAGGTGGCGCCGGCCTCCAAGAAAGGCAAGCTCGTCTCCTGGAACCAGTTCGCCATCATATTCGGACAGCTGGTGGTCTATTTCGTGAATTACTTGATCATCCGCTCCCACGCCTCCGACCCTGCCGTGGTCGAGTGGACCAATAGCGTGGGCTGGAGGGTGATGTTCCTCTCCGAGGCCGTCCCCGCCGGCCTTTTCGCCCTCCTGATACTCCTTGTCCCCGAGACTCCACGTTACCTCACGCTCAACAACCGCGACGAGGAGGCCCTCAGAGTCCTCTCCAACATCAACGGTGAGGCCAGGGCCCGGGAGATTCTCGCCGAGATCAAGGCCACCGTCGTCGAGAAGAGGGAGAAACTCTTCAAATACGGCTTCATGGTGGTGTTCATCGGCTGCATGCTCAGCGTCTTCCAGCAGATCATCGGCATCAACGCCGTGCTCTATTTCGCCCCTAGGATCTTCGAGTCCATGGGGGTGTCCAACAACATGCTATTCACCGTGATCATGGGAGTGATCAACATCAGCTTCACCCTCGTGGCGGTGTTCACCGTCGAGAAAGTCGGGAGGAAGCCCCTGCTCATCACAGGCTCGCTCGGAATGGCCCTGGGAGCCCTCGGGGTGGCCCTCAGCAATGTGACGACCCTTCCGGCTGTGGTTCCGGTGATCAGCATCATGCTCTACAGCGCGTGCTTCATGTTCAGCTGGGGCCCCATCTGCTGGGTCTATATCGCCGAGCTGTTCCCGAATACTATCCGCTCCGAGGCGACCGCCGTCGCGGTGGCCTTCCAGTGGATATTCAACTTCATCGTCTCCAGCACCTTCGTGCCGATGTACAACTGGAGTCACTTTTTCGCCTACGCCCTATACGGTGTGATCTGCCTGATCGCCGCCCTGTTCGTCTGGAAGCTCGTGCCCGAGACCAAGGGGAAGACCCTTGAGGACATGACGAGCTTCTGGAGAGGGGCGTCGATCTAAGAGTCACAGTCTGTTTTTTAACGGCCGCTTTGAGTCTCTCAGGGCGGCCGTATTGTCTATACGTGTCCCTGTTTTGATACTTCTATTGTGATACTTCACCTCAATTTTTAATATCATGAGAAACACGTTTAATATCCTGTTCTACGCGAACAGAAGCAAAGAGAAGGAAGGCCAGATGCCTGTCCTTTGCAGAATCACTGTCAACGGCACAGTCGCTCAGTTCAGCTGCAAGATGTCTGTGCCCTGCGTCACATGGGATCCCAAGACCGGAAGGATGACCGGGCGGAGTCATCAGGCGGTCGACTGCAACCTGATCCTCGACGGGATCCGAGCCCGCATCGTGGATGTCTATCATGAGCTTTCCATGAAAGGCGGAGTCACGTCGGCGTGGCAGGTCAGGGAGTATTACTTGGGTAAGAAAGGATCTGAGATCTCGCTCCTGGACGGGATCGACAAGCAAATCGAGGCCGTGTCCTCCAGGGTGGGGAGGGACAGGGCGTCCTCGACTTACTTCAAGTACAAGATTGTCCGGGGCCACTGCGTGGACTACATGAAGGACGTTCTCGGGAGGAGTGACATCCCGTTGGCGGAGATCGACGAGTCGTTCATGAGAGGGTTCTGCAACTACCTCAGGGACCGTCTCTGTCTCTCCCAGTCGTCCGTCTGGGTGTACCAGATGCCTCTCAGGACGGTCGTGACGGCCGCTTTCAATGACGGCCTGATCCTCAAGAACCCTTTTGTCAACTACCGGGTCTCCCCGGACATGAAAGAGAGGGGATTCCTCACGGAAGGGCAGCTCAGGCGTCTGATCCATCACCAGTTCCCCGAGGACAGCCTCAAAGCCTTCACCAGGGACCTTTTCGTGTTCTGTTGTTTCACAGGCCTCTCGTTCGCTGACTTGAGAAAACTGTCCCGGTCCGACATCGTGGACATCAACGACTCTCATTGGATCGTGTCGAGACGGCAGAAAACCAAGGTCCATTTCCAGGCGAAACTCCTTCCCGTGGCGCTCGACATCATCAAGCGCCACGGGAAAGACGAGAAAGACGAGCCCCTGTTCGATGTGGGGAAATACACCACGGTCTGCAAGCGCCTGAAAGTGATCGGCGCGGAGTGCGGAGTGAGCGACAACCTGTGCTTCCACCAGGCCAGGCATACCTTCGCCACCCTCGCGCTCTCGAAGGGCATGTCCATGGAAAGCCTCCGGAGCATCCTCGGCCACACCGACATCCGCACCACCCAGATCTACGCCAAGATTACCTGCGCCCGGCTTGACAAGGACTACTCCTGCCTTTCCACCTTCTGCCTGTGAATACCTGAAGGTAGTCAAATAATCCCTTATCCTCGCTCTAGATACTAGGCGGGTCGGGGGTGTCGTCGACTATCCCGACGGGGGCGTCGGGCGGGAGGAACTCCTCCGGGTCATGGGGGAATATGTAGTAATACCGGTCGGAGCGGCCGGGGTCGCCAGATTGTGCCCTGTCGCGGCCTGTGTCGCCCGAGCGGGTGGCGGCGCCGGCGCTGTCAGCGTCGCCGTCCCGGAGCGGGTCGGCGGTCACATCATGAGCCAGCCAGTAGTTGAAATTGAACAGCGCCCCGTCGCCGGAGAGAGTTATTATCCGCTGGGCGAGAAGATACCGGCTCCAGGCGTTGAAATACTGGCGGTGGTCTATCATGCCGCTGACCTTCTCGCTCCTCCAGGCGCCGAAGATGTGCGTGAAGCCGCCCTGGTACTTGCCGATCCGGGAATACCTCTCG
>CADBRH010000070.1 GCA_902797035.1 uncultured Bacteroidia bacterium | reverse complement strand
GGAGGACGGTCTCCCCGTGATCGGAGCGTCCGTCTTCGTGCAGGGGACGACCAACGGCGCCATCACCGACGCCTCCGGTAAGTACACCCTCCGCAATGTTCCCGCAAATGGCATGCTCGTGTTCTCGTGCATCGGCTTCGAGGGGCAGACCAAGGCGGCCTCCCAGACCGTCAACGTTGTGCTGGCTCCCGATTCCGAGCTTCTCGACCAGGTGGTCGTCACGGCCCAGGGTCTGACGAGAAAGCAGAAGGCCATCGGTTATTCTGCCCAGACTATGTCTCAGGAGCAGCTGACGACCACGCACAACGCCTCCCTGGGTAACTCCCTGGCTGGAAAGGTCGCTGGCGCACAGTTCTGGGGCCAGGCTGGTTCCACCTTCAACGAGGGTAGGATTATCTTACGTGGACCGACCTCCTATAACTCCCAGGAGGGAAGCGAGCCTATCTACGTCATCGACGGTGCCATCACCGGATCCGCTCAGGTCAACATGGACGACGTGGAGAGCATTAACGTCCTCAAGGGACCCGCCGCCACCGCCCTGTACGGTTCCCGTGGCGCCAACGGTGCTGTGATCATCACGACCAAGAAAGCCCAGGATGGTTCCTCATGGGTCGAGTTCACCCAGACCACTTCGGCAGAGGTATATTACAACCACCTCAAGTTTCAGAAGCTCTACGGTGGTGGCGCCATGTCTTCCGCTGTCACAGCTCAATATGCCGCCGATCCTACCAAGGATTGGAACGACGCCCCGACCGTGTTCACGGAGAACGGCCTTGCCCTTGGTGACGGAACCTATGTCTATGACTATGGTGAGGATGTCAGCTGGGGACCTCGGTTCGACGACAGGACCCGCTATAGAACAGCTCTCTCGTGGGACCCCACATCTTCCCACTATCAGGAGACCGACACCTGGAGCTACCGCATGAATATCCGCGACCTCACTCGCGTCGCCTGGACAAATAATACCAACGTGGCTTTCACCAAGGCTGTCAAGGGCATGAACACCCGTGTTTCTTTCAGCAATGTGGACCGCCCCGGTATCTTCGATAATTCCAAGGCTGTCCGCCGGTCGTTCAGCATCTCTACCCAGATTAAGCCTACGAACTGGCTCAACGCCGACATCAGCTATCGCTATCGTTTCCGCAGGAATCAGAACGCAGAGCAGGAAGGTTATTCTTCCAATGGTAACTACGTCTGCGACTTTGTCCAGTGGGGACACACCAACGTCAACATCGCTGACTTGAAGGATTGGCAGAGGCCGGACGGAAGCTGGAGAACATGGAACATCGTTAGCAAGGACAACATCGCCGCTAACTTCCATGACAATCCTTTCGCAGTTATGCGGAACTACAACTACACTAACGACTCGCAGTCACACCTGCTCTCTGGAGATGTCTATGCCACCCTGCCGTATAATTTCAGGCTTGGCGCCCGTATTAACGAGATCATGTCGAGCAGCCTGTACCAGCAGAAGTACGGCGAGGGTTCAATCAATTTCGACCCTTCGTTCCGCACCTATCAGAACCAGACCAACGACATCACCGCCCAGGGTTATCTGACATGGAGCAACCAGTATTTTGAGAACCGCCTCTCCGTTGAGGCCGCCGCATTCGCCGAGACCAGGAGGTATGACTATTATTACCTCAACAGCAGCACCAATGGTGGCCTTTCGGTCCCCGGCTTCTTCAATCTGGCCGCTTCCAACAGTACCTACAGCACAAACAACAGCGAGACCCATTACAAGACCCGCTCGTTCTTCGGCAACGCCACGATTGGTTGGGATGACCTTTTGTACGTTGACGGATCTATCCGTTACGATCTCGATTCTCGTCTGCCCGTATCGAACAACGGTTATCTCTACGGTGGTGCTTCCCTGTCCTTCATGGCCAGCAAGCTTATCAACGCCCCTTGGCTAAGTTTCTGGAAGATCCGCAGCTCTCTCGCTCAGGTGGGATCCACTCTAGGCGCCTACAACGTGCTGCCCACATACACTGTCGGCACAAAGTTCCACAACCAGCCGGCCCTGTATGAGCCCACGACTCAGGTCAATCAAAACATCAGGCCTACCATATCCACCTCCTACGAGGTCGGTACCGAGTTCAAGCTCTTCAAGAACCGTTTCTACGGTGATATCAACCTCTATGTGAAGAACACCAAGGATGACATCATCAACGGAACGACCATCGCCTATTCCGGTTATTCCTCTCGTACGATGAACGCCGGTCTGGTTCGCAACAAGGGTATCGAGATACTCCTCGGCGGCACCCCGGTCCGTACAAAAGATTGGCAGTGGAACATCAGCGCCAACGTCGCCAAGAACATCAGCACCCTGGTTGAACTCTACGATGAGCAGGATGAGTATCTCTGGTATTCCAACAGGTTCTATTACAACTACTCCATCAAGTCCAGGGAAGGCCAGCCTGTTGGTATCATCCAGACCTCAGCCCGTTGGAAGACCACCGAGGACGGCAAGCTCGTTCTCCAGAAGGCTTCGGCCTCTGTCGGTGATGTCCGTCCTGTCTGGGAGGTCAACAAGGACAAGGAGATTGGTAACGTCCAGCCGGACTTTACAGGTGGTCTCAGCACTGACATCCGTTTCCGCAACCTGACCGCCAGCGCCGCTCTCGACTTCGTGGTAGGCGGCCAGATTATCTCCTGGACCAACATGTGGGGACAGGGATCCGGCCTTCTAGAGGAGACTGCGGCCATCAACCCCAATGGGGTCAACGTTCGCGAGCCTGTCCAGAAGGGTGGTGGTATCTATATGGAAGGAGTTGACGTTGACGGCAACCCCATGTCCGGTTACATCGACGCATACTATTACTACTATTACAAATATCGTTACGGCAATGACTGCTGGATGTATGATCGTTCTTATGTCAAGCTCCGTGAGGTCTCCCTCAGGTATGACCTGCCTCAGCGCTTCCTCGACAAACTCGGCATTGGTGTCAGGGACGCCAGCGTCGCTTTTGTCGCGACGAACCCTTGGCTGATTTACTCCGCCATACCCAACCTCGATCCTTCCGAGGTCGGAGGCGCCTCCTACAATTTCCTTGAGGGTGGCCAGGCCATCTCGACCCGCACCTTCGGTGTGACTCTGAAAGCCACTTTCGGAGAGGGACGCTCACGCCGCTAAGCTATCGTCAACCTAACAAAGAAGATTGAATATGAAAAAGATATATGCTATCCTAGTTTCCGTGTTCGCGGCGTCGATGATCCTCACCAGCTGCGACCCTTCGGATTTCGGCGATATCAACAAGGATCCGAACAAGCCTTCGACTCCTTACACGACCTACTTCCTCACGCAGGCGCAGAGGTATTTCTACTACTTCGTGACCGGTAGCGCCACCAATGCTTACGACCCTTGGCAGCAGGAATGGAACGGTTATCTCGCCGAGATTAAGAACAACCAGTACGGTCCTCTTGGCACGACCACTAACTACAGCGCCGTGTCCACCATGTACCTCAATCCCATCAAGAACCTCCAGTACATCGTGGAGATGAACGAGGATGAGGAGCAGAGGAACCTTCCCAATGTCGCGGCGCTCGGTACATCGGCGAACCAGATCGCCCTGGCCACGACTCTGCAGTCCTTTTACTACATGACTCTGACCGACATCCTAGGCGCCCTCCCCATTACAGAGGCTTTCAAAGGCGCTTCCGATGGTGTCTGGAAGCCCAAGTATGACACTCAGAAGGAGATTTACACCCTTCTTGACGAGAGACTTACCAAGGTCTACTCCATGTTTGACGAGAGCGGCAACATCAATTCCGCCGCCGATGTCAGCTTCGGTGGTGATGTCAAGAAATGGAAGAAGTTCAACGCTTCCATCCGTATGCTCCTTGCCATCAAGCTCTGTGACGTGGATCCTTCGACAGGAGCCGCCCGCTTCGCCAAGGCTTATGCCGATGGTGGCATGACCGAGGTCGCCGACGGTCTCTTCCACCAGCATGACGACCTTAACTGGAACATGATGTACTACTGGTGCAGCCCCGACTATCCGGGCGCCGGCTTCGGCATGGCTCCGAATATGTACATCGTTGAGCAGATGAAGGCCTTCAAGGACAACCGTATGTTCAAGTATTTCGACATCGAGGGCTACAAGGGTCCCCGCGATCCCGAACGCTTCCCTCGCGACCAGTACACTTCCTTCTACGGAGTTCCGTTCGGACTTGAGAGCAATACCGCCGTCAACAATTGGACCACCACCTGCTGCTCCATCAACAACTCTATGCTCGCGATGGACGCCAAATTGCCTGTGATCACCGCCGCCCGTGTCCTCTTCTGTGAAGCTGAGGCCGCTTACAGGGGCTGGATCAGCGCTGACGCTAAGACTCTCTACGAGGCCGGTATCAAGTCATCCTTCGAGCAGTGGGGTGCCACCGGTGTCGATGCCTATATCGCCAGCGCCGAGGTTGCCTATGACTCCGCCAAGGGACTCGAGCAGATCGCTATCCAGAGGTGGATCGCCGGTTATCTCGCCGACGGTGTCGAGGCTTGGTCAGACTGGAGGCGTCTTGACATCCCTAAAATGTATGTCGGCCCCGAAGCCGCCCGTCTCGGCAACACGCACTACCCTTATCGTCTGGCTTATTACAGCTCATACGATCCTACCCTCAACGAGGAGAACTATCCTCAGGCCCTCGCCGATCTCCGCGGAGATGACAGCGTCAACGGCCGCGTCTGGTGGGATGTCGCCGATAACGAGGAAGGCGTTCTGACTCCTGAGCAGTGCACACCTCCCGCTTTGTAATCGGTTTTACAAGCATACTTGATTAAAAGAAGGGACCGTGATCGCGGTCCCTTCTTTATTAAATACAGATTCTTCACTCCGCCTGTGGCTACGTTCAGAATGACAATTGTCATCCTGAACGAAGTGAAGGATCTATCATTCGGCTTTGAAGCTCCTCAGTGCCCCGAGGAGGGTCTCCTCGAAAACGTTTTTCTCCGTCTCGGAGAGGAAGCCGACCTCGATGGGAACCTGGAACATCCTGACTTTCAGGTCTTCCGGGATATTCTTGAAATCCAGCACGCGCTGACAGTCCTTCTCCGTCGTGGCTACCACCGCCGTCGGATGCTCAAGGACCGCGCGGCGGATCTTGCGGATGTCGAGTTTGGTGTAGGTGTGATGGTCCTCGAAACAGAAGCGCTTGACAATCCTGTGCTCGTCGCTGAGATACATCCGCAGGGGTGTGTCTTTGGCTATTCCCGAGAAAAGGATTAATTTTTGAGAATAAGCGTACCTTGGGTCAGCTTCCTCAAAAACGGGTTTCATCGAACTATACCATATCGTTGTGAAAAGAAGGATTTTTTCAGAGCCCTTCTTATCGGTCCCGCGGCATGTCCTGGTGTCGAAGTCCCTCAGGCCGAATGACTTCGCCCATTGGATCTTGGCCTCGTCTTCCAAATACGCGGGACACTTCGAGACTATGATCATGTCCGCCTTCGACAACCTCTCCGGGAGATCCCTCAGTCTGCCGAACGGGAGAAGGTGGTCTTTGAATGTGGGACGGTTGTAATCGACAAGCACGATATTGATGAACGCTCTCAAGGATCTGTATTGGAAAGCGTCGTCGAGGACGATCAGGTCGGTCGGGGCGATCTGGACGTCGGAGCATTTACGGGCCCTCTTCTCGGTTTTAAGCTTCTCCGGGTGACACAGGATGTCGCATCCTTTCACCCTATCCCTGTCAACCGCCACTGTGACTCCGGGGAATTTTCTCTTGATTTGGAGAGGCTCGTCCCCATATTCCTTGACGGAGCCTTCGCGCTTGACTATCTGGAAGCCGCGGGTTGACCTCCTGTGCCCCCTTGAGAGCACGGCGATGTCCTTGTAGGCCCAGTCGTCGCTTTTCAGGAGGGCCCGCAGAATCATCTCGGTGTGCGGAGTCTTGCCTGTGCCGCCGGCGGTGATGTTGCCGACGCAGATGGTCGGGACCTCGCAAGAGCTTACCTTGCGGATGCCGTGGTCGTAGCAGTAGTGCCGGAGTTTGAGCGCCAGATAATAAGGGGCGAGTATGATTCTGTCGAGCATCGCGACACAAAGGTACAAAAAACGCTTTATTTCTATAATACTCATCCACTTTTTTCACATTATACTCACTCTCCGATCGTCATTGGTGTACTTGAGGCGACAAATAGTCCATTATTGTCGTTTCGCACCCTCCCCAGGTATCCTTCAGATGACGAATATCCCATTTTCGTCGTTCCTCTCCCACTTCGGGGAGGTTTCCGCGGGCCTGAGAATAAAAAACGGAAAAAACTGGACCATGTTTTTTAAATGTGATGGTTATTCCGCGATTGTTTTCCTATTATAGGACCCGTAAATGATTATTTGAGATGACTAAACTTGAGAGACTTCGTCGGGAATACAAGTCATGGGGTAGATGGTATTATCATCTGGTCCTGGACAGCCTTGGGGAAAGGAACTTGTTCAATGACAAGGATGAATATGTCAACGGGATGAATGTGACGGCCCTGGCCCAGTACTTCAGCGGCGCTGGTGTGATACAGTTCGACTGGATGAGAAATCACGGCCATTTCATCATGCTCGCCACGGGGCTCCAATGCTGCCGGTTCTTTGGTTATTCCCGCTTCCGCCTGAACGACAGGCTGGTTAGAGACGGCTACCCTCCTTTGCCTGATGACTGGTTCTTCAAATTGGTCCGCCTTGACACGCTGAAAGAATTGGTCAACGCCACATCCTATTCGGCCCGTAACTCTTACGAGGCTATCTCCAACATTCTTCCAGGTGGATATTTATGGAGTAGCAACTACCTGATGTTCAGCGATATCAGTGAACTGATAGATTACCGTACAGTCGATGAGATCGGTACCAGGGGAATGATCAAGCTCCTGGGTTCCAACGTTAAGTTCCCGGCGGATTACAAGGTGTGCAAACTTGGATTCATACTTCCGGAGAGTTATCTGTTAAGGACTGAAGACGGAACTATGACAAAAGCCCGAAGCCTTTACAAGGATTCGAAAGAGTACGCCTTCCGTCTTTTCCGTGATTATGACACATACAGACGGGAAGCCTCCCGCGTAGGAGAAGCATGGTCTCCGGCAGAAAGTGACGCCGGCCAACTGATCCGCGAGATATTGGATGTCAATTATGGCGTGAAGGACCTCATGAGTCTTGATGCCGAGATGCGTTGTGACCTGGCGGTTACCCTTGGGGTCAGATACGGTATGAAGGTTGACGAGATAGCCTCAAGACTCAGCCTATCGTCCTCGATGGTCTCCAAACTCATATATTCATATTCAAAAATGAATAAACCTCTCCGGTGATAATGATTCCTTAGTCGGATCTTGCCGTCTTTGGTTATCTTGAAACGACAAATATCCCCCCAATTGTCGTTTCTCGCCCACCTGAGGTGCTTTTGAAACGACAAATAAGCCTTAATTGTTGTTTCTTGTCAACAATAAGGCCCTCTGAAACGGGAGTATCATCGGTCATAAACTCCGGAGGCGGGCGGGGCGGGCGTCTCTCCCCATCTCTCGGCGATGTGATCGAGGATGTTCAGGACTTCGGCGGGGTCGTTCTCGGTGACGAGCCGCATTCTGGTCTCCTTGAAGTCGGGAAGTCCCTTGAAATAGCAACTGAGGTGTCGGCGCATCTCATAGACCCCGACAGGGACCCCTTTAAGTTCCACAGACAGAGCGAAATGCCTCTTGGCGAGCTCAACCCTGTCCTTGACCCCGGGCGGTGGAAGCTCTTCCCCGGTCGCGAGAAGATGTTTGATCTCTTTGAATATCCATGGATGCCCGAACGACGCCCTGGCCACCATGATCCCGTCAACCCCGAACCGCTCGAATGCCTCTTTCGCCTTAGGGGCGGAGTTGATATCCCCGTTACCTATTATAGGAATAATCATCCTGGGGTTCCTCTTGACTTCACCGATGAGTGTCCAGTCGGCCTCGCCCTTGTACATCTGGCAGCGTGTGCGGCCGTGGATCGTCAAGGCCTGGATTCCGCAATCCTGAAGCCTCTCGGCAAGCTCTACGATGATCTTGCTCTTGTCGTCCCACCCCAGGCGGGTCTTGACCGTGACCGGCTTCCCGACCGCCTCCACGATGCGTCTCGTGATCGAGACCATCTTTTCCGGCTCCCTCATCATCCCCGACCCGGCCCCCCGGGCGGCTATCTTGCTGACAGGGCAGCCGAAATTGATGTCGATCAGGTCACACCCGTGGCCGCCTACGATCTGGTCGGCGTGGTCGGCCATTCTCGCGGCTTCGACCATGGCGTCCGGATCGCTCCCGTAGATTTGTATTCCTATAGGGGCCTCGCTCTCGGAGGTTAGGAGTTTGGCGTATGCTTTTCTGGCGTCCCGGACAAGTCCCTCGGCCGGGATGAACTCGGTGTAGACCATGTCGGCGCCCTGCTCCCGGCATATTCCGCGGAAAGACGCGTCAGTCACGTCCTCCATCGGCGCCAGCAAAACGGGCCGCTCTCCGAGATCGATATCGCCTATCCTCATTTAAGTCGATGATGGAGAACAAAATTACTATTTTTTCAAAAATAATTGCTACCTTTGCGTCCCCTATATTGTGTAGGGATCGCGACTATTATTGTTAAACCATTAAAGATCAAGACAGTGGACACACTTAGCTACAAAACAGTCTCGCTCAACAAGGCGACTGTGAACAAGGAGTGGGT
>CADBRH010000069.1 GCA_902797035.1 uncultured Bacteroidia bacterium | reverse complement strand
TTCGCCTGTCTGAATATCTGCTCCGCCGGAGACCATATAGTCAGCGCCGGGAATATTTACGGGGGAACGTTCAACCTGATCGGCACGACCTTACCCAAGATGGGAATCAATGTGACCTTTGTCTCCCCGGACGCCTCGGAGGAGGAGATCGGGGCCGCCTTCAGGCCCGAGACTAAACTCCTTTTCGGGGAGACGCTGTCCAACCCGGGCGTGGAAACGCTTGACATTGAGAAGTTCGCCCGTGTAGCCCATTCCCACGGGGTCCCGCTCGTGGTGGACAACACCTTCCCCACCCCGGTGCTGTGCCGCCCAATCGAGTTCGGGGCCGACATTGTCACCCATTCAACGACGAAATACATGGACGGCCACGGTGTGGCGGTAGGAGGAGCGCTCATTGACAGCGGGAATTTCGACTGGGACGCCCACGCCGACAAGTATCCCTGCCTCTGCGCCCCCGACCCTTCCTACCATGGCCTCATCTACACCAAGGTTTTCGGAAAAGGGGCCTTCATCACCAAGGCTACCAGCCAGCTGATGAGGGATCTCGGGGCCATTCAAAGTCCACAGAACGCTTTCTACCTCAACCTCGGGCTGCAAAGCCTGCATGTGAGGATGGCACGCCACAGCGACAGCGCCATGAAAGTGGCGGAATATCTTCAAAGCCATCCCGATGTGGCCTGGGTCAAATATCCTGGACTCAAAGACGATCCTCATCACGAGATCGCGCTCAAGTACCTTGACGGGGGTTTCAGCGGAGTGATGTGCATCGGGCTCAAAGGTGGCCGGGAATTCGACAACCGGTTCATGGACTCCCTCAAGCTCGTCACCATCGAGACCCATGTGGCCGACTGCCACAGCTGCATCCTTCACCCGGCCTCTCACACCCACCGCCAGCTGACCGACGAGCAGCTGCGGGCGGCCGGGATAGCCCCCGACCTGATGCGCCTCAGCGTCGGCCTTGAGGATCCGGAAGACATCATCTATGATTTGGAGCAGGCTTTGGCCGCCGCCCATATATGATTAGGAATAGTCTCATAGTCAACAAGTTTGACCTGGAGGCCGGGGGATCGCTGGAACCTCTGGAGATAGTTTACCACACCTCAGGAAACCGGGAGGGCAAAGTTGTCTGGATATGCCACGCCTTGACGGCCAACAGCGACCCGGAGGACTGGTGGCCCGGAATGGTTGGCCCGGGGAAGGCCATCGACACGGATAAACTCTTTGTGGTCTGCGCCAATATTCCCGGCTCCCCTTACGGCAGCACTGGACCCGCTTCTGTCAATCCCGCCACAGGGAGACCCTATCTGCTCGACTTCCCGGCTATCACCATGAGAGACATGACCAAGGCCTCGATGATAGTCAGGGAGTATTTGGGAATAGAGAAGATAGACCTTCTGATCGGCAGCTCGATCGGAGGCTTCCAGGCTATCGAATGGGCTGTCAGTGAGCCGGATCTGTTCAAGAACGCCTTGTTCATAGCCACGGCCCCGAGGATTTCCCCATGGATGACGGCGTGGATGGAGGCTCAAAGGATGGCCCTTGAGGCTGACCAGACTTTCCGGCAGGCTAGAGACATCAACGGAGGCGCCGACGGGCTTCGTTGCGCGAGAGCCCAGGCGCTGATCTCTTACCGCTGTTTCGAGGGATTCGCCATCCGCCAGAGCGAGCCTGACGATGACTGCCTGTTCGCCCGCAGGGCCGCGACCTACGAGCGGCACCAAGGGGACAAGCTGGTGAACAGGAACTTCGACGCCTATTCCTACTGGTACATCTGCAACGCCATGGACAGCCACAACGTGGGTCGTGGCAGAGGTGGTGTCAAAGCCGCTCTTGGGAGGATAAAAGCCGACACCACAGTGATTTCCATTGACACCGATGGGATATTCCCGCGCTCAGAGGCACTCGCCTGGGCACCCCTGATCCCAGGGGCCAGGCATGTGGGAATCACCTCGAAGTTCGGCCATGACGGCTTCCTCCTCGAGAATGACCTCCTCACAGAGATTATTTCGCCGCGTCTTTAAGGGCTTTCTCAATCTGTTTCTGTACCTCGGGATCCTTGAGCGCCTCCTCGGCGTCCTTCATGGTGTCGTCGAAACTCTTTTGTAGACCCTTGTACATCTTCACCGAATAGCCTTTCTTGACATCGTCCTTCTCAAGCAGGCTGACCTCGCAGCGATGCAGGACACCGTCTTTCAGGAAGGACCAGCCATAGTTGCCGATATAAAGCTCGATGCCAAGGATAGTGGAGCCCATGTTGTCCTGGATCATCTGCTCAAGATCCTTCTCGGCCATGGCCTCATCCTTGTCGCTCTTGTCCTCGAATCCATAGACATTGATCCCGTTGTCGGCGGCCTTCCTGGTCACGGCATAGATCCTGCGGACATTCTCGATGTGCTGCTCCTTGGTGTAGGTGTCGCCCTCCTGGATCTTGAAGTTGGCGAGAACATCGCGCTCGTCACCATAATAAGTGTACTTGCTGGACTCGTCCAATTTGTACTCGGGAGCGAGGTCGGCGAGCTTGATCCCCTCGTTCTTCTTGAAATAGTACTCGGCGGCTTCCTTTGAATATTTATCGCCCTCAAAAGCCTCCTTGACCATCTTCTCGGCGACCTTCTCGAGATCGACCTTGCCGTCGTCGGTCTTTTCGGACTTCTTGGTCCCCTTTCCTCCGCAAGCGGCGAGAGCCAACACGGAGGCTGCAAGTGTCAAAATAATAAACAGTTTTCTCATGACAATTAGTGTTTGTTTCACAAATATATAAAAATCATTTAATTATATTTGTCCTATGGCAAGAATCTATGTGGCGTCAAGCTGGCGCAACCCTCATCAGCCGGAGGTCGTGAAACGGCTCGTCGAGGCCGGTCATGAGGTCTATGATTTCCGGAATCCAATCGCCAATCCCGGCGGTTTCCATTGGTCCGACATCTCGGAGGACTGGCAGGATTGGAGTGTCGACGAATACATCGGCAATCTCACCCATCCCGTGGCGGAGAAAGGCTTCAAGGCCGACTTTGACGCCATGCTCTGGGCGGACACATGCGTCCTTGTCCTGCCATGCGGAAGATCCGCGCACACTGAGGCGGGATGGTTCGCCGGACGGGGACTCAAGACCATCGTGTATATTCCCGAGAAACAGGAGCCTGAGCTCATGTACAAGATATTCGACTCTGTGGTAGGTTCCATTGAGGACCTGTTGAAGGCTCTCTGATACTCAAAGTCATATTTTACGGAATATTTCTTATCTTTGTGAGATAGTTGAAAACTACTTATTAATATTAATAATCATGAGAATTATCCAAGTAACAGGTAGGGAGATCCTCGATTCCAGAGGAAACCCCACGATTGAGGCCGAGGTTGTCCTCGAAAGCGGTGTCATCGGAACGGCTGCCGTCCCTTCAGGCGCCTCCACCGGTGAGAACGAGGCTCTTGAGCTTCGTGACGGAGACCCCAACCGCTATGGCGGCAAGGGTGTCCTCAAGGCTGTCGACAACATCAACGACAAGATCGCACCCGCCATCATCGGCATGTCCGCTCTCGAGCAGCGCGCGATTGACAAGACCATGATAGAGCTTGACGGCACGCCCACCAAGAGTAATCTCGGAGCCAACGCCATCCTCGGTGTATCCCTCGCTGTCGCCAAGGCTGCCGCCGAGTATCTCGGGATTCCCCTTTACCGTTACATCGGCGGAACCAACGCTTATGTCCTGCCTGTCCCGATGATGAACATCATCAACGGCGGAGCCCACTCTGACGCTCCCATCGCGTTCCAGGAGTTCATGATCCGTCCTGTCGGCGCCCCCAACGAGGCTGAGGCCGTCAGGATCGGAGCCGAGGTCTTCCACGCCCTCCAGAAGGTGCTTAAGGGCCGCGGCCTTTCAACCGCCGTCGGCGACGAGGGTGGTTTCGCCCCTAAGCTCGAAGGTATTGACGACGCTCTCGACTGCATCCTCGAGGCCATCAAGAAGGCTGGTTACGAGCCCGGGAAGGATGTGACCATCGCCATGGACTGCGCCGCCTCCGAGTTCTGCTTCAAGGAAGGTGACACCTTCTACTATGACTACAAGCAGCTCAAGGACGGCAAGAAGAAGGATCCCAACGGGAAGAAACTCACCAGCGAGGAGCAGATCGCCTATCTGGAGCAGCTCATCACCAAGTATCCTATCGACTCCATCGAGGACGGTCTGTCCGAGGAGGACTGGGAAGGCTGGGTGAAGCTCACCAAGGCTATCGGCGGACGCTGCCAGCTCGTCGGCGACGATCTCTTCGTCACCAACGTGAAGTACCTCCAGAAAGGTATCGAGATGGGCGCCGGTAACTCCATCCTCATCAAGGTCAACCAGATCGGCTCCCTGACCGAGACTCTCGACGCCATCGAGATGGCCCACCGCAACGGCTACACGACCGTGACCTCTCACCGCTCCGGCGAGACCGAGGACACCACGATCTCCGATATAGCCGTCGCCACCAACAGCGGCCAGATCAAGACCGGTTCCTTGAGCAGGACAGACAGAATCGCCAAGTACAACCGTCTCATGAAGATCGAGATTGAACTTGGCGACGAGGCCCGTTACGGGTACAAGAAGATCAAATAGGCGTGCTAGCCTATCATGTTTTCAGGATTGAGGGCCTTGTCAAGGTCCTCTTTTGTCATTATGCCATGCTCTAGGACGATGTCATAGACAGAACGGTTGGTCTCAAGAGCCTCTTTGGCGATCTTGGTGCTAGCCTTGTAGCCGATGATCGGGTTAAGGGCGGTGACGATGCCGATGCTGTTCTTGACCATCTCGAAGCAACGCTCCTTGTTGACCGTGATGCCCTCGACACACTCCACGCGAAGGGTGTTCATGGCGTTGGTCAGCCAGGTGATGCTCTCCATGATGGACTCGGCGATAACAGGCTCCATGACATTGAGCTGGAGCTGGCCGGCCTCGGCGGCGAAGGAAACTGTCGTGTCGTTACCAATAACCTTGAAACACACCTGGTTGGTCACTTCAGGGATGACGGGGTTGACTTTACCAGGCATGATGGAAGAGCCGGGAGCCTTCGGCGGAAGGTTGATCTCGTTCAGTCCGCAGCGTGGTCCGGAAGCCATTAGCCTGAGGTCGTTGCATATTTTCGACAGCTTGACGGCCAGTCTCTTCAGAGCTCCGGAATAGCTGACATAGGCTCCGGTGTCCGGAGTCGCCTCGACAAGGTCAGGGGCGGCGATGAACTTCTCTCCGGTAAGCTCGGTAAGGTTGGCCGCGCATAAGGTCGCGAAACCGGGCTTGGCGTTGAGGCCCGTGCCGATGGCGGTCCCTCCCATATTGATCTCATAAAGCAGGTTGACGTTCCTCTCGAGATTAAGGATCTCCTCCCCGAGGTTCGTCGCGAAAGCGTGGAACTCCTGGCCGGAAGTCATGGGAACAGCGTCCTGCAGCTGTGTGCGGCCCATCTTGATCACATCCTTGAACTCGTCGCCTTTCTTCCGGAAAGCCTCGATTAGATCCTCAAGGCTATTCACAAGCTTGCGGTTCATCCTGACGAAAGCGTAACGGAAGGCCGACGGATAAGCGTCATTGGTGGACTGCGCGCAGTTTACATGGTCATTCGGGGAGCAATACTTGTATTCTCCTTTCTTATGCCCCAATATCTCGAGAGCCCTGTTGGCGATAACCTCGTTGGCGTTCATATTCACTGAGGTTCCGGCACCGCCCTGCATCATGTCGATGGGGAACTGGTCGTGGAACTTCCCGTCGATGATCTCCAGGCTAGCGGCCATGATAGCGTCGGCTATCACCGGGTCGAGAGCCCCAAGCTCCTTGTTGGTCTTGGCGGCGGCGTGTTTCACGCAAGCCATAGCCACGACATAGTCAGGATAGTCGCGCATCCTGGTAGTGGATATCTTGTAATTGTTCAAGGCCCTTTGGGTCTGCACGCCGTAATAAGCGTCGGCCGGTACCTGCAACTCGCCCAGCAGGTCGGATTCGGTTCTGTATTTCTCGCTCATAGTATTAATAAAACGTTTATACTGACGCGAATGTAGCCTTATTATTAAACATAAACAAGAAGGCGCCGGCCAAAGATGACCGGCGCCTTTCATTATCAGCGAGGAAAATTATTTCCTCGATGTTTTCTTAGTGGACTCCGCGGCGGCGAGCTTCTTCTGACGGGCGATGGTGGCGTCGTACATCACAGGGGTACCGATGAAGATGGAAGCGTAAGTTCCAATCAGGATACCGAGGATGAGGGCGACCGCGAGACCCCTGATCGACTCACCTCCCCAGATCGCGATGGCGAGCATGGTGACGAGGGTTGAGACCGAAGTGTTGAGGGTACGTGTCAACGTCGCGTTCAGAGCCAGGTTGGTGTTGGTCTTGATGTCCGTGTTCGGATGCAAGGTCCTGTACTCGCGGATACGGTCGAAGATAACCACGTTGTCGTTGATGGCGTATCCGATGATTGTCAGGATAGCCGCTATGAACGTCTGGTCAACGTCAAGGTTGAACGGCAGGATACCGGAGAACAATGAGAAGAAACCGATGACGATGATGGCGGTGTGGGCCAGCGAGACGACGCCTCCTAGACCCCATGTCCAGCCCCTGAACCTGAAGGCTATGTAGGCGAAGATCACGATGAGGGCAAGGATAACGGCGATCACGGCGTCTCTCTTGATGTCATTCGCGATGGTCGGTCCGACCTTGTCGGAAGATATGATACCGTTGGCGTTGCTGAGCGTCGACTTGAAGTCGTCGATGGTCATCTTCTCCTCGAAGAAAGGAGAGAGGGCGTTGAAGAGCTTACTCTCGACCTCGGCGTCAACATCGGATGACTCCTCGTCGTTCTTGTACTGGGTCGTGATCTTCATCTGGCTGTCGCCTCAGAACTGCTTGACCTCGACAGCGCCGTCGAACTCGGCGATAGCGGCCTGGCGGATCTCCTCGGCCGTGACCGGTTTGTCAAAGCGGACCACATAGGTGCGACCGCCGGTGAAATCGACACCGTAGGTGAAGCCCTTGGTGAAGATGGACACGAGCGAGATGAGAATCAGGACACCGGAGATGATGTAGGACCACTTGCGGGCTCCGATGAAGTCGAAATGAGTGTTCTTGAGGAAGTTCTTGGTCAGGGAATTCTCGAAGGTGATCTTCTTGCCCTTCTTGATACGGTCGTCGAAAATCAGACGGGTGATGAAGATGGAAGTGAGAACGGAGGTGATGATACCGATGATCAGCGTGGTGGCGAAACCCTGGACGGGACCGGAACCGAAGATAAAGAGAACGATACCGGTGAGGAGGGTCGTGACCTGACCGTCGATGATGGCGGAATACGCGTTCCTGTAACCGTCGGCGACAGCCTTGCTCAGGCCCTTGCCGGCGGCGAGCTCTTCCTTGACACGCTCGTAGATGATAACGTTGGCGTCAACAGCCATACCCATCGTCAAGACGAGACCGGCGATACCCGGCAGCGTCAGGACGGCCCCGAACGAGACAAGGACTCCGAAGAGCAGAAGCACGTTGCAGAGGAGGGCGATGTCAGCCGCGATACCCGCGCCTTGATAGAAGAATATCATGTAAACAAGGACGAGCAGGAAGGCGATCAGGAACGAGATCATACCGGCCCTGATGGACTTGGCTCCGAGGGAAGGTCCGACAACCTGCTCCTGGATGATGGTCGCGGGGGCGGGAAGTTTACCGGACTTCAAGACGTTCACAAGGTCGGTGGCCTCGTCCGGAGTGAAGTGACCGGTAATCGAGGACTGTCCGCCGGTGATGGCGCTATTGACGTTAGGATAGGAATACACCATGCCGTCGAGGACGATGGCGATCTGCCTTCCCACGTTGTCGCCGGTCATGCGGGCCCAGATGTTGGCGCCCTCGGCGTTCATGCTCATGGAGACTGAAGGCTCTCCGTTGGTGCCGTGGTCGTAAACGACGCGCGCGTCAGTGACGACACCGCCGTCAAGCTTCGCCTTACCGTTACGGGAAGTCGACTTGATAGCCACGAGCTCGAAGATATTGTCGGAATCGAAATACTCGGACGGCTTCACAGACCACATGGGGATGAACTCGGACGGGAATATCTCGGCGATCTGAGGCATGGAGAGATACTTGTTGACCTTGGCGGTGTCAAGTCCGGAGGCGAAACCTATGCAGGCGTTGCCGGTGTACTGGGACGGAGTGAGGACAGCGAAGAGAGGATTCTGCTTCTTATAGGCCTCAAGGTCGGCGTCGGCGCTCTGGTTCTGCGCTATCTCGGACTCCAGGATGGACTCCTCACCCTCGGCGGGAGTGGTCTCCGCGGGGGTCTCGGTCACATCCTCGGCGAGGATCTCAGCCAACTTGGCGTTGGCCTCGGCGAGGTAACCGGAAATCTCCTGGTTCGTGAAAGTCTCCCAGAACTCGAGGGAAGCGGTTCCCTGGAGGAGCTTCCTCACACGCTCAGGCTCCTTGACACCGGGAAGCTCGACGAGGATACGGCCACTGTTGCCGATCTTCTGGATCGAAGGCTGGGTCACACCAAAGCGGTCGATACGGTTCCTGAGGACGTTGAACGAGTTGGCGACAGCGCTCTCAGCCTCGCTCCTGATCACATTGATAACCTCGGCGTCGGTCGACTCGGGCTTGATCCTGTCCTTCATCTCGTAAGTGCCGAATATCTGGGCCAGCCTCTGTCCACCGGAGACCTCCTTCCAAGCGTTGCCGAAAAGGGTGATGAAATCATCCCTCGAATTGACGGAGCGCTCCTTGGCAAGGGCGAGAGCCTGCTGGAAAGCGGGATTGGGGTTGTCACCGGAAAGTGCCTTGACAAGATCCTGCAACTGGACCTGGAGCATGACGTTCATACCTCCCTTGAGGTCCAGGCCGAGGTTGATCTCCTTGGCCTTGCAGTCCTTGTAGGTGTTCCAAAGATAAACTTTCTGAGACGAGACGGAGTCGATGAAAACCCTGTTCTGGTCTTTCCTGATCGAGTCCAGATAATAAGCCTGGTCCTCAACGGAGACTTTGGCGAAAGAAGCGGTGTTCATGGCGGTCTGGGCCGCTTTCTCCGCGAACTTGCTCGCCTTCTTTTCCTGGATGGCCGTCACCGCCGTGAATGAGAGCTGCCAAATCGACGCGATGGCAAGCAAGATGGCGACGAGTCTTATCCAACCTTTACTTTGCATAATGTTTTAGTTTATATTTTTATTGTTTTTGCTTTCGGGCATAAAAATAAGGGTACAAATTTAG
>CADBRH010000068.1 GCA_902797035.1 uncultured Bacteroidia bacterium | reverse complement strand
GGAGTCCACCGGAGCGTCCCTCTTGAATGATACCCCGAACTCGGAACATAGAAGGCGTAAAGTCCGCGGGATACTCGTCCGGGCCGCGACCTTGGCGGCCGGGATTAAGCTAAACGACTTGGTCGATTAGGCAGCGAGCGCGTAGTTGTTGTTGGCAACTGAATTTTTGGAAGACCGGTTTAACAGGCAGATCCTCCGGAAGCCCGGCGTGCTTACCACCCGGAATCATTGCTGTCAAAACCAGAACATCCCCAGGTTGGTGAAATATATACGATGGATCGCCGTGATTTGTTTCATCGATATTTTGACTACATTTGTAAAGATTCCTCGACAAGCTCGGAATGACAAGGGAATGATGCTTGGAATGACAGGGAGTAAGGATATATTCAACAGGACGGAGTTGCTGCTCGGGACCGACGTGATGGAGGCATTGGCGTCGAGGAGGATTATCCTCTTCGGAATAGGAGGTGTCGGCAGCTGGTGCGCCGAGGGCCTGGTGAGGAGCGGTGTCCGCGACCTCACGATCGTGGATCCCGACGAGGTCAGCGTCACCAACATAAACAGGCAGTTGATGGCCACCACGAGCACTGTCGGGCGCCCCAAAGTGGAGGCGTTGAGAGACCGTCTTCTGGACATCAATCCTGAAGCGGAGATCAAGGCGATTAGGACAATCTATGACGAGACCACAGCGGGGGAGTTCGACCTCGACTCCTACGACTACATTATCGACGCCGTGGACTCGTTGAAAGACAAGATATTACTGATTCTCAACGCCAGCGCTTCCAAGGCCGTCTTCTTCTGCTCGATGGGAGCCGCCCTGAAGACTGACCCGAGAAAGGTGAAGGTCTCCGAGTTCTGGGAAGTTAGGGGATGCCCCCTGGGATTCATTATCAGGAAGAAGATGCGCAGGGCCAAGACGCTTCCGGCGAAAAAGTTCCTCTGCGTCTATGATGACGAGGTCCTCCCGAACAGGGGAACAGAAGGGATAATCGAGACTGACTCTTTCAAGAAAGCCCAGATCAACGGGACGACCGCTCCGGTCACGGCTATCTTCGGAATGACACTCGCTGGTCTTCTGATCGACGATGTTTACAAAAAGACAGTGAGATGAGCCAGGTTTGGGACCCTTTGAGGAAGAAGATGGTGGCCCTGACGCCCGAGGAGAAGGTGCGCCAGTGGTTCATCGGCGTGTTGAGGGACTCTCACGGGGTGCCCGCGCACATGATGATGAGCGAGGCCTCTCTGAAGTTCGGGGACAAACCTTTCCGCGCCGATATAGTCGTTTATGGAAGGGACCTCTCGCCGCTGATGGTGGTGGAGTGTAAAAGGGAGGATGTCCAATTGGACAGGACTGTCCTTGAGCAGGCTCTGAAGTACAATCTTGTTTTGGGAGTGGAGTATATCGTGATAACCAACGGTCATAGGACATTCTGTTTCAAAAGAACAGAAGATGAGACCGTACCTTTCGAGAGGACTGAGTCTTTGCCAGACTGGGAGACAATGAGGAAATGATTGAATATGAGCGCGACAATCACACAAGGATATCTTGACAGCCCGATCTTCGGGATAGTCTCCAAGGCCGCTGAGAGCCTCGGGGTCCGCGCTTTCGTGATAGGAGGCTATGTGCGGGACTGTTTCCTCGGGAGGAGTAACGACGACATCGACATAGTCGTGGAGGGGAGCGGGATCGAGTTGGCGCAGGCTGTGGCGGAAATCATCGGGAAAGAGGAGAAACGTCATTGCAACGTCTCGATATTCAAGACTTTCGGAACCGCCATGCTGAAGTGGCGGGGCGCCGAGATCGAGTTTGTCGGGGCCAGGAAGGAGTCTTATCGTCACGACTCCCGCAAGCCGATCGTCGAGGACGGAACGCTCGAAGAGGACCAGATGAGGCGTGATTTCACGATCAACGCCATGGCTTTCAGCCTCCAGAAGGAGGATTATGGCGCCCTGGTCGATCCTTTTGGCGGGATTAGGGATCTGGCCGCCGGGATAATCAGGACTCCTCTCGAGCCTGAGAGGACCTACAGTGACGATCCTTTGAGGATGCTCCGGGCTATCCGGTTCGCCGTGAAGTTGAGCGCCCCGGAGAGGAATTTCACGATAGTCCCGGAATCAATCCGCGCCATGAAGGCGATGAAAGACAGGATGGCCATCTTGTCCCAGGAGCGGATAGTTGAGGAGTTGAACAAGATGCTGGTCTGCGCGCGGCCCTCGATGGGGTTCCGCCTGATGGACGAGACCGGCCTGCTTGACTATATCCTCCCTGAATTATCCAGGCTTAAGGGAATAGAAACCGTTGAGGGAAAGGGACATAAGGAGATATTATCCCACACCCTCCAGGTCGTGGACAATGTGGCATCGGCGGAGGTCGCCGCGATAGCCGAGGGAGCGCTGAAGGATTACACTCCCGAGGAGGACGGCGACGGTTTCGTGGAGACCGTCAGGACGGAGCCATTCGTCTGGCTTCGCTGGGCGGCTCTGCTCCATGACATCGGCAAACCTTCCAGCAAGAGGTTCGACCCCGCTGTCGGATGGACCTTCCACGGCCACGAGGTGGTCGGGGGCAGGATGGTCCCCAAGATATTCACGAGGCTCAAGATGCCTCTCAACGAGAAGATGAAGTATGTCCAGAAACTCGTCACCCTTCATCACCGCCCGATAGCCCTTGTCGATGAGGAGGTTACAGACTCGGCCGTGAGACGTCTGCTTTTCGACGCCGGGAACGAGATCGATGACCTGATGCTTCTCTGCAATGCCGACATCACCTCCAAGAATCCGGTGAAGGTGGCGAGGATAAAGGATAATTTCGAGCTGGTTAAGCGGAAGCTCGTCGAGGTCGAGGCCAAGGACGCGATCCGCAACTGGAAGAACCCCATCACCGGTGAATACGTGATGAAAGTTTACGGGATCCCTCCCGGGAAGGACATCGGGGTGCTGAAGGAATATGTCAAGAACGCCATCCTGGACGGGGAGATAGGGAACACTTTCGAGGAGGCCGACAAGGCCATGAGACGCAAGGCTTCCGAAATGGGTCTGAGAGAATGCCTCTGATCGACGAGTATATTACTTATATATCTTCTGTGAGAAGGTACTCGCGGAGGACGGTCGAGATTTATTCCGGGATTCTCCGTGAATTCGCCGACTTCGCTTCCGGGGACCTTCTGGAGTCGCTTGTGCCCAGGATGATAAGGTCTTACGAGGTGTATCTTCTCGACACGAGGAAAGACGATCCGAGGACGGTGAACCTCCACATCAGTGTCCTGTCAGGTTTCTGCAAGTACCTTATGAAGGACGGACGCCTGGCGTCCAATCCCGCCAGGACGGTCTCCCGCCCGAAGACGGAGAAACGCCTCCCCGTTTTCTACCGGGAGGAGTCCATGAGGGATTATTTCGACAAGACAGCCCCGTACGCCTCGGAGGAGAATCTCGAGTTGTTGACCGGGGACGACATGGTCTCGAGGGAACTGTATTCTAAAAGGCTGTCGAGGCTGATTGTGTCTATCCTTTACTCGACAGGAATCCGGCGCTCCGAGCTCATCGGCCTAATAATCGGCTCGGTGGATTTTTCAAGGAAGGTAATGAAAGTCAGGGGGAAGGGAGACAAGACCAGAGAAATTCCCCTTGTCCCTTCTCTTTGTGATGAAATTTCATTATATTTACAATCAGTTAATACGATGGAAAACCGCGCGAGGACCGCTTCCGATCCTCTGCTGGTGACCCCGAATGGCGCCAAGTTGTATCCGGTGTTCGTCGACAGGGTGATCAAGAGCGAGCTGGGACAGGTCGCGGGCATTACAGGGAGGAAATCCCCCCATGTGTTGAGGCACTCGCTGGCGACAGAGCTTCTGAATGAAGGCGCCGACCTCAACTCGATCAAGGAGATGCTTGGACACTCTTCTCTGGCCGCCACGCAGGTTTACACGCACAATTCCGTCGAGAAACTTAAGAGTGTTTATGTTAACGCCCATCCACGGGCAAAAAGCGGAGGTAAAAATGGAGATTAGAGTAAAATCCCTGAAGTTCGACGCGGATCAGAAGCTGCTCGACTACGTTGAGAAGAAAGTCTCGAAGCTTTCCAGGTTCAGCGATCACCTCGATGAGGTGGATGTCACCCTGTCATTGCTAAATGAGCCCGACAACAAGGAGGTGAAGATTCAGACCAGGGCATACGGGCAGGACTTGCTGATCGAAAGGAGCGCCTCTACATTCGAGGACGCCGTAAGTGTGGCCGTCGACCTCATGAAAGAAAAGATCGTGAGGACTAAGGAAAAGAAGTTCGAAGCTTAATATTCAGTGAAAGAGTCGGTCAATGCAGCCACGCGGTGCCGTGAATTGATCGGCAAGATCAAGGACGGAGAGTTCTCCCCCATCTATCTTCTGATGGGGGATGAACCTTATTATCCCGACCTGATTTGCGACGCTGTGATCGAGAACGCCCTTGACGAGTTCTCAAGGGATTTCAACGAGACCATCCGGTACGGCGCCGACGTGGACGCCGAGACCGTGATCACTGACGCCAGGCGTTTCCCCATGATGGCCGAGAGGCAACTGGTCGTCGTGAAGGACGCCCAGGCGATGCGCGACCTCGAGAACCTGTCGACGTATTGCGAGAATCCGCTGGACTCCACGATCCTGGTGCTGCTCCTGCGCGGCGCCACCGTGGACAAACGCAAGTCTCTTTACAAGCATTGCTCCAAGAATGGAGTCGTCGTCGAGTCCAACTCTTTGAGGGATTACGAGATGCCCGGATGGATCAGTCAGTATTTCTCTTCCCGCGGGGTGGATATATCCCCTGACGCCGCCGCTCTTTTGGCGGAATATTCAGGAACGGACATGAGCAAGATCGCCGTCGAGACCGACAAGTTGCTCAAGAATCTGCCAGAGGGGACAACGAAGGTCAGCGCGGGGGACATAGAGAGGAATGTCGGGATCAGCCGGGAGTTCAGTGTCTTCGAGCTTACGAAGGAACTATCGTTCAAGAACGGGGCTAAGGCTTTGAGGATAGCTTCCAGGCTCGGGGAGTCTCCCCGTTTCTCGATGCCCATGACTGTGGGCGCCCTGTTCTCATATTTCTCGAGGGTACTCAAATATGCCGCGCTCAAAGAGAAGACCCGTTTCCCGGACAGGGCTCAGACCGCGGCAGTCCTGCAAGGGGTCAACCCGTATTTCTGGAAGGAATACGATGTGGCCGTCTCGAACTATCCGGTCCGGAAATCCATAGCCGCCATCTCCCTGTTATGTGAATATGACTACAAGGGGAAAGGGGGTGAGACAGGGGAGGCCACGCCTGGGGAGTTGCTGGTGGAACTGGTCTTGAAACTTCTTAATTTGTGAAGTGTTTTTTAAATTAATTATTGTATTACGATAAATAATTATTATATTTGCTGAAAATCTAAGTTATATGGGACTTATAGAATGTAGAGAGATCAGCAAGCGTTTTGGGGAGAAAGTCGCGCTCGACAAGGTCTCCGTCGATATTCCTAAAGGCAAGATCTTCGGATTGCTAGGGCCGAACGGGGCCGGAAAGACCACCCTGATCCGTATAATCAACCGGATCACCATCCCCAACAGCGGGGAGGTGATCTTCGACGGGAGGCCTATCACCCAGGACGATGTTGAGAAGATCGGTTACCTTCCCGAGGAGCGGGGACTTTACCGTAAGATGGAGGTAGGGGACCAGGCCATGTATCTGGCCCAGTTGAAGGGTATGACCGCGAATGACGCCCGCAGGGAGCTGAAGGCGTGGTTCGTCCGTTTCGGGATCCAGGACTGGTGGAAGAAGAAGGTCGAGGAGCTCTCGAAGGGTATGGCGCAGAAACTCCAGTTCATCACCACGGTGGTACACAGACCCGCCCTCATGATTCTTGACGAGCCGTTCTCCGGATTCGATCCGGTCAACGCCGAGCTGGTACGCAAGGAGATCCTGAGACTCAACGACGAGGGCGCGACCATCATCCTGTCCACCCACAACATGGAGTCGGTGGAGGAACTTTGCGACAGCATCACATTGTTGAACAAGTCAAAGACCGTCATTACCGGCAAGGTAGACGAGATCCGTCACCGGTATGGCAACAATAACATCGAGCTGGTTTACACCGGAGATAGGAAAGTGACTGATTCCGAGGGCGTTTTCAAGGTCTTGTCCGACGAGGACAACGCCGGGAGGCACACCGCGGTCCTCACCCTCGGCGAGGGAGTCTCGACCAACGACGCCGTGAGTGTCCTTTTGAAGGAGGGCCATGCCATCAACTCGTTCAAGGAACTGATTCCGAGAATGAACGACATTTTCATCAAATTAGTCACAGAGGAGGAATAGGCCATGAATTTCAGAATCATAAAGACAGTCATCGCCCGGGAGTATCTGACCCGCGTGAAGAAGAAGTCGTTCCTTGTGACCACTTTCGTGGTTCCTATCCTCTTCGCCGCCATGATGGTGGTGGTTGTCTATATCATGGGCAACACAAAAGAGAGGAAGCAGGACGTCGCGGTCGTGGACCAGTCCGGGATCGTGATGCCTCACCTGGTCAGCGGCGACCGGGTCACTTACACCGATTACTCAAGCGAGTCCCTGGACAAGATCAAGGCCAACCTCAAGGAATACGGCAAGGATGTCCTTGTCGTGATATCACCACTCGACACGGTCGCCAGGACTGTCTCGGTCCAGGCATATTCTAAGGACCCGCTTGGTGTGGAGTTCACCGGCAATCTTTCCGACAAGGTAGACGACGCGGTAGAGGAATACCGTGTTCGCCAGTATGGAATAGACAACTTGAGCCAGATCATGGAGGATGTCAAGTCCAATGTCAAGGTGGCTGAGTACACCCTGGACGAGGAAGGCAACGAGAGTGTCTCTGAGTCAGGAATCTACATGATCGTGTCCATGCTGCTCGGTATTATCATCTGGATGTTCATCATGATGTTCGGCGGCCAAGTGATGTCCAGTGTCATCGAGGAGAAATCCAGTAGGGTTGTCGAGGTTCTCATATCCTCGGTCAAGGCTGTGGACCTGATGTTCGGGAAGATCATCGGCGTGGCTCTGGTGGCCTTGACCCAGTTCCTGCTTTGGATTGTGCTCACTGTGGTGCTGGTGTCTGCCGCCAGCGTTTTCATGGGCAAGAATGTCATGGAGAGTTTCTCCGGGAATCCTGAGATGATGGCCCAGACTGTTGGTATGACTTCCGACCAGATGGAGTCGCTTGGCGGTGTCATGTCAGCCGCGTCCGACACAACCGTCGTCGCCGGGGCCCCTCAGGACGGTCTCCACACGATTGTGGCAACCCTTTCCAATATTCCTTGGACAAGGCTCATCATCTCATTCCTTATCTTCTTCGCCCTGGGTTACCTGCTTTACGCCTCGCTGTACGCGGCCGTGGGATCGGCCGTGGAGAGCGTCGAGGACACCCAGCAGTTGCAATTGCCTATTACCATACCTCTGATGATCGCGTACATGATCATCCTTATGGCGTTCCAGAACCCTGACAGCGGAGTCGTCGTGTGGGCCTCTATGATTCCCTTCACGTCCCCGATCGTCATGTTGGCCAGAATCCCGTATGGGGTGCCGATGTGGCAGCTGATTCTCTCGATAGCGCTCCTGTTCTTCACATTCCTCGGCTGCGCGTGGGTGTCCGCTAAGATCTACAAAGTCGGGATACTGATGTTCGGGAAGAAATCCACGTTTAAGGATCTTTGGAACTGGCTGAGACAGAAATAATTCATCGATATGAGAAACACGATTCTCCTGCTCTCGTCCTTACTCCTATGCCTGGGCCTTTCAGCCCAGACGGTGGATGTGTCATGGACTAAAGAGCAGGTAGACGGACACCGTACCGGTGTGACCGCCTCGAACGCCTCCAATGTGGAGGAGGCGATGGGTTTTGTGAAAGGCAATACCTACTATGCCCCCAACGGGAAGAAATTCCGTCGCGGCGCCACAAAGGACGTCGCCGAGCTTGTGATCGCGGCGCAGCCGGCTATGGCCCAGGTGAAGCAGGTCCTTGGTTACTCCACCGAGTACATGGCGAGGATTTATCCTGAGTGCCCTCTGTACGACTGGTACATCGACGAGCTGATGAGGGCCACCGCCGACAGTCTTGGGAAAAAGGTTGACATCGGTTTCGCCAACAGGGGTGGTGTCAGGATTGACATGCCACAGGGAGAGGTCCTCTATGATGACATCATGTCGATGTTCCCTTTCAAGAACAACCTCTGCTATGTGGCATTGAAAGGAAAGGATGTCAGGGTTCTTCTAGACCAGATGGCGTCCACGTCATTCCAGATACTTGGAGGGATCAAGGTGGTCGCCAAGAACGGTAAGATAGTATCCGCCACGGTGAATGGCGAGCCTCTCGACGACGAGAAGGTTTACGGGGTCGCGACTCTGAATTTCCTTCTGGACGGAGGTGACGGCTACTATGTCGCCCGTAACGCCATAGAGGTCCTTCACAGCGAAGGATGGCTTTATGACACCATGATCCCTTACGTGCAGAGCCTCACGGCGGCAGGGAAACCAGTCCAGTTCGAGAACCAGCATTGGATCACCATCCTCGGGGAGGGGGACGACAAATGAGAAAGTTGATGTATATTGCCTCGATGGCCGCGTTGCTCGCCTTCGTCTCAAATGTCGAGGCCTCGGCTCAAAGGAGGCTCACGATAATCCATTTCAACGACACCCACAGCCATGTTGAGCCTGAGCGTTCAGGAGATAACACCGGACACGGTGGAGTCATCGAGAGAGCCGCTTTCCGGGACAGCGTCATTAAGGCCGACGGAAAGAGAAACGTCCTGCTTCTCCACGCCGGTGACTACAGCCAGGGCACCTCTTATTTCACCGTCATGAAAGGTGACCTTGAGATCGATCTGATAAACGCCATGAGGTATGACTGCGTGACCCTCGGCAACCACGAGTTCGACAACGGGGTTGAAGAGCTCGCCAGGCGTCTGGCCAGGATCAAGTGCCCTGTCGTGTGCGCCAACTACGATTTCTCGAACTTCGAGCTGGGAGCCTATGTCAAGCCCTACACTGTCATCAAGAAAGCCGGGATGAGGATAGGCATCATCGGGCTCATGCCGGACATCACGACACTAGTCTCCAGGGAAGTGTCCAGCAAGATCCCCGCGTTCGACAACGCCGCGGTGGTGAACAAATGGGCGAAGGTCCTCAGGGAAGACGAGAGATGTGATCTGGTGATAGCTCTCAACCATATCGGGTATGAGGGTGAGCCTTTCACGGATTTCGACCTTGTCAGAGCCACAAGGGGAGTGGACATAGTGGTAGGAGGTCACTCCCACACTTTCATCGACGCTCCTGGTTACGAGAAAAATCTTGATGGAGAGTTGGTTCCCATTGTACAGAACGGCTGCTGGGGGCTTGAGGCCGCCTATATGAAAGTGATAAAGAAATAATGACTCGAAACAGTTTTTCCGCGGCCGTGGCCGCCCTGCTCCTCGCCCTGCCGCCGCTTGGCGCCCAGATCAGGGGTTTCCATCAAGAGAGGTTGGTCAATTGGGAGTTCAGCAAGGACGGGGGCCCGTGGCGGACTGTCTCGGTCCCTCATTCCTATAACGCCGGAGACGGGCACTCCCCGAGTTATTACCGGGGGGAGGCGGTGTACAAATGCGACATAAAGCCGGGTGACATCAAGCATGACCATTTTGTGCTCTTCGAGGGCGCTGCCCAGGCGGCCACTGTCAAAGTGAACGGGATCCAGCTGGCCTCACACAAGGGAGGTTATACCCCCTTTGTGGTGAATATCACAGAAGCGCTTAAAAAGGGGGTTAACACCATCGAGGTGACTTGCGACAACAGGGAGGACTTGAATATGATCCCTGTCAGCGCGGACTTCAACTTGAACGGCGGGCTTCACTATCCTGTCTGGATGATGGAGATGGAGGATGTCTACCTTTCTCCTGAGGCTTACGGGATGTACAGGATTCATTGCGTGACTCCGGAAGTCTCGAGGCGCAAGGTGGAGACAAGGGTCCGGACACGCCTTGTCAACTCATCGGCCAAGAGCGCCGATGTGCTTGTCAGGGTTCAGCTTGTCGAGAAGGACGGCACGCTCGGTTATCAGGCTGACCGTGAGATACGTCTCGCCCCGAAGTCCGAGATGGATTTCGAGCATGATTTCGAGGCTACGGGTATCCGTTTCTGGAACGGGCTCAAGGATCCTTACCTGTACACGGCCAGGGTAGAGGTGTTCAAGGGTAAAAGGATGCTTGACATCGCCGAGGTTAAGATAGGCTTCCGCTCCTACGAGCTCGATCCGGTCAAGGGGTTTCTCCTGAACGGGGAGCCTTATCCCCTGCGCGGCGTGGCGATGCACCAGGACGCCGAGGGCAAAGCCTCCGCTCTGGATGACTATGACATCAGGAAGGATTTCACGATAGTCAAGGAACTCGGGGCCAACTTCCTTCGTCTGGCCCACTACCCTCATAATGATTTGGCTTACAGTCTTTGCGACTCGCTCGGGATAGTTGTCCAAACTGAAGTCCCATGGGTGAATGTGTGCGGTACCCGCGCCAAACAGGCGTATTTCAACAATATCCGCCATCAGATGGGCGAGATGATCAACAACCTTTTCAATCATCCGAGCGTCATCTTCTGGGGAATGTGGAACGAGCTTGACACTTGGGGCAACAACGATGACCTGCAAGGACCCCTCGACGGGGCCAAGGTACTCACCGAGACGGGCAGGCTGTATGATTTCGCCAAGGAATTGGACCCTTACCGCTATGTCGGGTTCACGGATGACTCAAGGCTGTCCCGTGACGGCTACGCCGGTCTGGCAGGGGATTTCTGTTCTCAGAACATCTATTACGGATGGTATGCGACCCCGAACGATTTCGCCGGTCTTACCACTTCGGTCAAGGAGGTCCGCGAGCGCAGGGGAGGCCCTGTCAACGTCTCTGAATATGGCGCCGGAATCAACCCGTTCTGCCACACCTGGGACTGGACGAAAGCTGTCCGTGACGAGGAGGATGACTCACGTCATTTCGAGGAGTACGGGAATATGTTGCATGAGGCTTATGTAAGACAGATTATGAAAATGCCTTGGCTGGGCTTCACTTCCGCCTGGGTCATGTTCGATTTCCCGTCGTCTAGCCGGACAGAGGGTTACATGGATTCCTCTGACGGGGAGCGTTTCGTGAAAAACGAGGCGAGGAAGTATATGAATGACAAGGGTTTGGTGACAAGGGACCGTCAGACGAGGAAAGACGTTTTCTATCTCTACAAGGCCCTTTGGAACAAGAAAGAACGCACAGTCCACATAGCCTCCTCCAGGCTTTCCGGAGTCCCGGCCGGTAAAGATTTCTCTATCAAAGTCTATAGTAACGCCAGAACCTTGACCTTGTATCAGAACGGAAGGGTTGTCGCCAAGAAATACAACTCCGGGGAAGACACCGGTGTCATCTGGACTTTCTCCGGGCTTAGGATGAAAAAGGATAAAGACACTTTCAAGGTTGTCGCCAACAACGGGGCGAAGGACGAGGTCACGTATTCCCGGCTTTAGAGATATTTCTCTTGACAGGGATAAGAGCTATCAGGTAACCTATAAGAGCCACTCCGGTGATTGTGAGAAGGATGTCACTCCATTTCACGATCACCGGATACGCGTCAACAAGGAAATTCCCAGGCATCTTGATGAAGCCGAACCTCTGCTGAAGCAGGGCGAACACTATTCCGATCACCAACCCGGCCCCGAGTCCAAGCAGGGAGATCAACCACCCCTCCAGCGTGAAGGTCCCGCGCAACAGGTTGTCCGTCGCCCCCAGGCCGCGGAATGTCTCGATGTCCTCCTTTTTCTCTATGATGAGCATCGTCAGGCTGCCGAAGATGTTGAAAGCTATGATGATAATGATGAAGATCAAGATGAGGTAGATCGCCGCTTTCTCATAGCGCATCATCTTGTAGAGCGAGGTGTTCTGCCTGAACCTGTCCAAGACCTTGAAATCAGGGCCGAAAAGATCTTTGACCTCCCGGATGGTTTTTCTTAACATTTTGGGCGAGGCGCCCTCCGCCAGCCGGACCTCGATCCCTGACACCTCCAGGTCATATCCAAGCAACTTCCTCATCTCTTCCAGCGGGAGGATCATGAGTTCCTCGTCCACCTGCTGGTTGACTGTGAATATCCCGGACGGCCTCATGCTGACAGACTCGATGGAGGCGGCAGGATTGGAGAGAGAGAAATTCCTGTCCCTGGCGGGGAAATAGATCGTGGCCGAGGAGAGGAAGGCCGGGTTCATGCCCATCTTGTACGCCAGGCCGGCGCCGACAACCATTTGCGGAAGCTGCCCTTTGTGCAACGAGAACTCTCCCGCGGTCATATGGCCGATCAGCGGCGACTCATCCTCGTACGCGGAGTCCACGCCTTTCGCCTTGGCCACCCCCTGATGCTCGTCATAATCGACAAATACATTCTCCTGGAGTATCTGATAACATCCCTCGATCTCCTGGATGCTCTTCAGGCTTATGAGGGTCTCCTCGTCGGGAATGAACACTTTCCCTTTGGCGGGGACCACGAGAATGTCCGGCTCCACGTTGCCGAGAGTCGATCTTACCAAGTCGTCGAAACCATTGTAGACCGAGAGGATGATTATCAGGGCAGCCGTGCCGATGGCCATGCCTATGGCGCTGATCGCTGAGATGATGTTGATCACGTTGTGTGACTTCTTCGCGAACAGGTACCTCTTGGCTATGAACAGCGGCAGGTTCATATTTGTTATTCGGGTTTGTAGGAGTCCTTTAAGGCCGTTGTCTTGTTGAAGACCGGCTTCTCGGGGGTACTGTCGGGATCCTTGAAATAGTAGCCTGTACGCTCGAACTGGACGGCTATCCCGGACTTGTCCTCCAGTAGCGCCGGCTCGGCGTATCCGGTCAAGACCTTGAGCGACTCGGGGTTGAGGAAGTCCTTGTAATCCATGCCCTCGGGTATGGAGTTCATGTCCTCTTTGGTGAACAGGCGGTCGTAGTCACGGATCTCTATCTCCTTGGCGAAGGCGGTCGGGACCCAATGGATAGTGCCCTTGACCGAGCGCCAGACCTCGCCTCCGGGCCTCGTGGAAGGGTCATAGGTACACTTGAGCTCGACGACGTTGCCTTTGGCGTCCTTGACGACCTCCTCGCATTTGATGATGTAGGTGTACTTGAGCCTGACCTCACCTTCGGGCTTAAGCCTGAAGAACTTTTTCGGAGCGTCCTCCATAAAGTCATCCCTCTCAATGAGAAGTTCCCCGGTGAATGGAACCTTTCTGGTGGCTCCCTCGGGATCGGCGGGGTTGAGGGGGCAGTCGAACCACTCGACCTTCCCCGGCTCCCAGTTCGTGATGGTGACCTTCAGGGGCTTCTGGACGACCATGTACCTGTTCGCCCTGGCGTTGAGATCCTGCCTCACGCACCATTCCAGAAGCTGGATGTCCATCATCTGGTCGCGCTTGGAGACACCGATCTTGTCGCAGAACATCTTCAGGGCCTCAGGTGTGTAACCTCTGCGTCGGACTCCGCATAGTGTGGGCATCCTGGGATCGTCCCATCCTGCTACAAGGCCTTTCTGGACCAGCTCGAGGAGCTTGCGCTTGCTCATCAGGGTGTATGTCAGGTTGAGCCTGGCGAACTCGTACTGATGGCTGGGATATATTCTCAAAGCCTGGATGAACCAGTCGTACAAAGGCCTGTGGACATCGAACTCGAGGGTGCAGATAGAGTGGGTTATCCTCTCGATCGAGTCACACTGTCCGTGGGTGAAGTCGTACATCGGGTAAATGCGCCATTTGTCCCCAGTGCGGTGATGGGAAGCGTGTTTGATGCGGTAGAGAAGGGGATCCCTGAACATCATGTTCGGTGAGGCCATGTCGATCTTGGCCCTCAGAACCTTCTCACCTTCAGCGTATTTCCCCTCTTTCATCTCCCTGAACAGCTTCAGGTTCTCCTCGACGCTCCTGTTCCTGTAAGGACTCTCGACCCCGGGTGTGTCCACGGTGCCGCGCCCCTTGCTGATCTCCTCCTGGGTCTGGTCATCGACATAGGCGAGACCTTCCTTGATGAGTTGCTCGGCCCACTCGTAAAGCTGGTCGAAATAGTCAGAGGCATAAAGCTCTTTATCCCATTGGAAGCCCATCCAACGAATATCCTCCTTGATCGCGTCGACATATTCGGTATCCTCTTTGACGGGATTGGTGTCGTCGTAGCGGAGGTTGGTCTTGCCGCCGTATTTCTCGGCGAGGCCGAAGTTGATGCAGAGGCTTTTGGCGTGGCCGAGATGGAGATAACCGTTCGGCTCCGGAGGGAAACGGGTCATCACGCTGTCCACCTTGCCGGATTTGAGGTCATCCTCGATAATCTCCTCCAGGAAATTCAGTTTCTTAGTCTCTTCCATTTCGATTTTTATGTTTCAATCCTACAAAAATACAAAAAAAATCGTCACCTATACGGTCTCACTTGCCCAGGACCGTCTTCTCGGCCACTGAGCGGAGGAAAGCGGCTACTGCCGGATCGACCCCGCAGAGAGCGGGTTCCCCTGAGAACGGCTTCCGGGCGATCATCAGATAGTTGACACATGCCTTGAGGTAGGCGCCCTCAAGAGACTGGTGGTGGTCGTCGGGCCCCAGCAACTTGACGTCAGGTCTCGCCGACATCGCGGCCTCGAAAGCGTCCCCGATCGGTGAGACCTTAGCGTGGGCTTTCCTGGCCATCTTCCTGGCGCCCTTGACAAGGTGATATTCAAGACTTTCCCTCGTGCCGAAACCTCCGGCCTCAAAGCCGCTGTACGACCAGGTGCGCTCAAGGATTATCTTGCAGCCGGGGGAGTCCGCCAGCACATTTTTCTTCAGCGCCTTGAAATCATCCAGCACGGTCTTGTCCTTGTCCCTTGAATACCGGGCCGGGTTCGCGCTCTGGTCCTGAAGGAAGGCGAAACCGTAGCCGCCTGCGGCGACCGCCTCGCGGGAGTCCTGGTTCTCAAGATGCCTTCCAAAGGTGTAGCCTCCGGCGAGATATTTCCCGATCTGGATCTCGAGTCCCTGGCTGGCCGCTATCTCCTTGAGCATGGCGTCGGCGCCATGGACGTAAGTGAAAGAGTTACCGACACATAGAACTTTGACTCCGCCGGCCGGCCCAAAGTCGCCGGGAAGCTGGAATTCTTGCGAGTAAGCCGCGAGGGTGAAGGCCAGGCAGGCTAATAGTGAGAGGAGTGTCCTTTTCATGGTTTTTCTGGTTTCTTTACGCGAATATACCCAAAAGCGTCCCGCTTTTGACCACTTTTTTTGACTATATTTGTAAAATAAACATCCGGACATGATTAAGTCAATGACAGGGTACGGCAAGGCGGAGGCCGTCTTGGATACAGGAAAACTCACCGTCGAGATCAAGACACTCAACGGGAAGAACTCGGACGCCAACATAAAGACCCAGCTCCTGCCCAAGGACAAGGAGCTGGCGGTACGCCAGATGATCTCCGAGTCGCTGGTGAGGGGCTCAATCGATTTCTTCATGACATGGGAACCCGGAGCCGGGGCCGCCAAGAGGGTGAACCCTGACCTTGTCAAGGAGTATTTCAGCCAGATGAAGGAGATCAGGAACAGCCTGACCAGCTACCGCGCGTCCAATTTCGGGGATCAGGCCAGGATGGACAACGAGTTGCTGAACTCGATCATGCGTTTCCCGGATGTGATGGATAACTCCCGGCAGGATGTGGTCACCGAGGAGAACTGGCCTGTCGTTGAGGGGGCAATCAGGGCCGCCCTCGAGGCCGTCAATGAATACAGGACCAAAGAGGGGAAGGCTCTCTACGAGGATGTGACCTCCAGGGTCAAGGGGATACTGGCCCTCGAGGATGAGGTGGACAGTCTTGAGAGTGAGAGACTCGCCTCTGTCAGGGAGCGCCTGATGAAGAACCTCGACGAGCTGGAGCGAAAGGTGGACCCCTCGAGGTTCGAGCAGGAGATGATCTTCTATCTCGAGAAACTGGACATCAACGAGGAGAAAGTCCGTCTCCGCCAGCACTGCGGGTATTTCCTCGACACTATCGCTTCCGAGCCTTATCCTGGCAAGAAACTCGGTTTCATCATCCAGGAGATGGGCCGGGAGATCAACACGACGGGCTCCAAGGCCAACCACGCCGGCATCCAGAAGATAGTGGTGCGGATGAAAGACGAGCTTGAGAAGGTCAGGGAGCAATCCATGAATATTCTTTAGAAAGCCATGAAAGAGTACATCCCGATACTGATTGTCTCGTTTCTAGCCCTGGCGCTTCTTGTCGCCCTGATTGTTGTGGCCGTCCGGTCCTCCCGCGAGCGCGTCGCCCTGCGGAAGAGGCTCGAGGACGAGGTGAGGCGATATGAGGACGCGGAGGATGTCCTGCAGGAGAGGATCACAGCGCTCAGCAGTGAGAAAGCCGCCCTGGAAGGAGAGCTGAAGGTCCGGGGGGAATATGAGGACCGGCTCAAGGAGGAGCGCGAGAAAGCCCTTCAGGAACGCGAGAAACAGCACGAGAAGGACCTGGAGAGCATGAAAGACGCGTTCAAGGCCCTTTCGGCCGAGAACAGCAGGTCGTTCAAGACCCAGAGCGCCGAGTCCATCTCAGAGTTGTTGAAGCCGATAAAGGAGAAGTTCGAGGCTTTCGACAAAACGGTCCGGGAGACCCAGAAAGAGAGCGTCGCGCGGAACGAGTCGTTGAAGGAGAACATCAAGACGGTCCTCGAGCATTCCCGCGTCGTGGGTGACGAGGCCAGGAACCTCGCTAACGCCCTGACCGGATATTCAAAAATCCAGGGAGACTTCGGCGAGATGCTCCTCACCGACGTGCTGAAGAACGCCGGGCTTGTCGAGGGGGTTCATTTCTTCACTCAGGGAGTCATCACGGACAGCGGAGGCCATGAGATAAAGAGCGAGGAGGGGAGGACCTTAATCCCTGATGTGATGGTCTTCTATCCCGACGATACCACCGTCATCATCGATTCCAAGGTCAGCCTTAACGCTTTCAAGGAATATATGGTCAGCGAGACCCTCGAGAGCAGGCGCAAGTTCGCCAAGGCCCATGTCGAGAGTGTCCGGAAGCATGTCGATGAGCTTAAGACCAAGGACTACGCCTCGTACATTCCCGAGGGCCGCAGGAAGGTCAGCTACAACCTGATGTTCATCCCCGTCGAGGGGGCTTTTCGCCTGATGCTGGAGGAGGATCCGATGCTGTGGCAGGTCGCCAAGGACAACAACGTCTTGATTGTCAGTCAGATGACGTTGATTATCGTGCTGAACATGATCCAGATGGCATGGAAGCAGGCCAACCAGGAGAAGAATATCGCCGAGGTTTACAAGACCGCCGAGGAGCTGATGAGCCAGATCTCTGGCTGGTTGGGTTGGCACACCAAGGTAGGGTCTTCGCTCAATGACGCCTTGAAGGCTTATAGCGAGGCCAACGACAAGCTCACCGAGTCCAACCAAAGCGTGATCAAGAAAATCAAGAAACTCGAGAATTTGGGAATAGGCCCGAGAAAGTCCAGAGGCAAGATCAAGACTGGCGCCAGGGTGACCGTCCCGGGGTCGGTTATCCCCGCCGCTCTCTATCCCTCTGACGATGAGTCGCTTCCCGAAGAAAATATGCCTGAAGATGAGAATTGATGTCGATTTCGCCGCGATGGCGGCCCGTTACAGGAGCGAGCTCCTGGACAACGTCTTGCCTTTCTGGCTGGAGAAGTCCCAGGACAAGGAATATGGAGGCTTTTTTACTTGCCTCGACCGGGACGGGACAGTGTTTGACACCGACAAGTTCGTCTGGTTGCAGGGCCGTGAGGTCTGGATGTTCTCCATGCTGTACAACTCGTTCAGGAAGGATCCCGCCTGGCTGGAGTGCGCCTCTCAGGGTGCCCGCTTCCTTCTGGACCACGGGCACGCCGGGGACTTCGATTTCTATTTTTCCCTGACGAGGGAGGGGAAGCCGCTCATCCATCCGTACAACATATTCTCCAACACCTTCGCCTGCATGGCGTTCGCCCAGATGGCGAAGGCTACAGGGAGCGGGGAGTACGCCGACGCCGCCAGGAAGACTTTTGACAGGATTCTCCAGAGGCGGTCCAATCCCAAGGGTCCCTGGTTAAAGGCTGTCCCCGGCACGCGCCCCATGAAGGATTTCGCCCTGCCGATGATCATCTGCAACATGGCCCTGGAGGTCGAGGAGATAATCGATGATCCCGCCCTGATGGACGCGACCATCGAGGACTGTCTCCATGAGGTGATGGATGTGTTCTACCAGCCGGAACTCGGAGTGATGGTGGAGAATGTCTCGTCGGTGGACGGGAGCCTTGTGGACTGCTTCGAGGGCCGCAGGGTTAACCCTGGGCACGATCTCGAGGCTTTGTGGTTCATCGAGAACCTCGGTGTCAGGAAGGGTGACAAAGAGTTGATACGGAAAGCGGTGGACATATCCCTCCGGGTCATGGATTACGGATGGGACAGGGAGTATGGAGGGATCTTCTATTTCATGGACAGGAAAGGATGCCCGCCCCAGGAGCTCGAGTGGGACCAGAAACTCTGGTGGGTCCATTTTGAGGCGGCCATCGCGATGCTTAAGGGTTATCGGCTGACAGGGAACCGGAAATGCCTCGAATGGTTCCTTACTCTAGACGAGTATCTATGGTCCAGGTTCAAAGACCCGGATTACCCGGAGTGGTTCGGCTATCTTAACCGCCGCGGGGAGGTGCTGCTTCCGCTGAAAGGAGGCAAATGGAAGGGTTGCTTCCATGTGCCGAGAGGACTCTATCAGATCGGTAACATGCTCGAGGAGTTATGAATATATCCCGCCATCTGATAATCCCCGCGGTCCTGGCCCTGGCATTTTCCTGCGTGGAACAGAAAGACGAGGTGTTCCTCATCCCGTATTCACCGGTGACTCTGTCGCCGGAGAGTCTTCTGTCGGCTCCGGTTTGGGAGGCTTTGCCTCCGGTCAAGGGATTCCACGCCCCGTGGAGCGGTCTGGACGACAACACGGTTTTCAAATGCCTGGCCACTGACAGCCTGTTCTTTTTCCGTTTCGATGTCAAGGATTCAACTTTAGCCCTGAAAGGTGATTTTTCCGGTGAGATGGATGTCGAGCCGGAGGACAGGGTAGAGATATTCTTCTCACACTCCGGCGATCTGGACACATATATCGGCGCCGAGATGGATCCCGCCGGGCGGATTCTGGACTACAAATGCGCGTACTACCGGCAGTTCGATTACGGATGGAATTTCAGCACCTTGGACTATCTCCATGAGATCCGTCCCGACGGTTATTCGATAGCCGGTTCCGTGACCCTTGAGGAACTGTCGGGGTTTGGGGTGGACATGTCCGAAGGGTTCCGGATGGGTGTTTTCAGGGCCGATTACAGCCCGGACGGGGAAGTGGTCTGGTATTCGATGAGATCCACGGACGACAAAAGCCCCGACTTCCATCAGCCGAAGGTGTTTTTTGACGCCAGGGTTGACAGGGACTCCTGGTTCGGGATGAGGGGAGTGGTCCTCTCTGTCGAGGATCTTGAGACGGCCCCATGGCCTGAGATCGCGGCGAGGAACGGTATCAACACCATCGGCACGCATATTACCCCGTCGCAGGTCCTCGAGTTCATCAGTTCGGAAAAAGGCAAGGCTTTCGTTGAGAGTTGCTCAAGGCTCGGGATCGACGTCGAGCACCAGCTTCACGCGATGGGTGACCTTCTGCCAAGGACTCTCTTCGAGGAGGACTCGACCATGTTCAGGATGGACAAGGAGGGCCGTAGGGTGGCTGATTTCAACTGTTGCCCCCATTCGGGGAAAGCCCTTGATGTGATAGCCTCTAACGCGGCCAGGTTCGCCGCGGCGCTGCCGGCCACCAACCATCGTTACTATTTCTGGCTGGACGACAACTCTGAGCCATGCTTTTGTCCGCTTTGCCGGGATTATTCGGCGAGCGAACAGGCCATTATAGTTGAGAACAGGATGCTGGAGGCAGTCCGGGAAGTCGATCCCGAGGCGACTTTGGCTCATCTCGCTTACCAGGAGACCATGCGGCCGCCCGTGAAAGTCAGGCCGGCTGAGGGGATATTCCTTGAGTTCGCCCCCATCGAGAGGCAATGGGACCGGCCGCTGACTGACCCTGACGCCCCCGGAAGGAAGGGGAGGATGTCCCACAGGGAGGTGCTGGAGCTTCTGGACGCTAATCTGAAGGTGTTCCCGGTGGAGACGGCCGTGATTCTGGAATATTGGTTGGATGTGTCCCTGGCCAGCGGATGGAAGAAGCCCGCGGTGGAGCTTCCGTGGCGTCCGGGGGTTTTCATCACGGATCTCGGGGTGTATAAAAGCCGGGGCCTGAGGAACATCACCTCTTTCGCCGTGTATATGGACTCTACATATTTCGATGTCTATCCAGGGGAGAAGAGCCTCAAGGACTACGGCACCATACTTGGTGTGTTCCGATAACAGGATTTTTTATATATTTGTGAATCGGATATCGTCGCGTTGAATGTTCAGGAAGGTTAAAGAAAGAATTAGGGACAGGAAACTGTCGATGAGAGCGAAGCTGACCCTGAGTCTATTGGCTATCGCCGTGACCTTGCTTGCCTCGAGTGTCATCTCGATTCTCGAGTACACCAGGATGAGCGACTATGTCTCCGAGCTCATGGCTGACAACGTCAGGAGCATCGGTGTGGCCCAGAAGCTTTCCGAGGTCAGCAGCAAGTACAATCTCGACATACTGACGGTGATAGGGGACGACTCGGTCAGCGCTTTGCCGGATTTCCATCAAAAGGAGTTCATGAGCCACTGCGACTCTCTCCACAAGTCACTGATGTCCGCCAAGATGATGCCCCTGACAGATTCGGTGGTTTACGCCTATTCAGCGTATATGCTCACTTCCCTTGAGCTTAACGATGTCCTTCTCTCGGACTTCATCGACACCAGGACATGGTATTTCGAGCGTCTCCAGCCTCGTTTCCAGAAACTGGACTACTACATCGACAACCTCGACGAGGCGATATACGAGGATCTGGAAAAGAACTCGCGCACATTCCAGAGAGGTTTCTACCGCAGCATCATCCCCGGGGCGGTGGCTGTGGGGGTCGGACTCCTCCTTATACTGATGCTGCTCTTTTTCGTCCTTGTGTACTATGTGAACCCGATTTACAAGATGCTCGCGGGATTGAACAACTATCGGGCGTACAACAAGAAATACACATACACTTTCGAGGGGGACGACGAGCTTTCCGAGTTGAATGACGGCATCAGGGAGCTCGCGGGGGAGAACCAGCAGTTGAACAAGCGAGTCTCCGACTTGAGGGCGAGAGTCCTTCGTCAATCACAGAGTCAGTGACATGAACGTGAAGGTAATATCGAGGTACGTCGGCTACGCGCTGCTGGTCAGCGCGTTGTTCATGTTCCTGTCCATCCTGGTCTCGGTGGCGAACGGCAACGACAGCGCCCTGGCCGCCTTGCTGATAAGTTTCACCATCACTTTCACGGTGGGGATATTCCCGTTCATTTTTGTCAGGAGGGTCTCCGAGATCACATTGAAGGACGGTTACATGATCATATTCCTGTCATGGCTGCTCTCTTTCGTGTTCGGCATGCTCCCTTACGCCCTATGGGGCGGTCCTTTCACAGTGATCAACGCCTGGTTCGAGAGCGTCTCCGGCTTCACCACGACTGGCTCGTCCATTCTTGACGATATAGAGGCTCTTCCCAAAAGCTTGCTTTTCTGGAGGTCATCGACGCATTTCATCGGAGGTTTGGGAGTTGTCGTGTTCCTCCTTCTGGTCATCCCCAGCTCTTCCCAGATGAAGTTGAGGCTCACCAACCTCGAGCTATCGTCACTCTCGAAAGGTGAGTACCAGTCCGGCACCAACAGGACAGTCTCGATATTCTCCAGGGTGTATCTCAGCATGCTCGTGGCTTCTTTCTTATGCTACCTGCTCGCCGGGATGAGTCCTTTTGACGCGATAAACCACGCGATGAGCGTCACCGCTACCGGTGGCTTTAGCACGAGGAACCTTTCTATCGGGGCGTTCGACTCGGTGCCGGTCAATTTGATCACGATGTTCTTCATGCTGCTGTCCTCCGTCCATTTCGGGATGGTGTACATCTCCATAATCACCAGGTCGCTCAAGCCTTTCAAGAACGAGATTTTCAGGTTCTATCTCTGGATTCTTATAGTCACCAGCGTCATCGTGGCCATCTCCTTGAAGGTCAACGGCATCGAGACTACCTGGGGCGGGGCGGCGATGAATGGTTCTTTCCATGTGTTGAGCTACGCCTCCACCACTGGTTTCGGGATATCCGACAACAGTGTCTGGCCGGCCCTGCCGTCGGCCATGCTTGTGTTCGTCGGCATCTGGTGCGGCATGGCCGGGTCCACGACCGGAGGAGTGAAATCTGACAGGGCGCTGCTTTTGTTCAAGGAGATCCATTACCGGCTGAAGACTGTCCTGCACCCCGCCTCCGTCAACGAGGTCAGGGTGAACCGCAGGGTTGTACGGCAGGAAGACATCGCTCCGCACATCCTGTATATCGCCCTGTATATGCTCCTCATCATAGTGTCCCTTTCGCTGAATCTGGCGCTTAACCCGAACAGTCCCAACGCGGTGGCTGCCACTTTCACGTCCTTGAGCAACGTGGGGCCCGCTATCGGCGAGCTCGGCACGTTTGGCAACTTCGGGGCTGAGCCCACCGGCGCCAAACTGATGTACACCATAGACATGTTCCTCGGGCGCGTCGAGATCTACCCTGTGCTCGCGGTCATGATGATGTTGTTCGGCAAGAGCGCCAAGAGATGAGCGGGAGCGATTTTTTTTACCGTAGATTCAAGGACCGTTTCCCTTTCGGCTTGACTTCAGACCAGGACAGGCTGCTGTCCGACGTGGCCGGTTTCCTGGCCGGTGACGACCATGACATCCTTGTGGTCAACGGATACGCCGGCACCGGCAAGACGACAGCCCTCGCCGCTATCGTGGAGGCTATGGACGACCTTCGTCCGGTGAGGGAAGGCGAGCCGGAGGAGATCAGCGTTCTCCTGGCTCCCACGGGGAGGGCGGCGAAGGTCCTGTCCCGTTACGCCGGGAAGCCCGCCAGTACTATTCACAAGTGCATTTACCGGCAGAAATCCTTCGGTTCCGACGGTTTCGGCCTGTTCTCCCTCGCCCCTAACAAGTCGTCACATAAGCTGTTCATAGTCGATGAGGTATCGCTCATCGGAATCGGTGATTCCGGCAGGCAAGGATCCGCCATGTTCGGCACCGGTGATCTTCTCAAAGACCTTGTGGATTTCGTGAGGTCCGGGAATGACTGCCGTTTGATATTGACAGGGGATTCCGCCCAGTTGCCTCCTGTCGGTCTCGACGCCTCCCCGGCCTTGTCACCGGACTATATGGATGGTTTCGGCGGGGTGATGTACAGTTCCCTGACGGAGGTCGTGCGCCAGCGGAAGGAGTCAGGAATACTCTGGAACGCCACGAGGCTCAGGGAGTTGATAACTTCCGACCTCTATGGGGACGAGTCTTTCACCCCCGATGGTATAGGTCTCAGGACGGATGGTTTCGACGATGTGACACGAGTCTCCGGAGGAGATCTGCTCGACTCGCTAAATCAGGCGTATTACACTGATTACTCGAAAGATGACGTCATCGTGCTCTGCCGGTCGAACAAGAGGGCTAATCGTTACAACGCTGGGATACGCTCGCGGGTGTTCTATAATGAGGAGAGGCTTGTCAGGGGCGAGAGACTGATGATCGTAAAGAACTGCTACCAGTTCGCGGGAGATGCCTCGGGAATGGATTACATAGCCAATGGTGATATGGCTAAACTCTTGTCCATCAAGAACTTCGAGGAGCGGTACGGCCTGAGTTTCGCTGATGCCAGGTTGTGCTTCCCGGACTTTGACGATGCCGAGATAACCGCGAAGGTCTGCCTCGATACCCTCGAGTCCGAGGCGGCCTCGCTTACCAGTGAGCAACAGAATCAGCTTTACACCGGGGTCAGCGAGGATTATTCCCACCTGACGACCAAGAAGAAGCGTCATGACGCCGTGCGGGAGGATCCGTATTTCAACGCCCTCCAACTCAAATACGCCAATGCCATAACCTGCCACAAGAGCCAGGGAGGACAGTGGGGCTGTGTCTTCGTGGACAATCCCTTCTGGAAGGACGAGCTGACGGTCGATGATCTCAAATGGCTCTACACGGCCTTGACCAGGGCAACAGAGAAAGTTTATCTGGTCAATTTTAAGGATGAATATTTTAGAAACAGTTAATAATAAAAGAGTTATGAAGAAGTTGCTTTTCCTGTTCGCCCTCTGCGCGACCACGGTACTTTGCGCTCAGGAGCTTAACCGCATCCCCCGGTCGTGGAGGTGGACCGGTGATCATCAGGTGAATTTCACCTACGATTTCGGACGCCCCGGTCCTGACGATTTCTCGATCGACGCCGCCACCCATAAGACCCTCCCCGCCACGCCCGCTCCCGCCGGAATGCCTATGATGAGGCCCGGCGCCCCCGGGATGCCCGGGATGCCCGGCGGCCAGCCGCCGCTCCGGATAAAAGGAGCCGAGAACCCGAAATATTCCCCTGACTCCACCAAGATAGCCTTCACCAGGGACAACGACCTCTGGGTGATGGACGCGGCCACCAAGAAGGAGACCAGGCTGACCACCGACGGTTCCGACGTCATCCTGAACGGATACGCCTCCTGGGTCTATTTCGAGGAGATCCTGGGCCGCGGCAGCAGATACTGCGCCTTTTGGTGGTCTCCGGACTCGAAAAAGATCGGCTTCTACCGCTTTGACAACACCGAGGTCCCCTTCTTCCCGATCTATTCCCCTGTCGCCGAGGCCGCTGACCGTTCCGGTCTCCAGCTCGGCTACGGGCAGAACGCCGGAGGGGCCGTTGATCTTGAGGGTATGTCCCCCACGGGCGGCTCTGTGAGGATGACGAGGTATCCCAAATGCGGTGACCCCAACCCGAAAGTGCGTATAGGCATCGCTAATGTGGAGGAAGGAGGGATCGCTTGGGCCGATTTCGACGAGAATGAGGACCAGTATTTCGGAACCCCTTTCTGGGGCGCCGACAGCAAGGCCTTCTTCATCCAGAGGGAACCGAGGATCCAGAACACTCTTGACCTTTACGCCGTCTCCTCGGCCGACGGCTCCAAGACTCACATCTACCACGAGACCTACGACACCTGGCTCGACTGGATCTCCGGTATGATTTTCGGACGCGATGGCCTCTATATGATCCGCTCATTTGAGACCGGCTGGGAGCAGGCCTACTATCTCTCCTACGACGGCAAGGTACTCACGCGCCTGACCGACGGTGACAACTGGAGGATGAGGTTCGTCAACATCAAGGAAGGCAAACCTTCCCCCAAGTTCGACGGCAAGTCTTCCGAGATCATCTACACAGCCGAAAGAGGATCCCATGTCAGGACCGGTATCTTTCACGCCACCAAGGGCGTTGTCAGGCAGGTCAGCGACCCCGCCCTCAGCGCTGGCAGCGTCAGCGTGTCTCCCGACAAGAAGTACGTGGTCTCCTCGCTTGGCAATGTCAACACCCCTGACCAGGTCTGGATTTTCGACCTCGCCAAACCGTCCCGCTCCTTCAAGGTGGCGGATGCCGCCGGCCCGGATTTCAACCCCGCCGACCCGGCTCTCCCGAAGATTGTCACCATCACTACCAAGGACGGCCTTGAGCTTCCGGCTCTGATTGCCTTGCCCAAGAACTTCGATCCCAATAAGAAATATCCCGTCCACGTCGATCTCTATGGCGGTCCTGACTCGCCACAGGTGTCTGACCGCTGGCGCGGGACGAATTCCTACCAGTGGTATTCCGACAACGGCATCATTGAGGTTGTGGCGGATTGTCGCGCCTCTGGATACAACGGCCGCAAAGGTCTCGACATGATCTATAAGCATCTTGACGAGCTTGAGGTCCAGGACTTTGTGGAGTGGGCCAACTACCTGAAATCACTGCCTTATGTGGATGGCGACAAGATCGGTGTCGAGGGCTTCTCCTTCGGCGGCACCATGACCGCCCTTCTCGTGATGAAGCACCCCGAGGCCTTCCATTACGGGATAGCCGGCGGTGGCGTCTATGAGTGGGCCCTGTACGATACCCACTACACCGAGCGCTTCATGTCCACTCCCCAGAGCAACCCCGAGGGCTACGAGAGGACTAAGGTGACTAACGCCGCGAAGGACTATCCCGTCACGGAGGCCAACTACGACGGCTCAGTGATGCTGAAGATCACCCACGGCACCGGCGACGACAACGTCCACTTCCAGAACACCCTCAAACTCGTCGACGCCCTCCACAAGGAAGGCAAGAAGTTCGAGTTGATGATCTATCCGGACGGCATGCATGGTTACCGCGGTTATCAGGGTGCCCATTTCAACGCCGCCAACAGGGCTTTCTGGCTGAAATATCTCAAGGGAGAAGGTGCCGAATAGTTTTGAGTCATTTATCACGGAGAACGCTGAGGCCGAGATTTCCCGGCTTCTGCTTTCCCGTAAACACTGGCCGTCCCCAGATGACCAGTCGCTCGGCTCTTTTGACGGGAAGGAGTTGGCTGTCAACACGATCGAGGCCAGGAAAAAACTTCGTGACAAGGTCCCCGAGTGGTATTCCCGAACCTCCCTGGTATATCCTAACTCTCTTTGCGCCGAGCAGTGCAGCTCATCTGTCACGGCTCATTACAAGGCGGCCCTGGCCGGTCGGATCCTGTCCTTGAGCGGAGTCGAGGGAGGAAGGATAGCCGATCTTACAGGAGGTCTCGGGGTTGACTCAAGCGCTTTCGCCACGGTGGCGAGCGAGGTCCTGTACTGCGAGAGGGACAGGGACCTTTATCTGGCGGCATGTCACAATTTCCGTGAGCTTGGAGCCGGGAATATCCGTCTTGTCAACGGCGATGTCTCCCTTTCCACGCTGGGTGATATCCTGAGAGGCTTCTCCCCGGACATCATCTATCTTGATCCAGCCAGGCGTACGGGTGACGGCGGGCGGGTGCTCTCGATCGAGGACTCGTCGCCCGATGTTGTGGCCCTTGTCCCTGATTTGTTCGCGAGGAGCGGGAATATTCTCGTCAAAATCTCCCCGATGGAAGACATAGGCCTCTCTGTCGAAAAGCTGAACCGCTCGTACGAGGCTTTTCTCGAGGCCTCCTCCTGGACCGGTTGGAACCATAATTGGGTCAGGGAAGTCCACGTTGTCGCCACCGGAGGTGAGTGCAAGGAACTGCTGATCTGGATGGACAGGGAATGGGACGGGGAATATACCGTGATCTGCCGTGAGGACGGTGGATCGCTGCCTTTCGGGAAAGGGGAACTTTCGGGCGCCAGGGCGTCATTCCTTGACGCGGCCCGTGTCAGGTTCCTTCTCGAGCCGGGAAAGTCTATCCTTAAAGCTCAGGCCTGCAACGTGTTGTGCGAGAGATTCGGGCTGGTCAAGCTGGCTCGTTCCACCCATCTCCTGTCTTTCAATGAGGTTCTTTCGGAGGAGGAGGCGAGGTCCAGGCTTGGGATTCTGGCGGGGATGGGAAGGCTGTATGAGATCGAGGAGGTCCTGAAGATGGGAAAGGCGGCTTTCAGGGACATCGGGAAAAGATTCCCAAGGTCCGAGGTCACGGCCAGGAATATCCCTCTCTCGAGCGTGGAGTTGCGGAAGCGGCTGGGTGTGGGCTCGGGGGATGACGCCCATATTTTCGGCGTCAGGATAGAGACTCCGTTCGAATCCGCCAATTTCCTGCTTGTCGGTCACCGAATCTGAACTTTTTTCCTTAAATTTGACAAACGCCTTTTATATGTCACAGGATTATCAAGCAGCGGCCAAGAAGTGGCTGGATGGGGATTTCGACCCCGAGACCAAGATGAAAGTCATCGAGCTCAGGAACAATGATCCTACCGGGTTCGAGGACGCTTTCTACAAGAATCTCGAATTCGGTACCGGAGGCCTCCGGGGCATTATGGGAGTCGGCACCAACAGGATGAACAAATACACGGTCGGCATGGCCACCCAGGGTCTCGCCAACTACATCCTGAAACATGTCGAGGGAGATGATATAAGGGTCTGCATCTCTTACGACAGCCGCAACAACTCCAAGCTGTTCGCCAAGATCGCCTCTGACATCCTCAGCGCCAACGGCTTGAACGTGTTCCTGTTCGACAATATCCGTCCTGTGCCGGAGCTCAGCTACGCTATCAGGTACATGGGAGCGATAGCGGGAATCATGATCACCGCCTCTCACAACCCGAAGGAGTACAACGGCTACAAGGTCTTCTGGTCTGATGGCGCTCAGATAGTCCCGCCCGTGGACAAGGACATCATCGAGGAGGTCGGTAAGATCACCGAGCCTTCCCAGGTGAAGTTCGAGAGAGGGGAGCGCTGCGGCGAGGTCCAGCTGATGGGCAAGAAAGTCGATGAGGCCTACCTTAATGACATCCTCTCTCTGGCGCTCAGCCCGGAGTCCAGGGAGCGCCATAAGGATATAAAGATTGTTTACACGCCTCTGCACGGCTGCGGTGTCCGTATCGTGCCGGAGTGTCTCAAGAGGCTTGGATTCGAGAATGTCTATCATGTCCCGGCTCAGGACGTGAGCGACGGGGATTTCCCGACTGTTGTGTCTCCCAACCCTGAGGAGCCCGCGGCCATGAAGATGGCCCTCGAGCGCGCCGGCGAGGTGGGAGCCGATATAGTGATGGCCACAGACCCTGACGCCGACCGTCTCGGGATAGCCGTCAGGGACAACGAGGGCAAGATGGTCCAGCTGAACGGCAACCAGACCGCCTCGATACTCACTTATTACATCCTCACCCGTTGGAAGGAACTCGGCAAACTTGACGGGACGAAGTACTGTGTCAAGACTATCGTTACCACGCGGCTTATCGCCGACATCTGCAAGAGTTTCGGTGTGGATTGTTATGATGTGCTGACCGGATTCAAGTGGATTGGCCAGGTGGTCAGGGAGAACGAGGGCAAAGGAGAGTTCATCTGCGGCGGCGAGGAGAGCTACGGCTTCAACATCGGTGAGTTCACCCGCGACAAGGACGCCCCCGTTTCCTGCTCGATGGTCGCCGAGTGCGCCGCCTGGGCCGCTGATCAGGGACTCTCTCTGTATCAGCTGCTTCAGAGGATTTATCAGGAATACGGCTACCGCAAGGAGGACATGGTTTATCTCGTCCGTCAGGGCAAGTCCGGCGCGGAGGAGATCGCCAAGATCATGGAGGACATGAGGAACGAGCCTCCGAAGGAGCTTGGAGAATCTCCTGTCGTCAAGGTGGTGGACTACAACTATCCGGAGAAGACCGGCCTTCCCAAGTCCAATGTGCTTCAGTATTTCGACAAGGACGGGGATGTCGTGACTGTCCGTCCTTCCGGCACAGAGCCTAAGATCAAGTTCTATTTCGGCGCCACGGCTCCGGACGCTGAGGCCGTCGAGGCTAAACTTGAGTCTTTCAAGAAGCAGTTTCTGGGATAGGGGTCAATAGACTCCCGAGCCGAGGGTCTCGCCCTCCGGTGAGTACCAGGCGGCGAACTGCCCTGACGAGAGTCCTCTCTGGGGCATATCAAAAAGAATGAACAGCCCTTCAGGACGCTTGGCTAGCCAGGCGTCCTGAAGCGGTTGGCGGTAGCGGACCCGGACCCGGTAACGGCGGATCTCCCCGTCCCGCATCTCCAGATCCCTCCTTATCCAATGAATATCCCTTGGCGTTATCCTTACGCAACTCCTTGAAAGCCCCTTGTGGCCGTGTCCCTCCCCGACATAGATGATATTACTCTCCACGTCGGTGGCGAGGACGAAGACTGAGTCCTTGTGGCCGCCGATCCCGAGGCCCTTGCGCTGCCCGATCGTGTAGAACTGGGCCCCGTCGTGCTTACCGACGACCTTGCCCCATGGATTCTCCTTGTAGCGGGTCTTCCTGATGTGCCTCTTGCCGCTCCTGTAGGTCTCCGTCTCGAACTTAATCACCGAATAGTCAATAGGTTCCGAGAGCTTCATCCAATCCTCGCCGCTCAGGGCCGCCAACTTTGACTCATCGAAGGTATTGACCAGCGCGGCGATGCGCTCGACCGAGCAATTACCAGGATGAGACGTGCTGATAGGGGCCGGCGCGGCGATGCGCCTGTCCGAGCATTCTCCCGGATAGGGCGCGAAGCGCTGGGAGGCCAGGCGCTGATCGCCGCGCTGGCCATCTATAGAGGAGTTCGCGGAGGTCTCAATAACCGGCATATTGTTAAAGCCGGCCCCGCCAGAGTCCTCGGAAGCGAACGCGGTGATCATCCGGGGCTCGCCTGGAGTCGCCAGAAGGCTCCCGAGGGTCTCCTTAACAAACGTGTATTGTGGATTGTCTTTGTAGAAAGCGTCAAAGACCTCCACGACCTCACCTTCCCTCGGCTCCAGTTTTTGCTTCAGGAAAGTCGGCAGATCGACCTTTCCGACAAAGCATATTCCCTGTGAGTCCTTTTTGTCCGCCGATGGAAGATCCGCCAAGCGAGCGATCTCCCGCACCTCGGGCTTGGTGAGCCCGCCGATCGGGAATAGAGCCTTACCGAGTTGGTCCTGAGTCAGTTGGCAAAGGAAATAGCTCTGATCCTTGTTGGGGTCCACACCCTCAAGAAGGCGCCACTGAGGCTGTCCGTCGATAATAACCTGCTCCCCGGATTCGTCCAACATCGGCTCGCGGCGGCAATAATGGCCGGTGGCCACCATGTCGGCGCCCAGCCCCTTGGCCGCCTCAAGAAAGGCGTCGAACTTGATCTCGCGGTTGCAGAGGATGTCCGGATTGGGGGTGCGTCCCGCGGAATACTCGTTGAACATATATTCCACCACCCGCTGGCGGTACTGTTTGGAAAGGTCCACAAAATAGAAGGGGATCCCGATCTTCCTCGCCACCATCTCGGCCACGAAACGGTCCTCCTCCCACTCGCAGTCCCCGTGGAGAGTGGCGTCAGCGTCGTGCCAGTTCTGCATGAACATGGCGAACACGTCGTGGCCCTCCCGCTTAAGCAGCAGGGCGGCGACACTGGAGTCGACTCCACCGGAAAGACCTACGCAAACCTTCATGACAGGTGCAAAGATACTGCTTTCGATGGATTTTCGGCGAATATTGTTATATTTGAGAAAATCAGAACGTTGACTCGGACAATGAAGACAATAAGCCTTGACATCAGCTACGAGGAATATTCATCAATAGAGGAGATGGATCCCCGCGACCAGGATCTCGTCCGGGAGGCGATCGAGGCCCAGAAAGGCTCGTACGCCCCGTATTCAGGATTCAATGTGGGGGCCGCCGTCTTGCTTGAGGACGGGACGGTCGTCAGGGGATCGAATCAGGAGAACGCCGCCTATCCCTCCAGTCTCTGCGCCGAGAGGACGGCCATGTTCGCCGCGTCGGCGAATCATCCCGGGGTGCCTATGGAGGCTTTAGCGATCGTGGGAGGGTTCGGCCACCAGATCGCCCCGACTCCCTGCGCTCCTTGCGGGGCTTGCAGGCAGGTGATGGCCGAGTATCAGACCCTGGGGGGTAAGCCGTTAAGAATCATTATGTTCGGGACTCATAAAGCCTGGGTGTTCTCCAGGGTCGAGGACATTCTCCCTTTCATTTTTGACAGTTTCAACGAAAAGTAGTATATTCGCGGCAGGGAAAGTCGTACACGACCAGCTCCCTCTGAATCCCCCCAGGGCCGGAAGGCAGCAAGGGTAGGAGGTCGT